>CBFGVC010000204.1:0-3476 GCA_965652255.1 uncultured Fibrobacteria bacterium | reverse complement strand
TTCTTCGCTGCCGCCTTTTTGGCCGACGTTTTGATGGACGAGGCGTGCCTCGTCCCAATGGCGGCGGCGGCGGATTTTTTGGCAGCGGATTTCTTGGTTGGGGGTTGCTTTGTCTTGGCGCGTTTCGGTGTCTTCACCGGTTCCCCCCTTCGACGCGAAACTTACCTGCGTCTGCGGGCCGGTTGTCCCCAGACGCTTACCCCCACGACGGTGGCGGACAGTTTCACGTAATCCTCTGTGAACAAGGTACCACTCTCCCAGCGACGGTGTCCATACTTGGCGGCGAAGTCGAGCTGGTGGCCCCGTGGGCCCAAGGGCAGGCCGAATCCCGCCGTGGCGTAAATCTCGGGAACTTCCCGCAGGTAATGGACCTTGTACCCGGCCCCCGCCCGCCAGGCGGTGCGCTTCAAGAGCCCGTCGAAGGGGCTCTCCGAGTCCCGGTACTCGTACCCCGCTCCGACCTGCCAGGCGGGATTGAGGGGGTCTTCGCCGGTCCAATGCTCGTATCTCAGGTCGAAAACGGCGGTCTGGCGGCGGTCGGGGCGCCAAGCGGCCGCGATCGTCACCGTTTTCGGCAGGTCCGAAATGGTGTCGGAGATCGGATCGGATCCCTGAAAGGAGGTTCCCCGCGAGCGGTCGACTTCCAGCCGGGTCGAGTGGGAGTAGGCCAGGGCGAGGTCGAAATTGCGGGGCAGGCGGAACATCAGCGAAAGGCTGGGGTAGTGGCCCGTGCTGCTGGTTTCGATGGCCGTGTCGGAAAGGGCCTCGGTTTCGGGCGCGGCCGTGGAGAAATCCACGTCGCGGATGAAGCGGTCGCGGCCGAGCACGAGGTTTTGCGAGACGCCCACCGCCACCCAGGGGCGCACGGCGTAGCCCCAGCTGAGGCCCAGCGCGTAAAGTCCGCCTTCGGCAAGATAGCCGGAGGCCGGCGCGTCTCCCGAGGCGGGGAGGCGCACCTCGAAGTTGCGCAGGTGGGTTTGCTGGTAGTAGGCTCCGAACGTGCCGAAGCCCCGGGTCTTCACGAGCGTCGCCAGGTTCGGGAACGCTCCTGTGGTCATGCGGGCCGTGGAGTTTCCATCGCTCAGCCAGTCGACGTCGTTTTCGAGCGAGGCGGTGAACACCGTCTTCTCATGGAAGGCGGAGCGGGCCGGGTTGGCCGCGTGGAACCCGCCGGCCGTCGCCGAGGCGGCTCCGGCCTCGCCCAAGGCGCGCTCGCGCGATCCCATCGTGGCGATGGGCATGCCGTAGCCCTCGGGGTGCACCGACAGCGGCGAGAACTCGGCGAACGCCGTGCCCGCCAGGATCGCGAGCGCCGAAAGGAAGACGGGGGCCGCGCCGGCGGCCTTCAGGGTCTGGTCTCTCACGAAGGATTCCTTCACGGTCGCGGCGATCATGGCCCGGCGGGTCGTGGACGAGCCGGTCATGGACGAGCGGGTCATGGACGAGCCTCAAGCGGATACAGGTACAAGTCGAGTCCCACGCGCAGCTTGCCGTCGCCGTCGCGCTTGAAGTCGACCTCGCCGAACACGGGATACGGCACGCGCCGGTAGGTGCTCCCCGACTCCGTCGTCGAGGTGTCGAAGGCCGCGCGCCGCGCGCCTTGCAGCAGCATGTCGGGCACGGAACCCACCCCCGGCTCGTGCACGCGGTTCAGGACGTTGCGGATGCCGTGCGTGGCGCGGACGGCCAGCGAGTCCGCGCCGGGCCGCAAGTACCGCGCGCTTTGCCCGGCGAAGGAGGTGACCTGCCTTCCCGTCGAATCGTAGATGGCGTTGGGTTCCGTGACCGACGCGACGCTGAAGTAAACCTCGACGCGCAGCCGCGCGGCCTCGGGGTGCACGGTCAGGGTGGTCGCGCGGGGCCAGGCCGTTTGCCGGCGCGCCGCAAGCTCGCGCCTCAGGCCGTTGGGCTCGACGATGACCGTGTCCGCGGCGGTGGGCCGCGAGGCCCAGTGGTAGAGGATCTGTCGCAACGCCGTGTCGGCGGGATGCGCGCGGTAGGCCACGACGAGCGTGTCCGGGACCGAGCCCGATCCGCCCCCGCGCATCGGCAAGCCGATTTGCGCGCCCACCGCCACGTCGATGTCGTCCCGGAAGGATTCCGTCTCGGAATCGAGGCTGTCCACGTCGGAAGAGAGGGTCATGTCGAGGGCGAAGGGGCCCTGCACGCTCGTGAGCGCCGTGTCGACGGGCAGGCGCAGGCGCGCGTAGGGCACGAAGAAGCGGCGGTCGAAGCGTTCGCCGGCCGGGGCCGAGCCCAGGAGGCGGTCGCCCAAGGTCGCTTCGCGGGCATTGAGCGCCGTCCGGATGCGCTGCAGGAGGGTGTCCCGGTTCACGCGCAAGTGAAGGCCGCGCGCGACCCCGTAGAGCAGCGAGCGCGTGGAGCTTCCGGTGTGCTTCACTTCGTAGTTCGCGGCGGGAACCTGCATCAGCCCGGTGCGATACGGGGCGACCAGCGTTCCCACCCTCGGGAGGCTGTCGGCCACATGGCGGCCCAGCCAAAGTCCCGAGTTGTAGAGGCGCAGCGTGGCGCTGTTGCCCGCGGCCTGTGAAATGAAGGGGAACCATCCCGAATCGGAGGGCGCGAGGGGGGAGATCTCGACGAAGACCAACCAGCGCTTGGTCGAATCCCCGCCATGGTCGTTGCGAAGGCGGTGCCAGAGGTTGGGGAGCGGGCCGGCCTGCGACAGTTGCGCGTTCGAGTCCGGATACGCTTGGGAAGGGTGCACGACGATCGTGTCGAGGCGGCGGAACCGGGGGTCCAGCGTCGACATGGGAACCGGGGCGGTCAGCAAGAGCCGGTGGAAGAGGTTCAGCGTATCCCCGTACGATCCCGAACCGCCCTCGGGCCACGAGACGGACTCGACCAGCAGCCTGAGGCTGTCGTGATCCCGGGATGATTCGCGCAGCCATTCGAGGCCGGCGAATGGCACCGACGAGGGCAAGGCCCCAAGGCGAAGGTGCAGTCCGCTCGTGAGGCTGTCGCGCTGGCGCGAGGTGGTGATCTGGAAGCCGAGCCTGGCCCGCGCGGTGTAGCGGTCGTCGCGCCCCACCACCAGCAGCGATTCGCCGAAGTGGTTGACGGGGGTTTCCACCGCGAACACGCTGTCGAGGGGCAGGTCCTCGAGGGAGAGGCGGTAAAGCGGGGCGGAGAGTTGGACGCCTTGGGATTCGAGGTAGCCGAGGCCGGTTTCGCCGGGCGATTGTCCGCAGGCGGAAAGGAGCCCGGAGAGGCCGGCGGCGCAGGCCGAAAGGAACAGGGCGCGTGGCCCGGAGAGGCGAAAATTCATGTGGGGGCGGGCTCGGACGTGATAAAGAGGCGGAAAATATACATGGATGGGAGGGGAGGGGGTGTATTTCGGGGGCTGAACTTCGTCGCTACGCGCCTCACCCCCGGCCCCTCTCCGCCCGACGCTGCGCGAGGGTGGAGAGTAGCCGTCTTTACGTCAAGGGCTCGAGGGCTGGATTCCAGGGTTT
>CBFGVC010000203.1:0-3481 GCA_965652255.1 uncultured Fibrobacteria bacterium | reverse complement strand
AACACCAACGCCTTGCCCGCGCGGTAGGCGACGCCGTCGTGCAACGCGCGGAGGAAGTACATGCCCGGAGGCACGCGCGCCCCGCGCGCATCGAGCATGTCCCACGAGAGGTTCCCGTCGAGGGTCAATGCGCTGACGAGAGAACCCCCCGCATCGCGGATCTCGATTTTGGATCCGGAGGCGAGGTTCGCGAGCACGGCACCGCGACCGGGGATGGAGAAAGAGAGATTGCCTCGAAATTCGTACTTAGAGATACTGGTGCCAATCACCACGCCAGCATTTATCGAATCTCCTCGAACGTAATCCGGGCCACTGATGCGAATGCGCATCGAGCCCAATGCGGGACTGACTGCTTTCGCCAACAATCCTGACTCGGAAGGAACGTGCCACGCATAGAAGCCCGTATTCGGGGCGGAATCCGTGACCGTTTTCCAAGTTCCTTCGGGCGATGTAAGCCTGTACTCAATTTTCACGAAAGGAATCGCCCCGATGCTTCTCCACCGAATCGTGTCTTGAGTTCCGGAGTTATAATATTTGCTCGCCGTATCGAGCAACAACCGATGCAAATAATGCGCGCTCATGGGCGTCGAGGCCGGGAACTCCATGATCTCCCAGCGGCGATAGCGGATCAGCGCGCCTTCCGATTGCACGGCGAGCGCGCCGCTGTCCCACGGCGCGAGCGTCTGCCCGCTGTTGTCGACGAGCCGGATATTCCACAGGCGCATCACCGTCGTGCCGTTGATGATGTGCAGCGCGCTGTCGGCGCCGCGCACCACCACCTCCTTCTGGATCCACGAGGGATGAGTGCCCACGAGAGGCGCCCCCCTGTACCACCGGCCGTTGCAACCGGTCTCGCAGGCCTGGACGATATTGCTTCCCGTGTCGCTGTAACTCGAACCCTGTCCCGTGCCGGAGGAGGTGCGGGTGGTGAAGGCCACCTGCTGGATCGAGAACGCCGATCCCGTCTCGCTTTGCTTCATCTGCGACTCGATGGAACGGGGCCAGTTGTTCTGCATGCGCGGCGCGGATTCGTCGGTATGGTAGGTGAGCCCGGCGTTGTTGTTGCCGTTCGCCACATCGAAGCGGTACTGCACGCGCACGCGGTAGTGCTTGTAGGAGGTCTTGTCGGTGCCGAGGTGCCCGCACTGGCTCGGGCAGGAGGTTCCCGAGACCCGGATGGCGGCCGTGTCCGTCCCGGCATTCTCGATCTGCCACACGGAGTGCGGAGGACGCTGGATCGCCGCCCCGTAGTGCCGAGAATACAGCCCGTCGAAGTTGTTGCCGTTGAAGATCCTCACCCATCCCGAATCGGCGGCGGTGAACCCTTGGGCGAAGATGCCGGATGGCAGCGCGACCGCGCAGAGCGCGGCGAGGCCGAAGGAGGTCGAGGTCGTGGCTTTCATCGGAAATCTCCCGTCGAAGTTGTCAGGAATGCGCGATCCCGGAAGTATGCCGGACGAAGCCGATCACGGCGCGAGCCTCCGCACGAAGGCCCCGCCGGATCCCGTCACCCGCAGGATGCGCACGCCGCTCCCCGTGGTCGCGCCGCGCAGCTCGATCCGCTCGGGCCCCGCGCCCTCGCGGCTCCAGAGCACGCGCCCGGACACGTCGCGGATTTCCGCGCGGAACCGACCGGGACGCGTGACGTGAAGCGCCGAGCCTTCGAGGCGCACGCCCATTCCCGCGGGATACAACCGTTCCGCTGCCACCGAGGTGGGCGCGCAGGATCCCTGATACCGGATGCGAAGGATTCCGGTGCCCGTGGTCGTGTTGCGATAGCCCGCGTAGTTGACCACGTACAAGGCGCCGTCCGGCCCGAAGTCGACCTCGAGCGGGGAATTCAGGATCGGGTAGTTGGCGATCGCGCTCGTGTCGGCCATTCGCGTGAACAACCGGCGACGCGCCACCACGGCCGCGCCGGCTTCATCGAGCTCCGCCGCGTCGATCCAGAACTTGTTGAAGTCCGAGAGGAACCACTTGCCGTGGAAGTGCGGCGGGAACTTGCGGCTGGAGTTCAGGAGCGGGTTGTAATAGTACACCGGCCCCGACACCGCGCAATCCCGGCCGTAAGGGATGGTCGCCGGCCGCGCGGGCGGCAGGTTGGTCATTCCGGTGTTGGTGGAGTGGGTGTTGGTCGGCGCCGCGGGAGTGCCTCCGCCGCTGTTGATCGCGATCTGGTTGCCCGCCCAGTAGGGCCATCCGTAAAACCCCGGCGAGGTCGTGAAGTTGAACTCCTCGCTCATCTGCGCGGGGGTCGTGCTGCCCACGGGAAAATCGTCGGGCCCGATGTCGCTCCAGGCGATGCCGCCGCGCACGCTGTCGACGGTCAGCGTGTAGGGATTCCGGGCGCCCATCACGTAGATCTCGGGGAGGGTCTGGGGGGTTCCTTCCGGGAACAGGTTTCCCTCGGGGATGTCGTAGGTCGAACCCTTGCCGGGAGCCGCGTGGGCGGCATCGTCGGCGATGGGGCGCGGCCGTATGCGAAGGATCTTGCCGATCGGGCTGTTCGTGTTGGCGGCGAGATAAATGTTCTGGGTGCCGAATCCGTTCGGCGTGGTGGAGCCGCCGTTGTCGGCGACCGTGACCCACAAATCGCCCCGATGATCGAAGCGAACCACGCCGCCCATGTGCTGCGAGGAGGACTGCGCGGTGAACTCGAAGATCGTCCGCGCCGAGGCGAGGTCCAGGGCGTTCCCGTTCAGCTTGTACCGCTTGACGCTCCACGTCGAATTGCCGAGGCCGATCGCCGAGTACAGGTAAACCCAGCGATTGGTCTTGAAGCCGGGGTCGAGCGCGATGCCGTGAAGGCCCAGGGTGCTGGGCGGGTTCGATCCGGGAATCGGCACCTGCGAGGTGGCGTAGGCGAAGTCGGCGAGCGTCGTGACCGTGCCGGCGGCGCCGTTGTAGCGCTGCACCTTGCCGTAGCGCTGGGTGAAATACACGTCCACGTTGCCCTGCGCATCCATGTCGAAGGCCATCTTGAGCGGCTCCTGGATGGAAGCGGTGGATCCATTGCGCGCCAAGGTGTCGATGGCGAAATCGGCTGCCGAGAGCGGGGCGCACCCCGGCCAGGTGAAATCGGCCAATGCCGGGGAGCAAGGAGCCAGAACGAGCAGGGAGGCAAGGGCGCGACGGCGGATCTTTCGGGACGACATATCCCGAAATTACCACCGACCGCCGCGAAACGGGCCGTTTTTCGGAGGAAAATACCGGCCCGGCCCGCGCGTCAGCGCCCCGAACGCATCAGCGACTTCAGCGAAACCGCCAGCTTCACGTTGTTCTGTCGCTGCGGCCCCGCCGCCGAGAATTTCTTCACGAGCTGATCCACCGTGGCCTTCGGCTTCGGCTGCTTGCCGGGTTTTCCGGGGCCCTTGGCCTGACCCTTGGCGCCGTCGCGAGCCGCGCCTTGCGGCGCGCCTTTCTTCATGGAGAGCGAGATGCGCTTCTGCTCCATGTCCACGCCCAGCACGCGCACCTGCAC
>CBFGVC010000202.1:0-3517 GCA_965652255.1 uncultured Fibrobacteria bacterium | reverse complement strand
GTGCGCGGGATTGAACGGCGCGATGTGGATCGCGCCCGCGTCGACCTGACGCCTGATTTCGGGACCGGTGAGGACCATGGGAGCGAAAGGTAACAGCCGACGGGTAAAGGGTAACGGCTGAAAACAGAAAACCCTCCGGCGAGCTTGCTGCCTTCGCCGTTACCCATTACCTGTTACCCCTCCCCTCCCGTCCGCTTATCTTATCCCCCATGCGCTCCCCGGCGGCATTCGCCCTCGCCATGCTGTCGGCTTCCGCCGCGGCCTTCGCCGCCGTCGACTGGCTCGAGTTCGACGCCTTCCTGCCCGTGAGGGGAGAAGGAGGCGCGCAAGACGAGCTTGCCGTGCCGGTCAACTGGTCCGCCGCCTTTCCCGACACCCTTGCCGGCGCCGACACCCGCGCCATCCTCGCCTCCATCGCACCGGGAAAGGGGCAGACCTTGCTGCCTCGCGGCAAACTCACGCCGCAGGAGGAAATCTTCGTCGTCGGGCTGCGCGCCTTCATGGACGGCAACCCGCGCCGCGCCGCCGAGGCCTGGACGGCCCTGCGCGGACGGACGCCTTCCGCCGATCTGGCGGCGAGCCAACGGGCCAATGTCGGACTGCTGCACGCGCTGCGAGGGGACACGGCAGGAGCCGAGGCGATCTGGCTGAAGGAGTGGCGGAGCGGCTCGCCGGCCGCAGCGGGATCGTGGAGGAACTTGCTCGCGCTCCGCATGGCGCAAGGCCGCTGGCGCGACGCGGACGCGGCGATCACGGAGCGGCTGCGGGAAGACCCGCGCGACCGCGCGGCGTTGGTGGCGCGCGCGGCGCTGCTATGGCGCTTTCGTCCGGAGCCGGAGTGGGTGGCGTTCCTCAAGGCCCGCGCCGAGGAGGACAAGGCCGTTCCGGAAATGCAATTGCTGTATGCGGAATACCTGTTGGGCAAAAAGCGGTTGGGCGAGGCGGTGATTTACTTCGACAAGGGCCTCGCCGCCCGGCCGTCGGCCGGGCGGGCCTGGTACCTGCTGGCCGAGGCGCAATACCGCCAAGGCTACCTGTACTTCGCGCTCGACTGCCTGCAGAACGCGGGCCGCGCGGGATACGTGGAGGCCGACTTCCACGAATTGTACGCGCGGGTGCTGCACGCCTGCTGCACGGGCGACGAGGATCCGCGCGCCGTGCGCGCGCGCGCGGCGGCGCAGGAGCTTCTGGAGAAAGGACTGGCGAAGGACCTGCACCGCCGCTCGGCGGCGCAACTCCTTTATACGCTGTACGCGCAGAACCTGAAGCCCGAGGCCGCGAACGCGCTGGAGAACAACCTGTGGTTCCACTTCGATTCCTTGCGTCGCGACGTGCCGCCGCTGGCGCACGAAGACTGGGTCTCGGAGCGGGGCTTCGACGCGCTGGGGCTGCGCGTGAATCCGGGCGTTCATGGGCTGACGTGGGTTTTGGGGATGCGGGAGCGGGACTTGTGGCGGGAGAACCGGGCGCGGTGAACGGGGCCGAGGCTCCGTGAGGGGCCATGAGGTGTCGTCCGCCCCCACGCTCCGGGCCTCTTCGCCGCATCCGTAACAACCGGCGCAGCCTCCCTTTCAAAATCATTCGACCGGTGGCGGCGTGCCGCTGCATTCATGGGGAATTCAGGGGGCCGGTCCCACCCTCCCGTTCTTGAGGGTCATTTGTCCGCGTAATCATGGAAGACCGCAAAGCCACCCCCGTATGTTGATTCGACGGAGATGCTCCGACACCCCAACAAGGAGGCCGCCATGAACGACAAGAGAAAACCCCCGGACACCTCTCCCGCCGCCGCACCCGAGGACGGCGAGACCGAAACCGGCACGCCCGACAGCACCTACGCCCTCATCAGCACCACCTACCACCTCCTGCAGGGCGCCGAGACGCTGGGAATGTTCATCGACGACGCCCACGAGGACGGGCAGGAAGACGTGGCCGAGTTCCTCGAGGAAACCCGCGACGAGTTCCTCGGGCGGGCCGAGCGCGCCAAGGCGCTGCTCGTCGAGTGCCTGCAGGGAGGAGCGGAGGAGGACGAGGAGGAGGAGTAAGACAATAGAACAATGCAACAATAGAGCAATGGAGCACAGCGCGCGAGCTTGACCCTCGCACATTGTCTCGCCGCTCCATTGTTGCATTGTTGCATTGTTCTATTGTTCTATTGTCTTCTTCTCCACGTTCGACCCGCTGACCAGCTTCGCGAATCCGCGCTTGCGGCGGATCGCGTCGATGGCGCGGCCGAGCGCCTCCCGCCTGCCCGGCATCGCTTCCTCGAACAAGTCGCGCTGCCCCGTCTCGGCGGATGGAACGGCCACGGAAAGGCGGATGCGGCGCAGCGCGACGCGACGCTGGTAGAGCTCGAAGAAAAGGGGCTCCACCCTCTCCGCAAGCGCCTCGAAATCGGCCGAGGGCGGATTCAGGGCGGCGGTGCGGCGCGCGCTGCGCCCGTCGGAATAAACGAGCGTCAGCGTGAAGCGGCCCGCCTTGAGCCCCTCGAAGCGCAACGCGTGGCCGAGCTTGTCGGCGGCGAGGCGCGCGCGGTTCCGCAGCGCCTCCTCGTCGTTCAGGTCGCGGGGAAGGACGGTTTCGACCTCGACGGCCCGGCGTTTTTCCTCCGCGGGCCCGAAGTCGAGGCCGCGCGCCAAGGCATGCAGGCGGTCGCCCTCGAGCCCGAAGCGCAGGCGCAGCTCCTCGCGCTCGAGGCGGCGCAACGAGGCGATGGTCGCGAGGCCGTACTTCTTCAGGCGCGCGCGCGCGGCGGGAGAAATCCCGGGAAGCAATCCCGGCGGGAGCGGATCGAGCCGATGCGTCTCGTCCCCCGAAGCGCAGGCGCCCTCACCCTCCCCCGCGTGCGATTCGGCGACCTTCGCCAGCACGCGGGCCATGACCCGCGTCGAGGCCACGCCCACGGCCGCCTGCCCCACGCCGAGCTTCCGGATCGCCTCCCGCAGCGCTTCGGCAAGGCTGCGCATCCCCCCTTCCTCCGTTCCGTTTTCCCTGGCGCCCTTCAAATGCCGGCGCGCCAGCGGCGTGCCGGCAAGGTCCAAAAGCGCCTTGCTTCCCATGGCCTCGAAGGCGGGCGTGGCGCGGAGCCAGAGAGCTTCGAGGCGGGCGCGCAGCTTCGCCTCCGCTTCCGCGTCGCGCGGCACGAGCGGAAGCTCCGGCCACTTCCGCCGCGCCAGAAAGGCGGGCAAGCCGGGCCAAACCCGGCGAAGGTCCGCCCCGGCGGCGGCGGAGGCGGAGAGGTCGAGCACCGCCGTCTTGTGGCTTTCGGGATCCTGCTCGACGACGGCGAAGGCCCGGCCGCGCAGCCCGGGCTGCGCGGCCGCCAGCGCCTGCGCCGCGAAGCGCGGAATCCGCACGGCGGCGAAGAGGGGAGGAGGAAGATTCATGGGAAATGAGGAATGCGAAATGCGAAATGCAGAATGAACGCAGGAAAGCCATGCGGAGAAAATCCATCTGAAACAGGCTGGCGCGCCGAAAGTTCCAATCCATCGCGGTGTTCGTTATTTCGCATTTCGCATTT
>CBFGVC010000201.1:0-3523 GCA_965652255.1 uncultured Fibrobacteria bacterium | reverse complement strand
TGGGGCTCGCGCTGCATCGTGTGCACGCGCTGCGTGCGCTTCACCGACGAGGTCTCGGGCACCGGGGAGCTGGGCGTGATTTACCGGGGGGATCGCAGCGAGATCGCCGTGTTCCCGGGGCGGGTTTTGGACAATCCCTTGTCGCTGAACACCGTGGACGTGTGCCCCGTGGGCGCGCTGGTGTCCTCGGACTTCCTCTACCAGTCGCGCGTGTGGAATTTGCACTCGAACCCCTCGGTGTGCGCCGACTGCTCGGTGGGCTGCAACACCCGCGTCGACCTGGACGCGAAGGAGAACATCAAGCGCATCAAGCCCCGCCGCAACGACGCGGTGAACAAGGAATGGATGTGCGATCACGGCCGCCTGTCGTTCCCCTACGTCCACGCCGACCGCCTGCAGCGCCCGAAGGTGAACGGCAGCGACGCGACCTGGAAGGACGCCCGCCGCGCAGCGCTGGACTTGCTGTCCGCCTCGAACGTGGTTGCCCTCGTCTCCGCGTGGAACACCGTCGAGACCATGGAATCGCTGAAGGACTTCCTCGCCGGAGAAGCCCCCGACGACAAACCATCGGCCCGCGTGTTCGGCTACGGCAACCCCGCGCAGGCCGACCAGGTCTTCCCCGGCTTCACCATCCGCGGCGACAAGAATCCCAACCGTGCGGGACTCGAAAAGGTCTTCGGCATTGCCGATCCTGCCGCCTCTTTGAAGACCTTGGCCTCCGAGAAGGATCCCATCGGCACGCTGCTGATCGTCCACAACGTCCCGAACTTCGTCCTCACGCCGGAGCTCCGCGCGGTGCTCGACCGGGCCGCGAACGTGATCCTGTTCGACTTCGCCGGCGGCGATTTGCTCCGCTACGGCAACGTGGCCGTGGCCCTGCCCACGCTCACCAGCTTCGAGAAGTCCGGCACCTTCGTGAACCATGACGGACTGGCGCAATCCTTCGAGCCGGTGATGCAGCCCGTCACCTACGGCCTGCCGGAGACGGAGATCGTGAATGCATTGAGCCTGGATTCCAAGGCCTTGGTGGCATAATGCGAAATGAGAAATGAGAAATGAGAAATGAGAAAATGGGCACCCGGCCCTCCCTCTTTGTTTCCGGTGTTTCCGCATTCCGCATTCCGCATTCCGCATTCGGAGCCCTGTGATGACGCAGATTCTGATTCATCCCCTCGCCATCGCGGTCATCAAGATGCTCGTGGGCGTGGGCGTGGTGCTCGGCGCCGTGCCCATGCTCGTGTGGATGGAGCGCAAGGTCTCGGCCCGCATCCAGCGGCGCAGCGGCCCCAACCGCGTGGGCCCCTTCGGCCTCCTGCAATCGGCCGCCGACGCGCTCAAGCTGATGTGGAAGGAGGACTTCTTCCCCCGCGGCACCGACCGGATCATCTTCCTCGCCGCCCCGCTGATGACCTTCCTGCCGGGCGTGATCGCCTTCGGCCTCATCCCCATCGGCCAGGCGCCCGGCGCGGGCTTCCTGGGCGAGGGCGGCGTGCTGGCCGTGAGCTACCTGCAGATGGGCCTCCTCGTGATGCTGGCGGTCTCCTCGCTGGCCTCGTACGGCATCGCCTTCGGCGGCTGGGCCTCCGGCAACCAGTACAGCCTTTTGGGCGGCGTCCGCTCCTCCGCGCAGCTCATCAGCTACGAGATCGT
Organism: uncultured Fibrobacteria bacterium; assembly: GCA_965652255.1. Classification (GTDB taxonomy): domain Bacteria; phylum Fibrobacterota; class Fibrobacteria; order UBA11236; family UBA11236; genus UBA11236. Next base: position 1,873 of record CBFGVC010000201.1, on the reverse strand, counting down.
GATGGTGCTCTCGGTGCTGGCGCTGGTGATGACCACCGGCACCTTCAACCTCGCCACCATCACGCTCCAGCAGCAGGGGACGATCCTGCCCGCCTGGAACATCTTCACGCTGCCGCTCACCTTCCTGCTCTTCCTCATCGCCGCCTTCGCCGAGACCAACCGCGCTCCCTTCGACCTTCCCGAGGCCGAGCAGGAACTGGTGGGGGGATTCCATACCGAGTACACGGGCATGCGCTACGCGTGGTTCATGCTGGGAGAATACGCGGGCCTTTGGGCCATGTGCTCCATCATCGTCACCTTGTTCCTGGGGGGCTGGACGCTTCCGTCGGCGTGGGTGGGATGGCTGGACGGATTCCACTGGGCCGTGGCCGGGCTTTTCTCCGTCGCGGTGTTCTTCGCCAAGGTCGTGGCCCTGGTGTTCTTCTTCATGTGGGTGCGCTGGACCTTCCCGCGCTTCCGGTGGGACCAGCTCATGCGCCTCGGCTGGACGATCCTGACCCCGCTGGCGCTCGCGAACCTTCTGCTCATCGCCGCGCTCATGGAGTTCGGAGGCTTCTATGTCCGCTGACGCCGTGAAAAACACGCCTCCCGTCGACCGCAATCCGGGCTCGGTGAAGGCCCGCATGTCGTGGCTGACGCGCATCTACGTGCCCATGCTCCTCAAGGGCCTGGCGATCTCGTTGCGCGAGTTCTTCCGCAAGCCGGTGACCTTCAATTACCCCGAGGAGAAGCCCAAGGTCAGCGAGCGCTTCCGGGGCGAGCACCGGCTGACCAAGGACGAAAGCGGCAAGATGAAATGCGTGGCGTGCTACATGTGCGCCACCGCCTGCCCGGCGCATTGCATCACCATCGAGGCCGAGGCCGCGCCCCCCGACTGGGAAGGCCGCGACAAGATCCCGCGCGTCTTCGAGATCGACATGCTCAAGTGCATCTACTGCGGCTACTGCGTGGAGGCATGCCCCAAGGAGGCCATCGAGATGACGAACAAGGTGCCGCAGGTGTACAGGACGCGGCAGGAGTTCATCTACGATCGGGAGAAGTTGCTGAATAATTAGCCGACGGCGCACAGCTGACGGCTAACGGCCCGAAGACATCACAGCATCACAACAACACAACAACAGAACGCAGCAAAGGGCTTGTGTTTTATTGCCGTGATGTTGTGATGCTGTGATTCCCGTCCACCTTCGCCTTTGTGCTGCGAGAGCCGTGAGATGGGAGCGTTTTCCCCCGATTTAACCCCCTCGCCCCTCTCCCCTTCCCCGTCGTATGTTGCTTTCGATCCCTGATCGGAGGCAACCATGCAACGTTTCACTTCGCTTTTCCTTCGCGACGAACAACATCCCGGCGCCGCCGGCTGGGGGCTCGCCGTGCTTCGCATCGCCGTGCCGCTCATCCTCGTGCTCGCGCACGGGCTCCCCAAGCTCACCGGCTGGACGGAAAAATCGACGCAATTCCCGGACGTCATCGGCCTCGGGTCGCCGACCACCTTGGCGCTGGTGATCTTCGCCGAAGTCTTTTGCGCCGGCCTCGTCGTCCTCGGCGTCGCCACACGGCTCTTCGCCATCCCCGTGGTGATCAACTTCGCGGTCGCCGTTCTGATTGCTCATGCCGGCGACCCGTTCGCCCGGCGCGAACTGGCGGTGCTGTTCGGGATCACCTTCGTCGTGCTCGCCATCGCCGGCGGGGGAAGGCTGGCGTTGGGGAGGGCGTTGTTTCGGGGAAGGGGAGGGTGACAAGACAAGCCAGGACAACACAGCATCACAACATCACAGCAATAGAACAATGCAGCAATAGAACAATGGGGCAAGGCGGCAAGGAACTCGGAACCTCCGCCCTCCTTTCTCGGTGTTCTATTGTTGTATTGTTCTATTGT
>CBFGVC010000200.1:0-3544 GCA_965652255.1 uncultured Fibrobacteria bacterium | reverse complement strand
TTCGAGGGGTTCTGGCGCAACGCCGAGCCGGGAGCGCCCAAGGCGCGGGAGTTCAGGCCCGCCGGACTCGCGGCCACCGTGGTGGCCGAGTTCGACCATCGCGGCGTGCCGCACCTCTTCGCCCCCGATTTGCGGAGCCTGTTCTTCGCCCAGGGATTCGTCACAGCCCGCGACAGGCTGTGGCAAATGGACATCCAGAGCCGGGCCGGCCTTGGCCGGTTGTCCGAGGTGCTGGGGCCCGGGCTCGTGCAGGTCGACCTCGAACGACGCCGGATGGGGCTGCCTGCCTCGGCCCGCGCCTCGCTCGATCTCATGCTTCGCGACTCCCTGACCCGTATCGCGGTCGAAGGGTATGCCGATGGCGTGAACGCCTGGATAAGCCATTTGAAACCGGCGACTTACCCGCTTGAGTTCAAGCTTCTCGACTACGCGCCCGAGCCATGGTCCCCGATCAAGAGCGTGGCTCTCGTCAAGAACATGCAGTGGATCCTGTCGCGCGGCGAGGATGATGCGTCCCTCGCCCGGGTCCTCGATTCGCTCGGCAGTGGATTCTTCCGCCGCTACTACCCGCCGCGCCACCCCGGGGCGGAGCCGGTCTTTCCTGAGGAGATGTTTCCCGTCGCCGACAGCGCCGACCGCGCGAACAAGGATGGGGGAGGACTCGCGTCGGCCAACGGGCTTTCGGCGAGGGTTTCCGGTCCCCCTTCGTCCGGCAAGGGGGGCGAAGGGATCCCGGATCGCCTGGATTGGCTGCGGCCGAATCGTCACTCGGGCTCGAACAACTTCGTGATCGCCGGATCGCGCACCCGCTCCGGCTATCCTCTGCTCGCCAACGACCCGCACATGGATCTCAGCCTGCCTTCGCTCTGGTACGAGATCCAGCTCAAGTCCGGGGACGTGAACGCCTACGGAACCAGCATTCCCGGCTTGCCGGGAGTGGTCATCGGCTTCACCCGTTCCACCGCCTGGGGGCTCACCAACGGCTTGGACGACGTGTTCGACTGGATCGAAGCTCGTTTTCGCAACGACTCTTTAAATCATCACTTATGGAAAGGCAGATGGCGGGAGGTTCGACGGGTGGTCGATACCGTCGCCGTGCGGGGTGCCCGACCGGTGATCGACACCCAACTGTGGACGCACGCGGGCCCCATCCCGGTGAAGCCGGGAGAAAAACCCTTCGGACCCAATACGCCCCCCGGCCACGTGCTTCTGTGGACCGCGCTCGAGCCCTCCAATGAAACGGGCGCCTTCTTGCGCCTCCTCACCGCCACCGACGTTCCGGGCCTGCGTCGCGCCCTGCGCGACCTGCGCACGCCTTCGCAGAACGTGGCCTTCGCCGCCTCCCGCGGCGACATCGCCCTGTTCCATCACGGGCGCATTCCCGACAAACGGTCGGGCCAAGGTCGATTGCCCGCTCGCGGCAGGGGCGCCTCGTGGAGCGAATGGCGCGCCTACCTTCCTCCGGGTGCGCTCCCGCAGGCGGTGAATCCCGCGCGCGGCTGGCTGGCCTCGGCCAACCAGGAGCCGGTGGCGGCGGGTTGGCCGCATTATCTCGGCTCCGAGTTCCACCCCCCCGACCGCGCGCAGCGCCTGCACCGCCTGCTCTTCAACGAGCGCGAGGCGACCTTGGCCTCCGCGTGGGAGATCTTGCTCGACGACTACAGCCGGCACGCCGCGCGCACCCTGCCCCGGCTTCTGCGCTTTCTCCCTGCCCAGGCCGACTCCACCGCCGCCGATCCACCTCCCGCGGGGGGGGGCGCGGAGGATCGCGTGACGGTCGCGATCGACAGCGCGGCCGTCCTCCTGCGTGCCTGGGACTACCGTTACTCCGCGAATGCCGTCGCCCCGGTCTTGTTCGAGGCGTGGTGGCGCGCGTTCCACCGGCGGACCTGGGAGGACGTGTTCGGCGGCGACACCACGGTGCTCCCTTGGCCTTCGCGGACGGCGACGGCCGCGCTGCTCCTCGCCGACACGCTCGACGAAGCCTTCGACGACCTGCGCACTCCCGGGCGCGAATCCGCCGGGGACATCGCGCGCGCCGCCTTCGCCGAGGCGGTCGATGCCTACGCCGCGGCCGATGAGCGGGCAGGACGCGACAGGAGCGCTCCCGCGTGGGGCGCTCATCGCCCCGTCCGCATCCCGCACCTTTTGCGCCTGCCGTCCTTCGGCAGGGACGGCCTCGCCGCCGACGGCTGCGGCGAATGCCTCAACGCGCAACGCGGAAGCCACGGCCCCTCGTGGCGGATGGCGGTGCAGACCGGGCCCCGCCCCGAGGCCTGGGGCATTTACCCCGGCGGCCAAAGCGGCAACCCGGGGGCCCGCGGCTACGACGCCTTCGTGAACGATTGGGCCGAGGGCCGGGCCTACCGGCTGCTCTTCCTGCGCTGGCCGCTGGAAGTCCCCGATTCCACCGCCTACATCCTCGCGCTGAGGGGAAAGGGGACGCGATGATCCGCGCGGCCTTCGTGTTCGTGGTGACGCTCGCGGGCGGGCCGTTCTTCGCCTGGTGGTGGCCTGTCGTGCCGGGACTTTTGGCGGGATTCTGGCGTCCCGCGCGCGCCGCGCGCGGATTCCTCGCCGGTGCCTTCGGGGGCGGCGGGGCGTGGCTTGTCGCCGCGCTTTGGCTCGACCTGCGTAACGACGGCCTGCTTTCCTCGCGCATCGCGCCGCTGTTTCACCTTCCCGGAAGCTTCGGATTGCTCGCCGCCACCGCGATCGTCGGGGGAATCACCGCCGGCCTCGGCGCGCTCCTGGGCGCGCGCTTCCGCCGGTTCTGGTCGAGCCTTCATGAGGCGCTCTCGGCGCAGGCCGCGCCGGTTCCGGAGGATACTCCGCCCTAACGCCCGGGGGGCCTCACCCCCTATCCCCACGAAAGTCAACGAGAGGAAGGGGGAGGTCGTATGGAATTCTTCGACTGCGTTGGGGATGGGGGTGAGGCGGGGTGAGGTTTTTACTTTCGCCTCATGCCTTCCTCCCTAGCGCCTATCGTCCGCGCCCTCGAAGAATCCCGGAAAGTCCTGGATGACTTCATCGCATCCCCCCGCACCGCGGAAACCCTGGACCGCATGGCCGCCGCGCTCGCGGATTGCTTCGCGGCAGGGGGCAAGGCCCTCAGTTGCGGCAACGGCGGATCGGCCTGCGACGCGCTTCACTTCGCCGAGGAGTTCACCGGGCGCTTCAAGAAGGACCGCAAGGCGCTTCCGGTGATCCCGCTGCTCGACGGGGCCAACCTCACCTGCGTGGCCAACGATTACGGATTCGAGAGCATCTTCTCGCGCGGGGTGGAGGCCTACGGCCGTCCCGGCGACGTGCTTTTGGCCATCTCCACCAGCGGCAATTCGCTGAACGTGATCAAGGCGGTGGAGGCCGCGCGCGCCGCCGGCATGGTCGTGCTGCTGCTTCTGGGCAAGGACGGCGGCAAGCTCAAGGGAATGGGCGACCATGAGCTGCGCGTGGAATCCCCGGATACCGAGCGCATCCAGGAAGTGCACATGATCGCGCTGCACATCCTGATCGAGTCGGTGGAGAGAAGGCTGTTTCCGGA
>CBFGVC010000199.1:0-3614 GCA_965652255.1 uncultured Fibrobacteria bacterium | reverse complement strand
CGAGCGTCTCGAGGCAATCGGCGACGAAGGAAGGCGAGAACACGGCGAGGCGCTTCACGCCCGACTTCGCGAGCGAGACGAGCGCCTCGTCGGTGTAAGGCTTGATCCACGGCGTGCGGCCGAGCCGCGACTGGAAGGCCGTCGATGAGCGCGCGGCGTCGAGCCCGAGGCGCCCGACAAGCGCGCGCGTGGTCGCGAAGCTTTGCGCGCGATAGCAGTAGGCGTTGCGCGCGGTCACGGACGCGCAGCACGAGTCGTCGGCGGCGAGGCAATGCCCCTGCGCGCCCGGGATTTCCGACTTGCGGATGTGGCGCTCGGGCAGTCCGTGATAGCTGAACAGCACGTGGTCGGGGCCGAACGCCGCGAGATGCGGCGCGGCGTTCTCCGCCATGGCCGCGAGCCAGGCGGGGTGGTCGAAGAACGCGCCGATCGTGCGGACGGGCGGGATGTTCCAGCGCGGCGCGAGCCCGCGCAGCACGGCCTCCACCGCGGTGCCGGTGCTCGACGACGCGTATTGCGGATAGAGCGGAAAGATCACCAGCTCGCGCAGCGGCTCGCGCAAGAGCCCGTCGAGCGCCGAGGCGATGGAAGGGTTGCCGTAGCGCATGCCGAGCGCCACGCGGCAGTCGTCGCCGAGAAGCGCCGCCAGCTTGTCCGCGAAGGCGCGCGAGTGAACCAGCAGCGGCGAGCCCTCCCGGGTCCACACCTTGGCATAGGCCTCGGCCGACTTGCGCGGCCGGAAGGGCAGGATGAAGGCGTTGAGCAACGCCCAGCGCAGCGGCGCGGGAATGTCGATCACGCGCGGATCGGAAAGGAACTCGCGAAGGTACGGGCGCACCGCGGCGGCGGCGGGGGCCTCCGGGCTTCCGAGGTTGAGGAGCAGGATGCCGGTTTTCACGGCATGAAAAGATAGGTCCTCGCCCCCGCCTCCTCTCCATCTGGTCGCATGCGCGACGATGGAGAGGGGTGCAAGGGGGGCCGACGATCGTTCGGGATCCTTCGCGAAACCGGTTTCCGGGAAAGACAGGGAGGCGCCCATGCCGAGGAAGCGGGTTTCTCCAACGAAAACCCCCCGGGCTCGGTAGATTTATGGCCGAGATGACACGCGCGTTCCTCCTTGCGCTTCCCGCGCTCCTGCTTTCCGCTCCGGCCGCATCCGCCCCGGCGAAGTCCGATTACCCCAAGCCGGACCTCGAGCTGTCGGCGTCCTTTTTGCCCCCGCGCTTCGTGGTCGGGGATTCCGCCGAGGGCGCGAGGCTCGAGCACTACCTGCGCGGGGCGCGACGCGACTCCTCGGAATGGTTCCGGCTGAAGCGGCGCTCGCTCACGCTCTCGCCCGGATTCCTCCTGCGGCTCGCGGCCGAGGAGGACGGGGGCATCGGCGACGATCGCGAGGCGGCGCGAAGGAAGCGCGCGCGGGCGCGGCTCGAGCGCGCGGCGGGCGTGAGGCTCCAGGAGGACCGCGTCACCGGCTTTCCGGCCGACTACATCCCGAACGATTACGGCCTGGCGACGATCACACCGCAATGGGGCCTCCGCAACGACGGCGCCTACGGGAGCGGGACCGCGGGGATGGACGTGAACGTCACGAAGGTGTGGGAGCGCCTCGACGGCAGCGACACGCTGGTGATCGCGGTGATCGACGCCGGCTACAACTTCAACCATCCCGACCTCCAGGACACGTGGTACGTGAACCCGGGCGAATCGGGCATGACGCAGCCGGGCGATGCCTGCTGGACGGGAACCCCGCGCGACAAGGCGACCAACGGCTGCGACGACGACGGCAACGGCTTCGTGGACGACTGGCGCGGCTGGGACTTCGTGGACGACGACAACGACCCGCACGACTTCCACAACCACGGCACGCAGACCGGCGGCATCATCGCCGCCAGGTTCGACAACGCGCTGGGCATCGCGGGCATGCTCCCGCGGGTGAAAATCCTTCCGGTGCGCGTGCTGGGCACGGCGGGCTACGGCTACACCAGCGACATCGCCGCAGGCGTGCGCTACGCGGCGAAGATGAAGGCGCATGTGGCGAACTTCAGCATCGGCATCAACAGCACGACCCTCGACACCGCGCTCCAAAGCGCCTTCGTCGCCGCGCGCGACAGCGGCATGATCATCGCCGCGGCAACGGGAAACAGCGGCATCGACCTCGACGCCAACCCGCGCCAACCCTTCTCGTACGGGCTCTCGAACGTGTACGGAATCGCGGCGCACGTGCCGAACGGCGCGCTCGCGGGATTCTCCAATTTCGGGGCCACCCAGGCCGACCTCGCCGCGCCCGGGGTCGACATCGCCACCACCACCCTTCCACCGGCGATCACGTTGTATTCGGAGAACTTCGAGGCGTTCAACGCGGCGAAGTGGAGCATTTCCACCACCTCGCCGCCGCCGAACACCCCGACATGGGCGGTCGCGACCGACTCGATGGAGGGAACGAAGGCGTTCAAGTGGATGACGGGACATTCGGCGACCGCGACCCTTCTCGATACTCTCAACATGCGCGGAAAGCGGGGAGGCGCGCTTCGTTTTCGGCTGCATTTCTCGCCAGCCGCCACGGACCAGGATGTCTTGATCTTCGAGTATCAGGCGAAGGGCGCGGCTCCTTGGGTGAGTTTCGGAAGCGTCTGGTCACCAGTGGCCGGACAAACCCTCGCGTTTGCGCTGGGACCAATGGACGACACATTGTATCGAGTTCGTTTTCGCACTTGTCGCGTGTCGGGAAATTTTTGCGTGACCAACCTTTCCGTGGCGAACCGCGTCGTCCGCATCGACGACCTGAGGTTCACCTACGCCGACGAGAACCCCGCCAACCAGGCCGCGTACGAGTCCTACGGCGGCGGCACGTCGCTGGCCGCGCCTTACTTCGCCGGCTACGCCGGGCTCATGCGCCTGGCGGCCGACCGCAAGGGCGTCCCGCTTACCCGCGCGCTCGTGCTGAACGGCACGAGCGCCGTGCCCGCGCTCGCGGGCAAGGTCGCCACCGGCGGCCGGCTCGACGCCGCCAAGGGCCTCGACTTCTACGTGCAAGGCCTGCCCCGCGTGCAAGTGAACGATTCCCTCGTGACGGAATGGAACCAGGGCGGGCTCGTCACGTATTACTTCCGCGCGGTCGACAGTTCGGGCGTGTCGATCCCGGATTTCGTGTTCACCGCCGTGGACGCGCCGTCGGGATCGCTGTTCGAACCCGAGGGGGACTTCTCCTGGAACACGGCCGGCAAGCCTCTGGGAACCTACCTCGTGCGGGTGAAGGGAGAGCACGGCCCGCACGTGCTGAGGAAAACGCTCACCTTCACCCTCGACACCGTGGTGCCCGTCCTGCCCGACGGATCCTCGCGGTTGTGGATCGGCGGGCGCGCCTTCATCCTTCCCGCCTCGGCCTTCACCGGAAGGCGCGCGCTTCGCGTCGAGTTCTACGGCGCCGACGGACGGACCTTGCGCACGATGGAGGGCGAGCTCATGCTCCCGCCGGGCGGGCAGGGTCGCGAATACCGTCTCCGGGGGTTCCCCGCCCCGGGCCTGCGCGTCTGGCTCGACGGGAAGGCGCTGCGGGCGTCGAAGGGGAATTGACGGACGCACGGCGGCGCGTCGGCGGGACGCACGGCGGTGCG
>CBFGVC010000198.1:0-3628 GCA_965652255.1 uncultured Fibrobacteria bacterium | reverse complement strand
CGGGGTGAGGCGCGTAGCGACGAAGCTTCTATTCGACAGAATCCGCCAACACCACGCCCTTGTCGCGCGCGAACTCGAAGAAGCCCCCCCCAATGCGGTAGCGCAGCTCCTTCTTGTCCGCGATCACCCGCGCCTCGCCGGCCTTGAGGGCCGCCAGGATGGGCGCGTGGCCCTTGAGCACCTCGAAGCCGCCCTCCACGCCCGGAAGCGCAACGCTCTCGGCCTCGCCGTCGAAGACGGTCTTCTCGGGGGTGAGAATCTGGATTTTCATGTTCTTTTTCTTCCCCTTCGCGCCATTTGCGTTCTTTTGCGGCCAATCTCGCTCTTAATGGCCGCGAAAGAACGCAAGGGAACGCAAAAAAGATTCACAACTATCCTGCTGCCTTGATCTTCGCGGCCTTGGCCACGGCCTCGTCGATGGAGCCCACCATGTAGAAGGCGTCCTCGGGCAGGTCGTCGTGCTTGCCCTCGAGGATTTCCTTGAACGAGCGGATCGTGTCGGCCAGCTGCACGAACTTGCCCGGGATGTTGGTGAACACCTCGGCGACGTGGAACGGCTGCGACAGGAACTTCTGCACGCGGCGCGCGCGGTTCACCGTGCGGCGGTCCTCTTCCGAGAGTTCGTCCATGCCCAGGATCGCGATGATGTCCTGCAGCTCCTTGTACTTCTGGAGCAGCGACTGCACGCCGCGGGCCGTGTCGTAGTGCTCCTGGCCCACGACCTGCGGATCGAGGATGCGCGAGGTGGAATCGAGCGGATCCACGGCGGGGTAGATGCCCAGCTCGGAGATGGCGCGCGAGAGGTTCGTCGTCGCGTCGAGGTGGGCGAAGGTGGTGGCCGGCGCCGGGTCGGTGTAGTCGTCGGCGGGCACGTAGATCGCCTGGATCGAGGTGATCGATCCGTTCAGCGTCGAGGTGATGCGCTCCTGGAGGTCGCCCATCTCGGTGCCCAGCGTCGGCTGGTAGCCCACGGCCGAGGGGATGCGGCCGAGAAGCGCGGACACCTCGGAGCCGGCCTGCGTGAAGCGGAACATGTTGTCCACGAACAGCAGCACGTCCTGGTTCTTGTCGTCGCGGAAGTACTCGGCGATGGTGAGGGCCGAGAGGGCCACGCGGGCGCGGGCTCCGGGCGGCTCGTTCATCTGGCCGTACACCAGGCAGGTCTTGTCGAGAACGCCCGACTCCTTCATTTCGCCGTAGAGGGCCGTGCCTTCGCGCGTGCGCTCGCCCACGCCGGCAAACACTGAGTAACCGCCGTGGTTCTTGGCGATGTTGTTGATCAGCTCCATGATGATCACGGTCTTGCCCACGCCGGCGCCGCCGAACAGGCCGATCTTGCCGCCCTTGGCATAGGGCGCGAGCAGGTCGACGACCTTGATGCCGGTGGTCAAGACCTCGGCCCGCGTGCTCTGGTTCGTGAAGGCCGGGGGCGCCTTGTGGATGGGGTCGTGGCGCTCGGCCTTCACCGGGCCCGCGTCGTCGATGGCGTCGCCGGTGACGTTCAGGATGCGGCCCAGCGTGCCGTCGCCCACGGGCACCGAGATCGGCTTGCCGGTATTCAGCACCTTCGCACCGCGCACGAGGCCGTCGGTGGTGTCCATCGAAATGGCGCGGACTTGGTTATCGCCCAGGTGCAAGGCCACCTCGAGGACAAGGTTGTTCTCGCCCTCGCCGATGAAGGAGTTCGTGGTCTTGAGCGCCGTGTTCAGCGGGGGCAGCTCCGCGCCCTCGAAGCTCACGTCCACGACGGGGCCCATGACGGCGGTGATGGTTCCGAAGTTCTTGTCAGACATTTTGATTCTCCGTAGTCTATTCTCTGTTGGTAGTGGGTAGTGGGTGGTGGGTAAGGAAAACCGTGCGATCCTTCCGCCCACTACCTACTACCCACCCGCCACTACCTATCCCTTGAGCGCCTCCGCGCCCGAGACGATCTCGATCAGCTCGCGCGTGATCGCCGCCTGCCGCGCGCGGTTCATGGTCAGCGTCAGGGAGCCGATCAGCTCCTTGGTGTTCTTGGTCGCGTTGTCCATCGCGGTCATGCGAGCGCTATGCTCGCCCACCGCGTTCTCCAGCAGCGCGCGGAACACCTGCAAGGTCACCAGGCGCGGCAGGAGGCTTTCGAGCAATTCCTTCTCGCCCGGCTCGAAGATGTAGATGTCCCTCGCCCCTCCCCCCGCTTTCAGCGACCCCCTCCCCTCTCCCGCTTCGCTTGCGCGCGGGAGAGCGGCCGGGGGTGAGGGCTGCAGCGGCAACAGCGGCACGAAGACCGGGGTCTGCGAGATCACGCTGTTGAAGCGGTTGTACACCAGCACCACCTTGTCGGCCTTGCCGTCGAGGAAGTCCCGGGTCAGCGCCTGCGCGATGGCCTCGGCATTGGCGTAGGTCGGGGCGTTCGCCGCCTCGGGCGTCACCGCGTCGAGGCGCGGCGAACGGGCGATGAACTCGCGCGCGCGGCGGCCGAGGCCCAAGGCCTCGGCGGGCACGGCGTCGGCCGGGCGGCGCGCGAAGGCGCGGAGCAGGCCGTTGTTGAACGCGCCGGCTAGGCCGCGGTCGGAAGACACCACCACGTAGCGCACGCGCTTCACGTCGCGAACCTGAAGGAGCGGATGCTCCGGCGATTCGAGGGCGGAGAGGACGCGCGAGACGGCCTCCTCCATGCGCTCGGCGTACGGCTTGGCGCGCGTATAGGCGTCCTGCGCCCGCTTCAGCTTCGCCGCGGAGACCATCTTCATGGCCGCCGTGATCTTGCTGGTGTTCTTCAGCGCCTTGATGCGGAGGCGCAGTTCCTTGATGCCCGCCATGGTGCGTCCCGCTTACCCCTGCACCGCGAAAGTCTTGCCGAACTCCGTCAGCGCGGTCTTGATGCGGCCGAGCAGGTCGTCGTCCATCTTCTTCTTCTCCTCGATCTCGTCGAGGAGTCCGCCGTGGCGCAGCTCCATGTACTGGAGCATTTCGCTCTCGTATCGGCCGATCTGCGCGACGGGGATCTCATCGGTGAAGCCCTGGCTTCCCGCGAACACCGTGACGATGGTCTTGGAGATGCGGTAGGGCTGGTACTGGCCCTGGCGGAGCAGCCGCGTGAGGCGCTCGCCGCGGGCGAGCTGGCGCTGGGTCGCCTTGTCGAGGTCGGAGGCGAACTGCGCGAAGGCCGCCAGCTCGCGGTACTGCGCGAGCGTGAGGCGCAGCACGCCGGCCACCTGCTTGGTCGCCTTGATCTGCGCGTCGCCGCCCACGCGGGAGACCGAGAGGCCCACGTCCACGGCCGGGCGCTGGCCGGCGGCGAACATGCCCGCGTCTAGGAAGATCTGGCCGTCGGTGATCGAGATCACGTTGGTCGGGATGTAGGCCGACACGTCGCCGGCCTGCGTCTCGATGATCGGGAGGGCCGTGAGCGAACCGCCGCCCTCGGCGGCCGAAAGTTTGGCGGCGCGCTCCAGCAGGCGCGAGTGGATGTAGAACACGTCGCCCGGGTAGGCCTCGCGGCCGGGAGGACGGCGGAGCAGGAGCGAAAGCTGGCGGTAGGCCTGGGCCTGCTTGGTGAGGTCATCGTACACCAGCAGCGCGTGGCCGCCGTTGAACATGAAGTGCTCGCCCATGGTCGTGCCGCAGTAGGGCGCGAGGTACTGGA
>CBFGVC010000197.1:0-3637 GCA_965652255.1 uncultured Fibrobacteria bacterium | reverse complement strand
TTACGAATTACGAGTTACGAATAAGGCATCAGCAAGCGAGGCCCCGGCATTGGAAGCAGAGGCTTTTTCCCGCCTTGTCTCACGGCACTTTGCGCTTGGCTCCTGATCCCCAATTCGTAACTCGTAATTCGTAACTTTCACCCCCGTGGAACCCCTCGCCTTAATCCTGAAATGGCTGCTTCCGCCGGCCTACCTGGCGGCGCTCTGGGCCTATGGACGCGCGTTTTTCCGGGAGGAAGGCCCCGGGTCGGTCACGCGCGCGGCCTGGGCCGCCCCGCTCGCCGTCCATACCTCCCTCTTGGCCTTGCTGGCCGTGCAGTTCGGCCGCTGCCCCCTGTGGACGCAGGGCGAGGCCCTGCTCTTCCTGGGCTGGATGCTGCTTCTCTTGCACCTGCTCTCGGAATGGTCGGCCGACACCCGGCGCCTGGGCGTCTTCACGATCCTGCCGGCGGCCCTTTGCGCGGTGGCCGCGCTGCCCTTTCTGGGCCTCGAGCTCGCGTTGCCGGAGAAATACCGGAGTTCCTGGTTCATCTTCCACATCGTGGCCAGCCTCGCCTCCTACGCCGCGTTCGGGCTCGCGGCGGTCCTGGCCTCCTTGTACCTGACCCAGCACCGCAAGCTCAAGGCCAAGCACTTCGACCGCACCTTCCGCCGCCTGCCGCCCCTCGATCGCCTCGACAAGCTCACGGCGGTTTGGGCCTTCCTGGGCACGCTCCTGATGATCGCCAGTTCCGTGATCGGGGCCTGGTGGGTGCGCCGCGAGGAATTGAGCGGCATGACGGCGCAGGAAGCCGGTATCTTCGCCGCGCTGGTCATCTTCCTGTTCGCCTCCATCTCGCGGCGCACCTTGGGCTGGCGCGGCCGCCGGCACGCCATCGGCGTCCTGCTGGGCGTGTTCGTGCTGGCGCTCGCGAACCTCTGGCTGCACGGATTCTTCAGCGCCTTCTTCAGGCCGTGAGGCGGGAACCGGCTTGAGCGCGTATCCGCATGTCTTCGTCCTCGGGGTGAGCCACCGCACGGCTCCGGTGGCGCTGCGCGACCGCCTGCTCTTCCGCGACGGCGAGCTCGCGGCCTTCGTGGAGGCCGCGCTCAAGGACGGGCTCGCGCGCGAGGCCGTGGTCCTCTCCACCTGCAACCGCTCCGAGATCTACGCCGTCGCCCCGGGGGATTCCGCGCCTCGCGAACCGCTCGAGAGGGCTTGGGGCGCGACCCGGGGGGTCGCGCCCGGCGAGCTCCGCGAGCACGGCTATTTCCTCACCGGCATCGATGCGGTCCGTCACCTGTTCCGGGTGATGGGTTCCCTCGACAGCATGGTGCTGGGCGAGATGCAAATCCTCGGGCAGGTCAAGGATGCCTACCTGCTCGCCTCGGAGCGGCGCTGGACGGACTTTTGGCTGGACCACGTCTTTCAGTCGGGGTTTCACGCCGGCAAGCGCATCCATGCCGAGACCTCCATCCACGAGGGCGCCGTGAGCGTGAGCTACGCCGCGGTGGAGCTTGCCCGCAAGGTGCTGGGAGACCTCAGCGAAAAGTCGGTGGGGCTCGTGGGCACCGGCGAGATGGGCGAGCTGGCGGCGCAGCATCTGCACAGGGCGGGCGTGCGCAAGTTCGCGTTCTTCAACCGCTCCACGGAATCGGCCCTGCGCCTGGCCGCGACCTTCGGGGGCGACGCCCACCCGCTCGACGAGCTTCCCAACCGGATGTCCGGATGCGATATCGTCATCTCGGCGACGGGCGCCGCCGGGACGGTGATCACCGCGCCCATGGTGCGCGAGGCGGCGCGACGTCGGCATGGCGACCCGCTTTTTCTCATCGACATCGCGGCTCCCGGCGACATCGAACCCGCCGCGGGCGAGGTGGAGAACACCTTCCTCTTCACGCTCGACGACTTGCGCAACGCGGTGGAAGAGAACGCCGACCGCCGCCGCGAGGCGGCCCGCGCCGCCGAGGCCATCGTCGAGGAGGAAGCGGCGAAGGTGACCGCGTGGGCGCGAGGGCTTGACGCCGTGCCCACCCTGCGGAAGCTGCGCGAGAAATACGGGCGCATCGCGGAGGCCGAGATCGCCCGCCACGCGGCCGGCCTCCCGCCGGAGGCGCGCGAGAAACTGGAAGCGCTGGGACGGGGCCTGCTCAACAAGTTCCTGCACCCGCCCACGGTGGGGCTCAAGCGAATGGGCGAACAGGGTCAGGCCCAGCGGGCCTGTCACTATGCGGGCGAGCTTTTCGCCCTGGAAGAAGGGGATCCGGATCATGGCGAAGGCTGAGGGAAAAGCGGCGGGAAAAAGCGCGGGCAAGGCCGAAGCCGGGCGGACGCTTGTCGTGGGCAGCCGGGGCAGCGCCTTGGCGCTGGCCCAGGCCGGCATGATCGTGAAGGATCTCGAAAAGGCGAATCCCGGCCTTAAGGTGCGGCTCGAGATCATCAAGACCTCGGGCGACACGGACCAGGCCACCGCGCTGGACAAGTTCCCGGCCCTCGGCGTGTTCGTGAAGGAGATCCAGAACGCGCTGCTCGACGGCCGCATCGACGCGGCCGTCCACTCCCTCAAGGACGTTCCCGAGGAACAGCCCGAAGGGCTCGTCTTCGCCGCCTTCCCGCCGCGCGAGGATGCCCGCGACGTGTTCGTCTCGCGCGGCGTCCGCTTCATGGATCTCCCCCGCGGCGCGCGCGTGGGCACGGGCTCGCCGCGCCGCATCCTGCAGTTTCGCGCCCTGCGCCCCGACTTGGAGTTCGTGCCCCTGCGCGGCAACGTGGACACGCGCCTGGCCAAGCTCGAGCGCGGCGAGGTGGACGGCATCGTCCTCGCCGCCGCCGGCCTCAACCGGCTCGGCCGCGCGGAAGCCGTCACGCACGCCTTCTCCTATGCCGAATCGATCCCCGCCATCGGGCAGGCCGCGCTGGCCCTCGAGTGCCGCGCGGATGACAAGGCGGCCCTCGCCGCCCTCGGGCGCCTCGACGATCCCGAGACGCGCGAGGCGGTGGAGCTGGAGCGGATCTTCATGAAGGCCGCCGGCGGCGGCTGCAAGGTGCCGATGGCCGCGCACGCCTACCCCTCGGGAAGCGGTTTCCGCTTCATCGCGGTGATGGGCGACGCGGCCACGGGCAAGCTGGTGCGGCTCGAGAGGACCTTGGACGACGAGGACCCCGACGAGGAAGTCGAGGAGCTGGCCGAGGACCTGCTCGCCGCCTGCCGCGAGCGCGGCCTGCCCACCCCCTTCGATTCGTAGCCCCGATGATCCGCGTGCTCAACACCCGTCCCCGCGAGCAAGCCGCCGACCTCAGCGCGGCGCTTCGCGAGGCGGGGTTCGACCCCGTGGAAGTCCCCCTTGTCGAGCTCGCCCTTCTCCGGGAGAACCTGCCCTTCGTCGGCAAGATTCCCGCGAACCTTTACGACGGGATCCTGTTGTCGTCGCCCAACCTGCTTCCGATCCTCCGCCATGCGGGCGAGAAGGTGCCGGAGGACTGGCTGAAGAAGCCTTGGTACCTGGTCGGGCCCCGCTCCCGGGGCGATGTCGAGGCGTTGGGCGCAAGGGTCGCCTTCGCCCCCTCGGAGCCCTCGCTCGAGGGGTTCCTCCGCGAGATCCCTCCGCAAAAAAACCTTCGCCTCATCCATCCCTGTTCCGCCAAGACGCGGGTCGA
>CBFGVC010000196.1:0-3652 GCA_965652255.1 uncultured Fibrobacteria bacterium | reverse complement strand
GGACGACGGCATCGTGGTGGTGGAGAACATCTACCGCCACCTCCAGATGGGCAAGGACCGCGCCACCGCGGCCATCGACGGCACGCGCGAGGTCATGGTTCCCGTGACCACCGCCACCGTCACCACGGTCGTGGCCTTCCTGCCCATCATCTTCATGCCCGGCATCATGGGCCAGTTCATGAAGTACCTGCCCATCACCGTGATGGTGACCATGACCGGCTCGCTGTTCGTGGCCTTCATCTTCAACCCCGTGTTCGCCTCCCTGTTCATGACGGGGAAGGAGGCGGGCCTGGAGGAAAAGCACGGGGGCTGGTTCGAGCGCTTCAAGGGCTTTTACAAGCGGGTGCTCGACCGCGCGGTGGATCATCCCGTCTTCGTGATCGGCTTCTGCGTCCTGTTCGTGCTCTCCAGCTTCTTCGCCTACGGGTTCCTCGGCAAGGGCGTGGTGTTCTTCCCCCTCAGCGAACCGAAGGTGGTCGCGGTCGAGGTGACCGGCCCGCTGGGCGTGGACATCTCCGCCACCGAGGAGGCCCTCAAGCGCGTGGAGCAGAAGCTCTTCACCATGCCGGAGGATCAGGGCGACGTGGAAAGCTTCTCCACCATCGTGGGCCTCGGCAAGGCGATGATGGGCGGCGACCTGCAGCCCGAATCGCACAAGGGCTACGTGGACGTGAGCTTCACGGACTACGAGCATCGGCGCGTTCCCTCGTGGACCTCCATGCAGTGGATGCAGGAGAACGTGCCGCAAATCCTGCCCGGCTGGCAGGTCGCCGTGAAGAAGCAGGAGGACGGCCCCCCGCAGGGTTACCCCGTGAACTTCGAGCTTTCGGGCGAGGACTTCGCCGTGCTGAGCGCGCTTGCGGATTCGGTCGCGGCGCGCCTCCAGCGCGTGCCCGGCCTGGTCAACATCGACACCGACTACGAGCCCGTGCGCCCCGAGATCTCCATCGCGGTCGATCGCGAGCAGGCGCAGCAGCTGGGCGTGAGCACCAGCGAGGTGGCCCTCGCGGTGCGCGGCGCCATCCAGGGCTTCGAGGCGGGCAAGTTCCGCGTCGGCAAGGAGGAGCACGACATCATGGTTCGGCTCGACCCGGCCACGCGGGAATCCTTCGCGGGCCTGGAGCACATCACCGTGCCCGGCCGGGAAGGCGCGCAAATCCCCCTGACCTCCCTCGCCCGCATGGAACAGAAAGCCAGCCTCGCCTCCATCCGCCACCTCGACGGCAAGCGCACCGTGCAGATCTGGGCCGAGCTCGCGCCCGGGACGGTGGACGAATCCAGGCCCAAGGCCGCGGCAATGGCGGCTGTGCAGGATCTGGCCTTGCCCTCCGGTTATACGCTGCAAACCGGCAGCAGCAACCGGGAGCAGGAGGACACGCAGGCCTTCCTCGGGCTGGCCTTCCTGATCGCGGTGAGCCTGGTGGTGCTGACCATGGTCGCGCAGTTCAACTCCATCTCGCAGCCGCTGATGGTGTTCGCGGGCATATTGCTCTCCGTGGGCGGGGTGTTCTACGGCCTGATGTTCATGCGCGTGACCTTCTCCATCATCATGACCGGCATCGGCATCATCGCGCTGGCCGGCGTGGTGGCGAAGAACGGCATCGTGCTCATCGACTTCATCAACCACCTGCGCAAGGAGGGCCGCCCCCTGCGCGAGGCGGTGATCGAGGGCGGGGCGACGCGCCTGCGCCCCGTGCTGCTCACCGCCATCGCGGCCATGATCGCGCTGGTGCCGATGGCCACGGGCAAGGGCTTCGACTTCACGCACTTCCACTTCATCCTGAGGTCGGAGAGCGGTACGTGGTGGGCCCCCCTGGCCTGGGCCATTTTCTGGGGCCTGTTCTTCAACACCATTCTGACCTTGATCGCGGTTCCCACGTTGTACTACAACTGGGAGAAGTTCAAGGGACGGCTGGCGAAGCGGTTCGGGCGGGCGTAGGGGCGGGCGCGTAGGGGCGGGGTTACCCCGCCCCAATTTTCGGCCTTCCCGTTATATTGAAAAAATCGCGGATTGACCGTCCCCGCGGAAGAACGCCCCGTGCGGGAAATTTTCGCCTGTCTCCCTCTCCCCTTTCGTTCCCTTTCTAAAAAGGATCGCCGATCATGAAAGCTTCGTCCCACCGCCGCCTCCGGATTCTCCCCGCCGTCCTGGCGCTGGCGATCCTGCCCCTGCTGCTCTCCTGCACCGCCGATCCCCTCAGCGCCAGCGCCGACCTGAAGGGAACCGTGTCCATCATCGTCCGGGACGCCAACACGCAACTCCCGCTGAACGACGTGCGCGTGGAGCTCATCGGCAAGGGCACGGCAAGGACCGCGAGCGACGGCAGGGTGGTCTTCGAGGAAGTGCGCGCGGGCACCTACTTCGTGCGTCTCAGAAAAACCGGGTACGAGGAATCGCAGCACGCCCTGACGGTGGCGACAGCGGGCACCCAGGAGGTCGCCGCCCTGAGCCTGAACCAGAACTTCGTGATGCGCCGCGTCGGGGCCGCCGTGTCCGGACGGCTGCTGCTGCAGCGCCAGTCCGCTCCGGATACCACGGCCACGGTGCCCGCGGCGGGCGTGAAGATCGAGCTGCAGATGACCGCCACGGGCGGCGTGACCTACGTGACGCCCGTCCGCACCGCCACCACCAACGCCGGCGGTTACTTCACCTTCGACAGCCTTCCCGAACTGTCCACCTACACCCTGTCGATTCCCGAGTTCGTCAACGGAGGCAAGCGCTTCAACCTGGGAACCACGAGCGTGACCGCCGGCCTGCTCGCCGGCCAGCAGTTCACGCAACCCCACATCGTCCTGACCCCGGTGGTCACGGGCTCGCTGCAGGTGTTCGCCCCTTCCGCCCTGCTCGCGCAGAACAACCCCTTCGTCCTGGAGTTCTCCAGCCCCGTGGACACCTCCAAGCTCACGCTGAGCGCCATCCAGCTGCGCTCGCACCTGGGCGTCCCGGCCACCAACATCGCCTCCACGCGCGCCTGGAGCGCGAACCTGACGGTGCTTTCCGTGATTCCCGCCTCGGGGACATGGAACACCAGCCTCACGTATTCGATCCAGTTGACCGGAGTGCGCGACAATCAAAACAGGCTGCTGCCCACCACCACCATCTCTGCGATTCCGGTGGCGATCTCGGCCCCCTGACGCAAGCGTCCGCGCGAAGAAACGAAAGAAGCCGCCCCCTCCATTCCGGAAGGGGCGGCTTCTTTTTGTCTTGCGGCACGGCCGTCCTAGGCCGCGAAAGACGCTTCCAGCAACTCCCGCGTGTAAGGATGCGACGGCGAGGAGAAAACCTCCGCCGTGGCCCCCTGCTCGACGACCTCGCCGTGGCGCATCACCAGCACCCGGTCGGAGATCCGCTCCACCACCGACAGGTCGTGGGAGATGAAGACGTAGGTCAGCCCCAGCCGCGCGCGCAATTCCTCCATCAGGTCGAGCACCTGCCCCTGCACCGACATGTCGAGCGAGGCGACGGGCTCGTCGGCGACCACGAGGCGCGGCGACACCGCCAGCGCGCGCGCGATGGCGAGGCGCTGGCGCTGGCCGCCCGAGAACTGGTGCGGGTACTTGCGCGCGTCGTCGGCCGACAACCCCACCGACTCGAGCAGCGCCACCGTCTTGCGGCGCGCCTCCTCGCCGCCCGCGAGGCCGTGCACGCGCA
>CBFGVC010000195.1:0-3706 GCA_965652255.1 uncultured Fibrobacteria bacterium | reverse complement strand
ACGGCGACGACCTGATGCCCGGCCAGCAATCGCCCTCCCGGCAATTCCTGAAGACGTCTCCGCCCGTGGGAACGAAGGGCAAGTACAGGTTCTGGTTCGCGGGCGACTTCGGCGTCGGCTCGAGCATCGCCGCATCCACCGGGTCGTCCTACCAGAACTACAACCTGGGCGCGCACCGGACGCGCAACGCGTTCATGGCGGTGAATGGTTCCGCCCACGTCGACGGCCTCCTTTTCCTCGGAGACATCGCCTACGACAACGGCACCGTGAACGAGCTCACCGAGGGCACCTTCGACATCATGTACGAGCCCATGGCCACCTCGGTCACCTGGCCCGCCATGGGCAACCACGAGACCTACACCAACCAGGCCGCGGCGTACCTGGCGGCCTTCGACTTGCCCACCGCCGCGCAGGCGGGCGGCGTGGCCTCGGGCACCGAGTACTACTACTCGTTCGACTACGGCAACATTCACTTCATCGTGCTCGAGTTCACCACGTCGGCCCACCGCACCACCACGGGGCCCCAATACCAATGGCTCGTCCAGGACCTGCAGTCGCCATCGGCCCAGAACGCGGACTGGATCGTGGTGTACGCCCACCACAACGCCTACACTCGCGGCACGCACAACTCCGAAACGGAATCGGACCTGGTGCAATTGCGCTACAACTACGTCCCGCTGTTCGACCAGTACGGGGTGGACTTCTTCTTCATGGGGCACAGCCACAATTACGAGCGCTCGTACCTGATCGACAGCGCGGTGGGCGCCAACGGCTCGAGCACGAGCCAGACCACGCACAACGACTGGTATGCGGCGAACCGTTCCCGGGTCATCCTCGACAGCGCCTCGGGTAACCCGGACGACACCGGGCCCTACCGCAAGACCAAGGGAAGCAACAAGGGAGCGGTTTACGTGGTGGTGGGGAGCAGCGGCAAGGTCGGAAGCAGCAACCGCCACCCGATGATGCAGGTCAACCAGTCGCGCCAAGGATCGGTGATCTTCGAGGTGGAGGATTCGGTGGCCACGGGGTGGTTCATCGACACGGCCCGGGTGGTCCGGGATCACTTCCAGATGATCAAGGGCGCCGGGGACGAAGTGACGCCCGTTCGCGCTTCGGCGCGGAGCATCGAGCCGGCCGCCTTCACCCAGGCGGGGCGTCGGTTCCGGTTCGACCCGGCCAACGACGTTCCCCTGCAGATTTATTCCCTCGACGGCCGCCTCGTGTTCCGGGGCGTCCCCTCGGGCGCATGGGAGATCGGGCATGACCTCCTGCCCTCAGGCGCCTATCACTATCGCCACGGGACGCGCTTCGGCCGCATGATCCTGCCATGAAGTCGTCGCGCGCCGTCCTCGGATCGGTCGCCGCGGTCCTTCTGTCCGTCGCCTGCGCTTCGGCGGAGACGTCGGCGCGGTCGTTCGAGGGGATCCTCACGGACTTCTCGGCCGCGTCGGCGAGGCATCCGGCCGCGTACATCGAGAGCGGCGCGCGCGCGTGGCTCGCCGCCGAAAGGCTGGCCTTCGCGCAGGCGAGCCGTCCCGAAGGGAAGGGCATGGGCGTCGAGTGGGACGCGGAGATCCAACGGCTGCGCGCGTTTTATTTCCGGCAATACCACCGCGAATACGAGCGCCTGCGCGCGGGCGAGGAGATCCGCGGCGGCAAGGAGAGGCTCGAGCCGGCGCTGCGCGTGGAGTTCCTTCGCCAGCACAAGATCTACGCCAAGGTGCTCGACAAGATCCGCGGGCTTCCCGACAGCATCGCGCAAGGCCCCGGACGCACGCGCTTCCTCGGCGAGATGGCCTTGCTGCGAGGCGACACGGCGGGCGCGCGCGCGATCCTGCGCGTCGGATGGGAGCGCTTCTCCCTGCTGGACGACTTCTTCTTTCTCGCGGGCCTCTCCGCGGATTCCGCGGGCATCATTCCCGATTCGCTGATCGAGGAGGGGTTCCGGAAAAAGCCGCGCGCTCCCGCGATGTGGAGCCTCGCCTTCGACCAGTACATGAGGGCCGGAGACGACGAAAGCCTGCGTCGCGCAGCCGACTTGTCGGAACGGGCGGTTTCGGGGATGTGGCCTTACAGCGTGGATTGGAGAATCCGGCACGCGCGCGCGGCGATCGCCGTGGGCGGATCGGCCGCCGCCGAAGCGTCGCTGCTCGAGGCGCTTCGCCTTCTCGACGAGAATCCCCGCTTGCGGCAGGACAGCCAAGGCGCGCTCGCCGCGCGCCGCGAGATCTTTTCGTTGCTGCGCGAGGCGAAGAACGAGTGAAGTGTCAGCGGCGCCGCCTCAAATTTGTCACAAATAATGTGACAAATCGTAAAAACACGCTTTTTGGAAACACTTATCAAGTAAAGAGAAAAACATCGGGCAGGATTGAACGTTTCGGACTAGGTTCGTCTGGTATCGGGTGACGGATGTCCGATGCCGTAACACAAGAAGAGTGGAGAACTGAGACATGAACGCAACAACCACAAGACGTTCCGGACTTTTCGCCGCGTCCGTGAAGTCCCTGGCCCTCGCCCTCGTCGTCGGCGCGACCGCGTCGCATTCCGAGGAGGATTATTCGCAGTGGACCGGCGTCCGGGCCTATACGATCAACACTTCCTCGGCCGGCGCATCCTGGAATGGCGGAGGCGCCTGGAGCGGGAACGAGTCGAATTTCCCCTTGCTGGTTCGCATCGCGGACGGCGACACGGTGCTTACGCAGGCGAAGGCGGGCGGCGCCGACCTCCGCTTCACCAAGGAAGATGGCACAACCCGGCTGCATCATGAGATCGAGCATTGGGGCGAGGACGGCGCGGTGGTTTGGGTGCTGATCGACCAGGTCCAGGCCAACACCGCCGAACAGCTTTTCCTGATGCACTGGGGCAAGGCCGACGCGGTGGACAGCTCGAACGGGGCGGCGGTGTTCAGCCCATCCAACGGATACATGGGCGTGTGGCACATGAACGGCACGGGCAACGAGACGGACGCGACCGGCAACGGCAACACCGCCGTGGCTTCGGGCGGGCCGGGATCGGTGACCGGCGTCATCGGCCCGGGGCGCTCGCTCGCCCGGGCGAGCTCCCATCACTTCGTCGTGGCCGACGATCCCAGCCTCAACGTGGTGACCAACGCATTCACGCTTTCGGCATGGGTGAATGCCGTGGATTGGGATGGCAGCTCCCGCATTTTCCAGAAGGGCCAATGCACCGACGGCAACGCATGCCAGTACGGCATTCGCGAGAACAGCAGCGATCGGCTCGCGGTCGAGCACAACAGCACGCATTATTCCGGATCCGGCAGCCCCACCGTTCCGGCCACCGGAACCTGGGCTCTCGTCCATGGCCGCTTCAACGGGGGACAGAACCGGCGCGTATACCTGAACGGGGCGCAGATATACTCCGTCAACACCTCCACCAACACCACCGACGCGAACTCGGATCCGTTGTACCTCGGGGTCCGTCCCGATCTCACGAACTTTTTCAACGGGATCTTCGACGAAATGCGGGTACAGAGCGCGCAGCGGAGCTCCCTCTGGATCGAACTCGAGTACCAGACGCAGAGGCCCGACCAGACCGTGGTGCAGATCACGGACCTGCCGCCCCCCACCGCGCTGCGCGAGCGCGCGGTGGCCCGCCACGACTTCTCCGCCAAGGCGCACGGCGCCGGCGCCCTGTTCCGCATCGCCGAAGGCGCCAGCGCCACGGTGACTGTCACCGACGTGCGCGG
>CBFGVC010000194.1:0-3722 GCA_965652255.1 uncultured Fibrobacteria bacterium | reverse complement strand
CAACGCGTCGTTGAACAGGTTGAACGCCAGCACCAGCACGAACAACGCGCCCGTGGCCGCCGCGAACTGCCACCAAACCCCTCGGCCAACCAGCTCCAGGCGCGCGTCGTCGATCATCACGCCCCAGCTCGGGAAGTTCTGCACGCCCACGCCCAGGTACGAGAGGATCACCTCGCTCTTGATCGCGAACACGAAGATGAGCGACGCCTGCACCAGCACCAGGTGCATCACGTTCGGCAGCACGTGGACGAAGAGGATGCGCGCGTTCCCCGCGCCGATGGAGCGCGCGGAGCGCACGTAGTCCAGTTCCTTCTGCCTTATCGCCTCGCCGCGCACCACGCGGCAGGTCGAGACCCACGACGTGACCCCCAGCGCGATGCACACCGTCGCCAGGCCCTTTCCCGTCGGCAACAGCAGCGCCATCGCGAGCAGCAAAAGGATCGTCGGGATCGCGTCGAGCGTCGAGTACAGCCACACCACCAGCGCGTCCACCTTGCCGCGGAAGTAGCCCGCCGCCAGGCCCAAGGCGGTTCCGATGGGAATGGCGATGGCCGTCGAGAAGAATCCCACGATGAGGGCCACGCGCGATCCCTGGATCACGCGGTCGAGCACCGAGCGCCCCAGCACGTCGAGCCCCAAAGGGTGCGCCCACGACGGGGGCGCGTACGCCTCGCCCGTCTGCTCGGCGTAGCCGGGAGCGAGCACGCCCACCAGGGCGAGCAGGCCCGCGGCGATGTACGCCGCGATCACCGCGAACGACGCCACGGCGACGGGGTTGCGGCGAAGGCGCTTGAGGAGGTCAGGAAGCATGGTTCACGTCCTCACCCTCGGGTCCACCGCCGCGTACAGCGCGTCGCCCAGGATGTTCGCCCCCACGTACAGAACCGCGCCCACGAAGACCACCGCCTGGATCACCGGAAGGTCGGACGCGTTGATGGCGTTGATGCTCATGTTCCCTAGGCCCGGGATGCCGAAGAAGTTCTCGAGCAGGAGCGAGCCGGTGAAGAGCATGGGCAGCTCCATGACGAGATGCGTGAGCACCGGGATCATCGCGTTGGGGAGGATATGCCGCGCCATGATGCGCGGCCACGCGAGGCCCTTGGCCCGCGCGGTGACGACGTACTCCTTGCGCATCTCCTCGAGGAAGGCCGCGCGGTAGAACCGCACGGCCGAGCCCATCGAGGCGGCCACCCAGATGAGGATGGGCAAGGCGAGGAAGGGAACGCCCTCGAGGCCCGGTTCCCAGCCCGAGATGGGGAAGAGTCCCCAGCGGAAGGCGAAGAGGTATTGCGCGCCGATGATGAAGGCCAAAACGCTAAGGCTCATCCCCGCCACCGAAAAGGCGACCAGCAGGCGGTCGGGCCAACGGTCCTTGTAGAGCGCCGCGATCAGAGCCACGGCCAGCGAGACGACAGTGGCCAGGAGAAAGGCCGGGATCGCAAGGGAAAGCGACGGCCCGATCCCGTCCAGGATCATCTCCGAGACGCGCTGGCGCGTCTCCCAGGAGCGCCCGAAGTCGAGCGAGGCGAGGTTGCCGAGGTAATCGAAGTATTGCCGCCACAGCGGCTGGTCGAGCCCGAGCTGGCGCGTCATGCGCGCGACCTCCTCGGCGGTCGCGCCCTTCTCCAGGAGGCGCAGGACGGGATTCCCGCCGACCCACTGGAAGAGGACGAAGATCACCAGCGTCACGCCGAAGAGGATGGCGAGGGCGTGAAGGGTCCTTCGGAGGAGAAACCTCAACACGGGTCTGTCCTTCGTTTAGTTACGAATGACGAGTTACGAATTACGAGTTGGCCATGAGTGGGCCAGGCTTGAGCGCGTGGGAGCACAGGCTCCAGACGGCATTCGCCTTTCGCCTCTCCCCCCAAGACTTGGGCCTTGTGGTGCTCGCGCCCCGATTCGTAATTCGTAACTCGTAATTCGTAACTCATCGCTCTTCCACCCGGTAGTATTTCACCGGCACCATCACCGCGGAGCTGGGCTTGAAGTTGCGCAAGCGCGCGCCGGCGAGGAGCTCGTTGGTGCGGTGCACCATGAAGATCCACGGCAAGTCCTCCGCCACGATCGCGCGCATGCGGCGCAGGAGCTCCAGGCGCTCGGGCCCGTCGGACATCACCGCGATGCGCTCGTACAGCCTGTCGAATTCCGGGTTCGCGTAACTCGCATTGTTGGCGCCGGGCGGCTCGTTGGGCCCGTAGAGCAACTGCATGAAGTTCTCGGGGTCGGGATAGTCGGCCATCCACGCCGCGCCCGCGAGCTGGAAGTTGCGGGCGCGGATGCGCTCCAGGTACTCCGGCCACGTGGCCGTCTCCACCCGGACGCGGATTCCGATGGCCGCCATGTTCTGCGCGAAGTGCTCGCCCCTCTGCCGCGCCTCGGTGCTCGCCAGGGTGAGGTAGGACAGCTCCGGAAGACCCCTGCCCTCCGGAAAGCCCGCCTCGGCGAGCTTGCGGCGCGCGGCCTCGGCATCGAAGCGCCCGTACGGCGCGCGCCAATCCGGTTCATGGCCGAAGATGGTGGGCGGCACGGGCCCCTGCGCGCGCACGCCGCGGCCGTTGTAGAAGCGGCTCAGGACGGTCTCGACGTCGTAGGCGAGCTGCATCGCCTGCCGCAGCGCGCGGTTTTTCCCGATCACGGGATCCTTCATGTTGAGGCAGATGTACACCACGTCCAGCTCCTCGACGCGGTGCAGGCTGATGCCTTGCTCACGGAACTCCCGCTGCAGTCCTTGGCCGGGGATCACGGCCTGGGCGTAGTTGTCCTTGGGAATGGCGGCGCGGTCGAGGTGGCCGCGCAAAAAGTTCAGCCACATGGGCTGCGATTCGTTGAAGATGTACAGCTCGACGCGGTCGATGAAGGGGATGGGCTTGCCCGCGTCGGCGAGCAGCCCCGCCGCCGAGTCGGCGGGCTCGCCTTCGGAAGGATAGACGCCGTGCCGGTATTTCGGGTTCCGGACGAACGTGAGCCGGAGACCCCGACGCCACTCCTCGAGCACGTAGGGTCCCGTGCCGACCGGGTGACTCCGGAATTCCTCCCCGTAATGTTCCACCGCCTCGCGGGCCACCACGGCCGCGTAGGGCATGGCCAGCAGGTATTTGAAGTACGGGTACGGCTGCGTCAGCTCGATGCGCACGGTGGAATCGTCGAGCGCGCGCAGGCCCTCGATCTCGCGGCCGTAAAGCGCGGGATGCACGGAATCGGGAAGCGGCGGCAGCATTTCCGACGCCGCGCGGAATTCGTTCAGGCCCTTGATCTTGCCGTCGAACACCCACCAGCCGTAGGTTTGGGTGCGCACGTCGGCGAGGCGCTTCAGGCTGTAGACGAAGTCGTGCGCGGTGAGCGCGCGGCCCTTGCCGCCGGGGAAGGCGCGGTCGTCGGCGAACTCGACATCGGTGCGGACCGGGATCGTGTAGACGAGACCGTCCGGTGACACGTTCGGCATCGATCGTGCCAGGCACGGCTCGACGTCGTAAGGCCGCGCCAGGTACTTGTATTCGTAGAGCGTCTCGTACACCTGCTGCTGCGACTGGATGGAGTAGGAGTCGGAAGCCTGGGCGGGGTCGAGGGTCTTGAGGTTGGCGGCGAGGGCCCCGCGATAGACGTTGCCGGGATCCTTGCCGGGGGAGCAGGAGAGCAACGCGGCCGAGGGCACGACGGCGAGCGCCGCGGAAAACGCCTGCGCGAGGATCCCGTGCCTGAAATGCATGGGCCAGAAGGTAGTT
>CBFGVC010000193.1:0-3742 GCA_965652255.1 uncultured Fibrobacteria bacterium | reverse complement strand
TAATTCATATCCCTTGTCTTTCCCCCTCCCGCCTTGCCATACTGATTCCTGAACCCCGGAGGTCACCATGCCTATGAAGAAAGGCAAAAGCCGCGAGACGATCTCGGAGAACATCAAGGAGTTCCACAAGGGCGATCGCTACAAGGCGACCAAGCGCAAGTCGGGGAAGAAGGCCGCCGACAAGCAGGCCGTGGCCGCGGCGCTCAACAAGGCGCGCGACTCCGGCGCGAAGATCCCGAAGAAAAAAGGATCGGGGAAGAAGACGTCGAAGAAGTCGGGGAAGTAGGGAAGGAGAGGGCCTCAGCCCTCGTTTTCCTCGGCCTCGTTCAGCATCTCGAGCAGCTTCGCCTGTCCCACGGCGTAACGCTTGCGGCAAAATTCGCAGAAGAGCTCGGCCTCCGTGCCCTCGAGGAAGAGCGACTCGAGTCCCTCCCGCCCGAGGCTCGAGAGGGCCCGCAGGACTCCCTCCTCGCTGCAGGGGCAGAACGGCTCGATCTCGAACTCCTTCTGCACCTTGGGCGAGAACTCGCCGAAGGTGTCCAGCATGCCGTCGAGGTCGAGGCCGGGCCCCGAGGCGCGCCGGTGGCGCGCGAAGTCGAGCGCGCCCACCTTGGCTTCCAGCGCCGCGCGGACCTCCTCCTTGTGGCCGGGGAACATCTCAACGAGCACGCCTCCGGCGTGCAGCAGGGTTCCCGTCGCATTGTCCCAGGCGGCCGAGACGCGCAGCCTCCCGCCCGCCTGTTCGCTTTGCCCCAGATAGTGGGTCAGGCTTTCGGAAATGTCGGCGGAGACCATCTCGACGATGCCTTCCGAGAGGCGGTCGCCCTCCTTGTCGAGCTTGATGACGCGCAGGGTTTGCGGCAGCACCATGGGCTCGAAGCTCCCGGTGCGCAGCACCTCGTCGCGCGGAATCATGGCGCGCACGAGGCCGAAGGGCGTGGCGTCGGCGGCGAGGCGGCTGATGTCTCCCGAGAGGGTGAAGCGGAGCTGGACGGTGCCGGGCCCCTTGAGTCCGGATGCGAGCAGAAGGGCCGCGGGCACCGCCTCGCCGAGGAGCTGCGCGGCATAGCCGCCGGCCTCGTGGTTGGAGGCGATGGCGCCGGCGGCCCTCGTGGCGTCGACCAAAACCAGCCGGCACCCGGCCGCGTCGCCCGTGGCGCGCACGATGCGATCGTGCTTGAGGAAATCCATGGAGGGAAAACTAGCTTTGTCGCCGAAGGGTTGAAATGCGAAAAGGGAAATGCGAAATGCGAAATGAACGCAAGACGCCACGAAGGGGGTTTCCGAAGTCTGCGCTGTTCCCTTTTCTCATTTCGCATTTCTCATTTCGCATTTGAGTCCCGTGCCCACCGACCTTTTTCCCTACATCGGCGCGTTCATCGTCGGTTTCGGCAAGGCCGGGTTCGCCTCCGGGATCTCGCTGCTGCAGACGCCGCTCATCGCCTACGCCGTGCCCGCCCGCGCGGCGATCGGCATCGTGCTTCCGCTTCTCATCTTCGCGGATCTTCTCGCGATCGGCGCCTATTGGCGCAAATGGAACCTTCCCCTGATCCGCTGGCCGCTCGCGGGCTGCATTCCGGGCATCGTCCTGGGCATGCTGTTCGTCAACATGGTGTCCGACGCGCTGCTGCGCCGCTCGCTGGGCGTGCTGGCCCTCGGCCTCACGACGCTTCTCATCATCCGGGACATCTGGTACCCGTCCCGCACCTACCGTCCGGCGGCCTGGCACGGCGTGCTGGTCGGCGCGCTTTCGGGATTCTCGTCGACCGTGGCGCATGCCGCCGGGCCGATCATGGCGCTGTTCCTCATCGCCCAAAAGCCCGACAAGCGCACCTTCGTCGCCAGCAGCGCGCTGTTCTTCTTCGTCACCAACTGGCTGAAGCTGCCGCCCTACGTGATGACCGGCGTGGTGGACGGGCAGGTCCTGCGCACAGCCGCGAAACTTGCGCCCATGGTGCCGCTGGGCATCGGGGTGGGGTGGCTCCTGAACCGTTACATTCCGCAAAGGCATTTCGTGTACATCGTGTACGCCTTGCTGATCGTGGCGGGGCTGGATTTGACCTTCCGGTGATTTCGGGGGTTTCTTCCCGGCCGTGTCGCTTCCCGGGGGGCGGGAAAGATTCTGCTTGCCGAATCCGTGTCGCGCCGGTACACTAAAGATATGGTTCGCATGGCCGCCTTCCTTGCCTTTTCAGGGCTGCTCGCCGGCGCGGCCTCCGCGAGCGTGGTCGAGATTCCGTACTCGGGCGGGAAGGTTTCGGGAAGCCACGAGGTTTCCCTGTATTCCGGGAGCCTGGGTTCGGGAACATACCGGGCGACGCCGGATTCCCTTAGGATCGCCGCCGTCACGCTCCGTTTCTTCGTGCAGCCCGGACCCTATCCGACCGTGTGCGGCTACAAGCCCCCGATCGGCATGCAGGTGATCGTGGGTTCCTTCGGAGCCGCATGGCAGGCCGCCGATACAAGCTCCGCGTGGAGCGACTTCCAGGCATTCCCGCAGGGTAGCGCAATTCCCCTCGATTCGGTGACGGGAGCGTCGTTCCAGGAGCCGTATACGGATACGCTTCGGGCTCCGGGATACTTTTTCGTGGAAGCGGGGGAACGGAATTCCTGCGATGGTTCGGAGTTTTCCTTCCGGTCGCATTGGAACCGGGTGATCTTCGCGCGCTGGGGCAGCGGGGTGGATTATGCGGCCAAGATATCGATCCGGTCTTATCAGGACACGACTTTCGGGATGCTGCCGATGTATCAGGTCCTGCGAAGCGTCTCCGTCCATTACGTGGTCAACACGACCTCCACGGATCTCGTGCCGATTCGTCCGGGAAGGCCGGAACAGGCGCGCAGCCGCTTCGGGGCGAAGGTCGAGCATGACCTCTATAACCCGCTCGGAATCAAAATCCGGCGCGAGTCGGGACGCTACGAGCCGACCGTGACGGTCCCGCGGAAGCGTTGATCGACCCGATCAGCTCTCGCACCTGCCGCCTTCCTCGTCCCGGAGTTCCGTGATCGACGGAGAATCCCCGCACAGCGGACAGCCCGGATCCCGGCCCCCCCGGATTTCCCGGAAGCGCATCGAAAGCGCGTCGTAAATCAAAAGGCGATCCACCAATAATTCGCCCAAGCCCAGGATCCACTTCACCGCCTCCGTCGCCTGGATCGAACCCAAGGTGCCCGGCAGCATGCCGAAGATCCCGGCATCCGCGCAATTGGGCACGCTGCCCGGAGGGGGGGGGGAGCGGAACAGGCAGCGGTAGCAGCGGTGGCCTGGGGCGTAGGTGAAGGTTTGCCCCTCGAAGCGCAGCATGCCGGCGTGCGAGAAAGGCTTCCCCGCCAGCACGCAGGCGTCGTTCACCAAAAATTTCGTCGCGAAGTTGTCGCAACCCTCGATCACGAAATCGTATCCCGCGATCACCTCCGCGATGTTGGAAGCATTGAGGAAGAACGCGTGCTCGACGACGGTGACATCAGGGTTCACCGCGCGGATTTTTTCGGCGGCGGAGCTTGTCTTCGGCTTGCCGACGTCCCCGGTGGAATGAACGATTTGCCGCTGCAGGTTCGAGAGGTCGACCACGTCGCCGTCGGCGACGCCGATCGTCCCGACTCCGGCGGCCGCGAGGTAGTACAGGGCGGGAGAGCCGAGGCCCCCCGCGCCCACCACCAGCACCTTCGCCTCGCGCAGCTTGACCTGCCCCTTGAACCCCACGCCGGCAAGGTCGAAGTGGCGCGCGTAGCGCTGCATTTG
>CBFGVC010000192.1:0-3787 GCA_965652255.1 uncultured Fibrobacteria bacterium | reverse complement strand
GAGAACTGCGCGGTCATGGCGGTCAAGCAGGTGCGCAACTACCTCGAGTACGGCGTGGTCAACAACTCGGTGAACTTCCCCGTGGTCGAGGTGTTCCCGCAGTCGACGACGCGCACGCGCGTCGTCGTGATCAACCGCGACGTCCCCAACATGATCGCCTCCATCACCCAGGTGTTCGGCGCGGCGGGGCTCAACATCCAGTCGTTCACCAACGAAAGCAACGGCAAGGTCGGCTACAACATCATCGACCTTGAGAGCGACCTGCCCGCCGGCATGGAGGCGTCCTTGGCGGCGGTCGAAAACGTAATCCGGGTGAGGATCCTCAAATTCCCCGGCAAGTGAAGGTAAAGGCGTGGCCGCCGTTTGGACTTTCGGGGGCGCGCATGATATATTTGGCCGGAAATGGCATCCCCGAGGCGGGGAGGAGGCAATCACGATGACGCGCAGGCGCGACCCGGAATGGCGTTTCGGACGGCGGCCCAAGCACGACGATTTCGACGACCTGGAACCGTTCGAGAACGAGTCCGAGGATGTCGAGGAAGACGGCGAGGATGAGGACGAGGAAGTGGACTTCGACAACCCGAAGTTCAAGAAATCCGACATGTGGAACGACTATGCGGAGGACATGGATTTTGAGGAATGAGGCGACGAACTTCCCCGGCTTCCGTCCGGGTTTCGGGTTCCGCTTGACGGGCCTCGGCCTCTTGGGCGCGGTCGCCGCGGCCTTGGCGCTGTCCGTTTCCGGTTGCGCCTCGAGCCAGGCGGCGTCCGTCCGTTCCGGGGCTCCGGCGCAAGCATCGGCGCCCGCGGCGCCCGACACCTCCTTCCTTTCGTCGGAGGAGGCGTCGGGCGCCGCGGAGTTCATTCGCCTGGTGCGGGAAAGCATGCGAGACGGGGCATGGTTCGAGGCGACCGGGTACCTCGACAGCGCCATGGCGCAACTCCTCATGCTCGAGGCCTCGGAGAACCTGACCGACACCCAACTGGTCTCCGTTAAGGCATGGCAGGACACCGTCCGCGGCTGGATGGTCGAGGCCGCGGAGCAATCGGCCCTCCTCGGCGGCGCGGAGAACCTCGCCGAGTACATCGACCATGAGATCGAGGAGGTGTCCCTCGCTTCCCTCGAGGACCTGGAAGCCCTGCTGCCTCGCCTGCCCGAGCGAAACTTCGATCTCCCGATTCCTTCGCCCATTCCCCACGAAGTACTGCAGGCCATGCGCGTCTTCACCGGGTCGGGCCGGGAGTACTTCGATCGCTGGCTGCGCCGCCGGGGTCGTTACGAGGAATTGATCCTCAGCAAGCTCGACGAGCGCGGCATGCCGCGCGACCTGCTCTACCTGTCGATGATCGAGAGCGGCTTCAACCCCAAGGCGTGGAGCCACGCGAGCGCCAGCGGCCTTTGGCAGTTCATCAGCGGCACCGGACGACGTTACGGGCTTCAGAACGACTGGTGGGAGGACGCGCGTCGGGATCCCGTGCGCGCCACCGACGCCGCGCTCGATTATCTCGAGGACCTCTACGCCGAGTTCGGTGACTGGCATCTGGCCATGGCGGCATACAACTGCGGCGAAGGCCGCGTGCGCCGCCACTTGCGCGCGGGCTCGGACAGCTACTGGGGCATGCCGTTGCCCCGGGAGACACGCTATTACGTTCCGAAGATACTGGCCGCGATGATCATCGGGCGCAATGCCGCCGTCTTCGGCTTCGGCGATGCCGTCGCTGCGGCTCATCCGCCCCTGCGGCACGACACGCTGACGGTCACCCGGGCGCTGCCGATCCGCGGCATCGCCGCCGCCGTGGGCGTTCACGAAGATTCGATCAAGACCCTTAATCCGGCCCTGCGCCGCAACAGCACCCCGCCGAATCGCTCCTCCTACGTGGTGTATTTGCCCGCGGGCACCCGCGATGCGCTGTTGGAGGGGATGGAAAAACTCCAGACGGTCCCGGCGGTTTCGCTCCGGACGCATCGCGTGGCACGCGGGCAGACGCTGTCCGGCATCGCGGCCCGGCACGGTGTTTCGGTGGCTGCGATCCAGTCGGCGAACGGCATGCGGGGCACCTTTTTGCGAGCGGGGCAGACCCTCACCATCCCGGTCCCGGGTGGAAGCGACGATCCGGTGGAGGCCTTCGCGGGCGACACGCCCTCGGGTACGGCTTCGGTCGCCGCGAGGCGCCACACCGTGCGGTCCGGGGAGACCTTGTCGGGAATCGCCTCCCGGTATCGCGTAACCGTCAGCGGCCTTCGTCGCGCCAATTCGATGCGGCCGGGCGATATCCTGAAGGCGGGGAGCGTCCTGTCGATTCCCGGCCCGGGTTCCCTTGCCGAAGCCGGAGAGGATTCCCGCGGGTCGATTTCCACCGGGCCGCGCCGTGTCCACGTGGTGAGCCGCGGCGAGACGCTTTCGGGGATCGCGGCGCGTTACGGAGTGCGTCTTTCCGACCTGCGGGCCTGGAACGGCCTGAGCGGCTCGAAAATCCGCATCGGGCAGCGGCTCACGGTGCAAGGAGCGACACGAGTCGCTTCCGTGTCCTCTCTCGAGTACTACCAGGTGCGACGCGGAGACAACCTGTGGGCGATCTCCAACCGCTTCGGCAGTTCCGTCGATGAGCTGATGCGGATCAACGACGGCCTCTCCGAGGACTTGCGGCCGGGGCAACGGATCCGGATTCGCTGACCCGGAAGGCTCAGCTTCCCGGGACGCGCCCATCGTTTTTTCTTGACGCCGGCACGGAGGATCCATGAGCGGGAATGAGGCATCCGGCGGTCGCGGCAATGGTTGCCTGACCGGCTTCGCCAAGCTCGTCCTCGTCCTCGTGATCGCGGGCGGCATCGCCTTTTTCCTGATGGTCGCGGCCATCGCCTCGGCGGCGGGCCGCTTCGGGGAGGCCCGGAAACTCGGTCCGCACCTCGTTTTGTTTCGGGTGGAGGGCCCGATCTACGACGCCGCCCCCCTGCTGGACATCCTGGAAAAGATCCGCCGCGACGACGCCTGCAAGGGCGTGCTGCTGCGCGTCGATTCTCCGGGAGGAGCCGTGGGAGCCTCCCAGGAACTGTTGTCGGCGCTCGTGGCCTTGCGCGAGGACGGAAAGCCTCTGGCGGTCAGCTTCGGCAACGTGGCTGCCTCGGGCGGATACTACATCTCGCTGGCCGGAGAAAAGATCTTCGCCAATCCGGGAACCCTCACCGGCAGCATCGGCGTGATCGTCCAGTTCCCCGAAATCGAGCGCCTGATGGAAAAGGCGGGGGTTTCGCTGCAAACCGTGAAGAGCGGGGAGCTCAAGGACGTGGGAAACCCTGCGCGCAAGGCCACGCCGCGGGAGCTGGCCTATCTTCAGCATGTCATCGACGACACCCATGCCCAGTTCGCGGCTGACGTGGCGGAAGCGCGCGGGCTGCCGCCCGACTCCGTGAGTCGCTTGGCGGATGGGCGGATTTTCACCGGACGGCAAGCCCTGGAGGCAGGGCTGGTGGACACGCTGGGCGGCCTTGACGAAGCCAAGGCATGGCTGGCCGCTCGCACGGGCTTGGCCGAGGACGCGGACTGGGTCACGATGCCCCGGCGCAAGAACCGCCTGGAACAGTTCCTGGATCCCGATGCCGAAACGGGCATCGCGGGGTGGGTGGCCGATTTGCGCGACCGGTTCTCCCCGGGCACCTACTTCATGTGGCCATGAAGGAAGAGTGAAGGATGAAGATCGAAGGGTGAAAGCTCAGGGTTCGAGAGGGACACGCCCCAAGGCAAAGGAACCCGTTGACCGGTTCTTCACCCGGCACTCTTCTTCACCC
>CBFGVC010000191.1:0-3793 GCA_965652255.1 uncultured Fibrobacteria bacterium | reverse complement strand
AAATTCATCTACTACATGCACCGCCTGTCGAAGACGTACCCCCCCGCCAAGAAGGTGCTGGACAACGTCTCGCTCTCGTTCTACTACGGCGCCAAGATCGGCATCATCGGCTACAACGGCGCCGGCAAGTCGACGCTCATGAAGATCATGGCCGGCATCGACAAGGACTTCGACGGCGAGGCGTGGATCGAGAGCGGCCGCACCGTGGGCTACCTGCCGCAGGAGCCGCAGCTCGACCCCAACCTCACGGTGAAGCAGAACGTCGAGCTCGCCGTCGCCTCCACGAAGAAGCTGCTCGACGATTTCAACGAGATCTCGCTCAAGTTCGGCGAGGAGATGAGCGACGACGAGATGAACAAGCTGCTCGAGAAGCAGTCGAAGCTGCAGGACGCGATCGACGCGGCCGACGCGTGGGAGCTGGACCGCCACCTCGAGATCGCCATGGACGCGCTGCGCCTGCCGCCGGGGGATTCCGCGGTGACCAACCTCTCGGGCGGCGAGAAGCGCCGCGTGGCGCTGTGCAAGCTGCTGCTCGAGAAGCCCGACCTCCTGCTGCTCGACGAGCCCACCAACCACCTCGACGCCGAGTCGGTGGCCTGGCTGCAGACCCACCTCGCGGCCTACAAGGGATCGGTCATTCTGGTCACGCACGATCGCTACTTCCTCGACAGCGTCGTCGGCTGGATCCTCGAGCTCGACCGCGGCCGCGGCTTCCCCTACGAGGGCAACTACTCCGCCTGGCTCGAACAGAAGTCCGCGCGCCTCGCGCAGGAGGAGAAGGAAGAGAGCCGCCGCCAACGGCAGCTCAAGGCCGAACTCGAGTGGGTGCGCCTCGCCCCCAAGGCGCGGCAGAGCAAGGGCAAGGCCCGCCTCGCGTCGTACGAGGAGCTGGTCAA
Source organism: uncultured Fibrobacteria bacterium (assembly GCA_965652255.1). Lineage (GTDB taxonomy): Bacteria > Fibrobacterota > Fibrobacteria > UBA11236 > UBA11236 > UBA11236. The sequence continues at coordinate 2,897 of CBFGVC010000191.1, read as the reverse complement.
GCAGGCCACACCCGAGAAGCTGCGCGGCGCGCAGATCTCGATCCCGCCGGGCCCGCGCCTGGGCGAGCTGGTGATCGAGGCCCAAGGGCTCACGAAGGCCTATGGCGACAAACTGCTGTTCGAGAACCTCGAGTTCAGCCTGCCGCGCGCCGGCATCGTGGGGGTGATCGGCCCCAACGGCGCGGGCAAGACCACGCTGTTCCGCCTCATCACCGGGCAGGAGAAGCCGGACGCGGGCACGCTCAAGGTGGGCGACAGCGTGAAGCTCTCCTACGTGGATCAGAGCCGCGACTCGCTGAACGGCGAGAACTCCGTCTTCACGGAGATCGCCGGAGGCGACAAGGATTTGATCAAGCTCGGCGCCATCAACGGCGAAGGCGGCGTGGAGGTGAACGCCCGCGCCTACGTGGGCAAGTTCAACTTCTCCGGCAGCGACCAGCAGAAGAAGGTGAAGGACCTCTCCGGCGGCGAGCGCAACCGCGTGCACCTGGCCAAGCTCCTGCAGACCGGCGGCAACCTCTTGCTGCTCGACGAGCCGACCAACGACCTCGACGTGGACACGCTGCAGGGGCTCGAGCTGGCCATCTCGGAATTCTCGGGCTGCGCGGTGATCATCTCCCACGACCGCTGGTTCCTCGACCGCCTCGCCACCCACATCCTCGCCTTCGAGGGCGACTCGCAGGTGGTGTGGTTCGAGGGCAACTACCAGGCTTACGAGGAGAACCGGAAGAAGCGGCTTGGGATCGACGCCGACACGCCGCACAGGATCCAGTACAAGCCGTTGACGAGAAGCTAGGTAGCATCACAACAACACAGCAGCACAACAATAGAACACCAGCGCGATCGACCCTGCGTTCCGTTGCTGTGATGTTGTGATGTTGTGTTGTCAACCGAGGCACGAATGACTCCACACACCCTCTCTTCCACCGCCATCCTCGGCCTCGGCATCATCGGCCAAGAATGGGCCCGCAACCTGCACAAGGACGGGGTTCCTCTCGCGGTCTGGAACCGCACCCGGGGAACCTTCGACGGCCTCCCGGCCCTGTCGGCGACTCCCGCCGACGCCGCGCGCGACGCGGACCTCGTCATCCTCGTCGTCGCCGACCCGCCCGCGGTGCAAGGTGTCCTCGACCAGATCCTTCCCGTCCTCAAGCCCGGCCAAATCGTCGCGCAGGCCAGCACCGTCTCGGCCGAGTGGAACCTGAAGTTCGCCGCGCAAGTCGAAAAGACCGGGGCGGGCTTCCTCGAGATCCCCTTCACCGGCAGCAAGCCCGCCGCCGTCGCGCGCCAGACCGTATTTTACGTCGGCGGCGACGAGGCGCTGCTGGCCCGCGTGGAGCCCGTGCTCGCGCGCATCTCGCAGGTGCGCATCCACATCGGCCCGCTGGGCAGCGCCGCGTCGCTCAAGCTGGCGATGAACATGAACATCGCCATGATGCTCGAAGGTCTTTGCGAAAGCCTCTCCTTCGCCCGCGCGGCCGGGATCCCCGACGCGAAGTACTTCGAGGCCCTCAAGGTGAACGCCGCGCGCTCGCCCATGAGCGACCTCAAGGAGCCCAAGCTCCGCGCGGGCGACTACGCCCCGCAGTTCTCGCTCAAGCACATGGAAAAGGATTTGCGCCTCGCCCTCGAAAGCGCGGGCGCGCTCCCGTTGCCCCAGTTGCGAAGGCTCAAGGAGCAGTACGACGCGGGCATGGCGAAGGGCTGGGGCGACGAGGATTTCTCGACGCTGATGAAGTTGCTGTAAGGTATCGGATCGTCGCTTTTCCCTGACGGATTGTAGCGCCCGAGGCTTTCCCGGACGATCCATTTGCCCGCGAGGCCTCCGCCCCCGTATCCTGATTGCAGGATCACCCGGGAGGTTACCATGAAATCCGCCATCGCCCTTGCCAGTCTCGCCGTCCTTCTCGCCCTGCCGGCGCCCTCGTCGCACGCCCAGGAAACCGCCCGTGGCGCGCGCACTCACGACGGCTTCTTCCTCTCCATCAGCCCCGGCCTCGCCTTCGGAAGGACCGAGGCCGACCTGACCGGCGCCCCCGGCAGCTGGGACAACATCACCTTCCGAGGCCCGGGAGGCATCCTCGACTTCAAGATCGGCGGCGCGCTGCGCGAGAACCTCATCCTCAGCGCCGACTTCATCGGCCGCAACGTGCGCGGCCCCGAGCTCGAGACCGTGGGCGGCACGACCGACCTCGACGAGGACGTGATCCTGTCCGACGGGACGCTCGGCGTGGGCCTCACCTACTACGTGATGCCCGCCAACGTGTTCGTGAGCGGCACGCTCGGGCTGGGCTCCTTCCGGCTGCAAAACATCTCCGACGATGATGACGATCCCGTGGACACCAACCCCGGCCTTTCGCTGCACGCCAAGATCGGCAAGGAATGGTGGGTGAGCGACAACTGGGGACTGGGCGTGGCCTTGGGCTACGGCTTCCTGGGCGCGGAGCGCGACGAGAATTCCGACGCCGACTTCAACGGCGACTACGCCTCGCACAAGTTCTACCTGCTCTTCAACACGACGTTCAATTGACTTTTGAAGCATTGGCTTCAAAAGTCACCCCGGCGAATGCCGGGGTCCAGCCCGAAGAACCGCCTCGAGGCCAAAGAAAAAACCCCGGTTCGCTGAACCGGGGTTTTGTGTTTCCGTATGAATACGGGAAATTCTGGCGCGCCGTAGGGACGGCGCATGCGTCGCCCTACCGGAGCGCCTTGGCGTTCTTGAGCGCCGCCTCGATGCCGTTCTTGGCGATGTAGCGGATGCCGGCGCCGGTGACGCGCAACGTGACCCAGCGCTTTTCGGCAGGCACCCAGAAGCGCTTCTTCTGGATGTTCACCTCGAACCACTTGCGGGTGTGGTTCATGGCGTGCGAAACCTGCATGCCCGACTGGCGCTTCTT
>CBFGVC010000190.1:0-3814 GCA_965652255.1 uncultured Fibrobacteria bacterium | reverse complement strand
GAGTCGGGAGTCGGGAGTCGGGAGTCGGGAGAATCCCCAAAAGACGTGATTTGTTTTGAAATATCGCTCGCAGAGATGTTTTCATCCTCCGTTTTTCTTCTTTCGCTCCCGACTCCCGACACCCGACTCCCGACCACCCTTTCATAATCCTCCCGCGTGTTCGCATTCTCCAGAAACAGCGCCTCCTCCGGCCCCCGGAGCTTCAACCTGTTCGCGTCCAGCGCGTCGGCGATCTTCGTCGGGCAGGTCAGGCCGTGCGACATCACGAAGCGCGCCTGCTCCGCGTACGACGGCTCGTAGATGGCGCACAGCGGTTCGAGGAAATTCTCGCGCGCGGGATTCTCGAACACCGTCATCGGCTTCGAAGGATCGCGCGAGGCGACGAGCACGCGCAAGGCTTCCTCCGAGAGAAACGGCAGGTCGCAAGCGGTCACCAGGAAGGCAGCTCCAGGATGCGCTTCCAGCGCCGACAGGATTCCGTTCAAGGGGCCACCGATGTCGAACGCGTCGGGGATGGTTTCGTAGCCCTCGAAGAGGTTCTCGCCGGATTGATCGGCGCGGCGCGAGATGAAAACGCGTTCGCACACTCCCGACAGAAGCGCGGCCGTCCGTCGCACATGCGGCTCGCCCTGATATTCGAGCGCGGCCTTGTCGCGGCCCATGCGGCGGCTGCGGCCACCGGCGAGGACGAGGCCGTACAGGGGAGAAGGAGGGGGATTCTTCGACATCGTTTCTTTGTGGGTTCGGGATTCTACGGAATCAAGGCTTCGGAGGGTTCGGGAAACCAGTCATCACAACATCACGGCATCACAACAACGGAACATAAGGGGGCGTCGTTTGCATTTGTTGTCGTGATGTTGTGATGTTGTGTTGTCATCCTGCCTTGTAATCCTTCTTCCCCCCCGTCTTCTCCAGCAATCGCACGCTCCGGATCTCGATGCCGTGCGACAGCGCCTTGCACATGTCGTAAAGCGTCAGCGCCGCCACGCTCGCGCCTGTGAGCGCTTCCATCTCCACGCCCGTCTTGTGGCTCGTCGCCACCGCGCACTCGATGCGCGCTTCCTCGCCCTCCAGGACGATCGTGATCTTGCAGTCGTCGAGCGGGAGAGAATGGCAGAGGGGAATGAGCTGGTCGGTTTTCTTCGCCGCCATTACTCCGGCGACGATCGCGGTATGGAACACCGGGCCCTTGGGCCCGCGAATGTCGCCGTCCTCGAAGCGCTCCCGCACTTCCTTCGGCAGCCACACGCGCGCCTCGGCGCGCGCGGTGCGCCGCGTCACGGCCTTGCCGCCGATGTCGACCATGGCGGGCCGCGCGTCGGAATCGAGGTGGGAGAAGCTGGTCATGGGACGCGCGTCCCTTCAATTACGAGTTTCGAGTTACGAATTACGAGTGAAACACAAAACATGTCGACGCTTCCCGCCCCGCAAGTTATGAATGACGAATTACGAGTTACGAATGCAACACAATATGTATTGCCATCGCGGTTCATGTCTCCGAACGCTCGATACGAAAAATAGGCGTCAGAATGCGCAATGTCCCCCAATTCGTAATTCGTAACTCGTAATTCGTAACTCATCTCACCCTCCGATCTCATGCATCGCCTGGTCCACGTGATGGATCCGTCCTCCCGGCTTCATCGCCAGCACCGAAGGAAGGATGACATCGTACCCCGAGGAAGGAACCGACCGCAGCGAAAGCCCCCTCTCGCTCATCAGGCATGAGCGCAGCACCCCGGTGGCCGACAAGCGCAGGCGCGAGCAGCTCGCGCAGAACGGGCGCGACTCCGAGGCGATGAACCCCAGCCGCGCGCCCTCGGGCGTGTCGAAGACGAACGAGGTCGAATCGACGGGCACGGAAGCGGGCAACAGCGCAAAGTCGCGCTCGAGCGAGGCGATCATGTCGGCGGCGGCGATGAAGCGCGTTTCCCAATGCTCGCGATGCCCCGGCCCGATCTTCATGTATTCAAGGAAGCGCACCTCGAGGCCCATCGCCGCGGACCATCGCGCGAACTCCGAAAGTTCGTCGTCGTTGATGCCGCGAAACACCACCGCGTTGATCTTCAAGCGAAACCCCATGGCGGACGCGCGCTCGATGCAATGCATCACCTTGCGGAAGTCTCCCCCGCCGGTCATGCGCTCGAAGCGCCCCGCATCGAGGCTGTCGAGGCTGATGTTGAGGTGATCGCAACCGATGCCGCGCAGGAATTCGAGATGGCGTTCCAGCAATTGCCCGTTGCTCGTGAGGCTCAAGCGCTTCGCGGGAATTTCCGAGAGCGCCGTCATGATTTCCCGGAACTCCGGCCTCACCGTGGGCTCGCCGCCCGTGACGCGCAACTCCTCGATGCCGCGATCGACCAGCTCGCCGCAAATGGCACGGTACTCCGCGGGCGAAAGCAGGTCGGCGTTCTTCGTGAACGACGGATTCCCGGGCATGCAATAGAAGCAACGGTATTGGCAGGCGTCGGTGAGCGACACGCGCAGCTTGCGCATCACGCGACCGGATGAATCGACGAGCGCGCGTTCGAGCGTCAAGGACGAGGTTTCGGGCAGTCGGGCGATCATGAAAACCAAGGGAAAAAAGAGCTTTTTTCTCCCGCCTCGCGGACGCTTTCGCCGGCCGGAATCTCCACGAAACCGTCCGATCCCCCGAAGCCCGCGAAATCGCCCGAACCGTTGATCGGCACGTCCACGGCGAGGCGAATTCCGTCGATTTCCTCCACGCGCACGGATAAAAACCGCGTCAAACGCGACGCCGGAACCGTGCCCTCGTACCGGGCCGAGGCAGCGGGCGGATTCCACCCCGCCTTGGCCCAGAGCAGCGGCAGCACGTAACGCCGCGCGCAAACGAGGGATGACACGGGATTCCCGGGCAATCCGAATATCAGGCGGGGGGCTTCTTCCGTGGGCGCGGGATTTCCGGGATTCTTCGCGAGCGATCGGGCTTTCGATCCGAACCACAGCGGCTTCCCGGGCTTCTGGGCGATCTTGTGGAAGACCTTCTCCACACCGAGTTCCGCGAGCGTGTCGGGAACGAGGTCGAACTTCCCCGCCGATACTCCGCCCGTCACGAGAAGAATGTCGGAGTCGGCCAAGGCCTTCGCAATCGCCGCGGAGAGCGCGGCGGGATCGTCGCCGCAGCGCGTCTCCGACACCGCCGCCCAAGGCGCGAGCAGCGCCGCCAGCGCGGGGCCGTTGGAAGCGCGCAGCTGATGATCCTCGGGCGCGGATGAAATCCCGACAAGCTCGTCGCCCGTGGCGACGATCATGACGCGCGGCAGGCGCGAGACGACGAGGCGCGCCGCGCCCACCGAAGCGGCGATGGCGACGTGCGCGGCGTGCAGGCGCTCACCGGCGGGGATCAGCACCGCGTCCTTCGCGCAATCGGAGCCGCGGGGGTGGACGTTCTTGCCAAGCGTTACGGCGATATCGTCGCGGACATGCGCGACGCCGCCGGAGATTTCGAGATCCTCGTAGGGAATCACCGTGTCCGAGCCCTCGGGAAGGGCCGCGCCGGTCATGATCTCGACGCAGCCGGAGGCATCGTCGAGGCGGAGACGAGGCTCCCCGGCCCGCGCAAGCGCGGTGACAGGGAACCGGCGCACGCCCATTTCCCAAGCCGCGAAGGCGATCGCGATGCCGTCCATGCGCGAGCGATCCTGCGCGGGATAGGCGCGGTCGGCGCGCACGTCCTCGCGAAGAATGCGCCCAACGGCCTGATGAAGCGAAACGGTTTCAGTCGGCCAAGGGTCGCGGAAACCGGCAAGCAGGCGATCGGCTTCGGCGACGGAAATCATGGGGGAAAATTAGAAAG
>CBFGVC010000189.1:0-3850 GCA_965652255.1 uncultured Fibrobacteria bacterium | reverse complement strand
CAGGCGGGGGCGTGGAAGAGTCAACCGCTTACAGCGACGAGCTCGCTCCCGATTTCAACGGGATTCCTCGTTATGCCCGGCGAACCGTTCGCCGGGCTCCCTGTGAGCGGATAAAGGATAACAAATCCTCACCCCCAACCCCCCGGCCCCCTTCCCCCTCTCCTCGACGCGAAGCGTTTCGAGGAGAGGGGGAAGGGGGTGCCCGAAGGGCGGGGGATGGGGGTGAGGATCAACGCGCCCGAAGCGCCCGGAGGTCCGTCTTCCCTTGGTAAAACACCATGAAGGCGATCTGGTCGCCGTCGCGGAGCGACTTGGCGGCGTCGGAGAGCTGCTTCGCGTCCTTCACCGGCACGAAGGCGGGATCCTGCCGGCGCTTGTAGTGCGTGATCACCATGCCCTCGAGGAAACCGTTGTCGGCCGCGGAGGAGCCGTTCATCACTTCCACCACCACTGCGCCCGAGACCTCGGCGGGAACCTGGTGACGCTGGCGCAGAGCGGCGTTGGCGGACTCGAAGCGCAGGCCCAGCTTGCCGGAACTGAAGCCGCCGCGCGTGTCGGCGCCCTCGTGCGCGGAGGCGCCCTCGGCTTCCCCGTCCTCGCCGGGCCGCATTCCCACCGTCACGTTGAGCGTCGTCCTCTTGCCGTCGCGCCACACCTCGAACGGATAGGCCTTGCGCGGCGCGAGGTCGGCCACGCGGTGGCGCAGGTGCGAGGCGTCGTAGATGTCCACCCCCGCGACCTTCAGCACGATGTCGCCCGAGGCGAGGCCGCCCTTGGCGGCGGGGGAGTTGGGCATGACCTCGCGGATGAGCGCGCCCTGCGGGCCGCCGAGCCCCAGCGCGCCGGCGAGGTTCTCGTCCACGTCGTCGATCACGACGCCGAGCCAGCCGCGCGTCACCTTGCCGTCGTAGATGAGGTCCTCGGCCACCTTGAGCGCCATGTTGATCGGGATGGCGAAGCTCACGCCCATGTAGCCGCCGGTGCGCGTGTAGATGGCGGAGTTGATCCCCACCACCTCGCCGCGCAGGTTGACGAGCGGGCCGCCCGAGTTTCCGGGGTTCACGGCCGCGTCGGTCTGGATGTAGTCCTGGTACGAATCGCCGGGGCCGCGGTCGCGGCGGCTCTTGCCCGAGACGATGCCCGCGGTCACCGTGTTCTGCAGGGCGAAGGGCGTCCCGATCGCCATCACGCGCTCGCCGATGCGGAGCGCGTCGGAGTCGCCGAAGGCCAGCGGCCAGAGTTCGCCCTTGGGCGCGTCGATCTTGAGCACGGCGACGTCGGTTTTCTTGTCGACGCCCACCACTTGGGCGAGATAGGTCTTTCGGCTGGCGAAGCCGACGCGAACGATATCGGCGCCCTCCACCACGTGGGCGTTGGTGAACACGTAGCCGTCCTTCGACACCACGAAACCCGAGCCGCCGCCCAGCGGGATGTTGCGCCGAGGCCCTTGGCTCTCGGGGGCGGGCTGGGGCATGCCGAAGAACTCGAAGAACGGGTTCGGCGGCAATTGCTGCTGCGGGGTCCACCGTTTCTCCGTGGTCACCGAGACCACGCCGGGCGTGACGGTTTCCACCACCTTGATGTACAGGTCGTTGTACTCCTCGACGCGGCGCGGGTCGGTCTTGGCGCCGGGGCCCTTGCCCAGTTCGACGGTGCCGCGCTTGGGGCGGGCGTCCTTTTGGGAGGCGTCCTGGGCGGAGACGCAGGCGGCGAGCAGGGCGAAGACCAGCGGAGCGGCGCGAAGCATGCGGGATGCGCGGTTCATGGGAATCCTCTCTGAATTTCGGCGATATTTTACACGGGGTTTTCTTCGCGGGCAACCGGGTTTTTCGGTGTTCTTCGGAAACAATCCTTCGTCGCTACGCGCCTCACCCCGGCCTGCCCTGGGCAGGCCACCCCTCTCCATCCAACGCTGCGCGAGGATGGAGAGGGGGGTGTTCGCCCTAATCACTCCTGCCTTGGCGGCACCGTGCGCGCCCCATTCCCTCTCCTCGAGGGATGACTCGACGCAGTGAATCCATTCGGGGAGAGGGAAGGGGGTAGCCCGCAGGGCCGGGGGTTGGGTGAGGCCATTCGCCTCCGAAGTCCCCCCAAGCACCCTTCGCCGGCGAAGAATCCCCCTTCCCCGCGTTTTTCTAGGTTTTTGTTCCCAAAATCAACACCTGAAGGAAAAATCATGGCGCAGGCGCAAGCGGATATCGGTCTCATCGGGTTGGCGGTCATGGGCGAGAACCTCGTCCTCAACATGGAGAGCCGCGGCTATACGGTGGCGGTGTACAACCGCACCACCGCCAAGGTCGACGAGCTGGTGAACGGCCGCGGCAAGGGCAAGAAGCTCGTGGGCGCGCATTCCATCCCCGAGTTCGTGCAGTCGCTGAAGCTCCCCCGCAAGATCATGATGATGGTGAAGGCCGGACCCGCCGTCGACGACCTCATCGAGCAGCTTCTCCCGCACCTCTCGCCGGGCGACATCCTCATCGACGGCGGCAACAGCTACTTCCCCGACAGCATCCGCCGCACGCAGTACCTGGAGTCGAAGGGCTTCCTGTTCGGCGGCGTGGGCGTGTCCGGCGGCGAGGAAGGCGCGCTCAAGGGCCCGTCGATCATGCCCGGCGGCTCGGCGGCCTCGTGGCCGCACCTCAAGCCGATCTTCCAGTCGATCTCCGCGAAGGTCGGCCCGAACGGCGACATCCCGTGCTGCGACTGGGTCGGCAACGACGGCGCGGGCCACTACGTGAAGATGGTGCACAACGGCATCGAGTACGGCGACATGCAGCTGATCTGCGAGGCCTACGCGATGATGAAGCACCTGCTGGGCATGACGCCTCCCGAGATGGCGGAGGTGTTCGCCAAGTGGAACAAGGGTCCCCTCGACTCGTACCTCATCGAGATCACCCGCGACATCCTGGGCAAGAAGGATCCCGCCACCGGCAAGTACATGGTCGACGTGATCCTCGACAAGGCGGGGCAGAAGGGCACGGGCAAGTGGACCTCGCAGAACGCCCTCGACCTCGGCATTCCCATCCCCACGATGATGGAGGCCGTGGTGGCCCGCCAGCTTTCGGCGCTCAAGGACGAGCGCGTGGCCGCGGGCCGCAAGTTCGCCGCGCCCGCGCTGCGGACCCAGGAGAACCGGGAGAAGTTCCTGGAGGCCATCCACGACGCGCTTTACGCGTCGAAGATCATGTCGTACGCGCAGGGCTTCCAGCTCCTGCGCGCGGCCGGGCAGGAGTACAAGTGGGACCTGAACTTCGGGGCCATCGCTTACATGTGGCGCGGCGGCTGCATCATCCGCGCGGCCTTCCTCGAGGAGATCAAGAAGGCCTTCGACGCGGAGCCGGGCCTGAAGAACCTGATCCTCGCGCCGTACTTCGCCGACGTGATCCGGAAGGCCGAAGGCAACTGGCGCCGCGCGGTCTCCGAGGCGGTGCTCTCGGGCATCGCGGTGCCGGCCTTCACATCCGCCTTGGCGTACTACGACAGCTATCGCTCGCCGGAGCTTCCCGCCAACCTGCTCCAGGCGCAGCGCGATTACTTCGGCGCCCACACCTACGAGCGGGTGGACAAGCCGGGCGTGTTCCACACGGAGTGGCTGGAGGGGTGATCCTTCGGTAGCGGCCGGGTTGTTCGGGATCCTTCGGGATCGATCGGCATAAAGGGGCCGTCTCTTCGGAGGCGGCCTTTTTCTTGCGCGTGGTTCGTGGATCGTGAATCGTGATTCGTGGAAAGTGATGGGAATCGGATCGAAGTGCTCCGCCTTACGATTCACGATCCACGAACCACGATCCACGCTTTACAGCGCCCGCCTTTGGGCCGCGCGCCCCCCCCGCCCCCAACCCCAAAAACAGCC
>CBFGVC010000188.1:0-3852 GCA_965652255.1 uncultured Fibrobacteria bacterium | reverse complement strand
CTGCACTCGCTGAGCGGCACCATGGCGATCTCGGAGACGTCGCTCAAGGACGTCGTGCTCATGGCGATCGAGGAAATCAACGCCAAGGGCGGCGTGCTCGGAAAGAAGATCGAGCCCGTGGTGGTGGACCCGGCTTCCGACTGGGACTTGTTCGCCGAGAAGGCGAAGGAGCTGATCCTCAAGGACAAGGTGGCGGTGACGTTCGGCTGCTGGACCTCGGTGTCCCGCAAGTCGGTGCTTCCGGTGTTCGAGGGAAACAATGCCCTGCTCTTCTACCCCGTGCAGTACGAGGGCGAGGAGTGCTCGAAGAACGTGTTCTACACCGGCGCGACGCCCAACCAGCAGCTGATTCCGGCCGCGGAGTACCTGATGAGCGAGGCGGGCGGCGGCTACAAGCGCTTCTATCTCCTGGGAACCGACTATGTCTTTCCGCGCACCGCCAACAAGATCCTGAAGGCCTTCTTGCTCGCCAAGGGCGTTCCCGCGTCGGACATCGTGGAGGAGTACACGCCCTTCCATCACCAGGATTACCAGACCATCGTCGCCAAGATCAAGCGCTTCTCCGCCGGCGGCAAGACCGCGGTGCTCTCAACCATCAACGGCGACTCGAACGTGCCGTTCTACCGCGAGTTCGCCGCCCAAGGGCTGACCTCGGCGATGGTGCCCATCATGGCCTTCTCGGTGGCCGAGGATGAGCTGCGCGCGATGGACACCAAGTTCCTGGTCGGCCACCTCGCCGCCTGGAACTACTATCAGTCCGTCCCGGGGGAGAGCAACAAGAAGTTCGTCAACAACTTCAAGGCCTTCGCCAAGAAGCACAAGCTGCCCGGCGGCGACAAGCGCGTGACCGGCGACCCGATCGAGGCCGCCTACATCAGCGTCAACATGTGGGCGATGGCCGCCGAGAAGGCCAAGTCCTTCGAGGTGGACAAGGTCCGCAAGGCCCTCTACGGCCTCGAGTTCAACGCCCCCGGCACCAAGGTCAAGTTCGACGAGCGCAACCACCACCTGCACAAGCCCGTGCTCATCGGCGAGATCCGCGCCAACGGGCAGTTCAAGGTGGTGTGGCAGACCAAGGGCCTGGTGAAGCCCGAGCCGTGGTCCGAGTACACCAGCCCCGACAAGGGTTGCGACTGGGTCGACCATCAGGGCACCTACACCAAGTCCGCGAAGAAGTAGCCTCGCTTTTCGGGAACCCCGGCCCGTCCTTCCGAACGGGCCGGGGACTCGGAGCGCGGTGCCATTGCGGATCCAGTTCGAAGCGGCGGGGGATGCCGCGCCGCCTCAAGCAGATCCAACCGGATTACAACACCCACAAGGAACCGGATGTTTTCCAAGCCCAAGTGGCTGCCGCTCGCGCTCGTCGCGTTGCTGGGCCTCCAAGCCACGGCCGATCCCTCGCCACGCGCGCAGGCATGCCTCTCGCAGCTGGCCGACCCGGAGGATGACGCCCTGGCGGCGGTCGAATGCCTCGTCGCCGAGAGCGCCGCGCGGGGCGACACGCTTTACAAGCCCCTCTTCGAAGCGCTGTTCAACGGGGCCGCGTACGGGGCCGACCTTCCCGGCCTCGGGCGAACCTTGGTGTTGCTGGGCGAGGAAACGACCGATGAGGACTACGCGACACGCTACGCCGTCATTCCGGCCGTTCCCTACGACGGCGCAGCGTTCACCGGAACCGATGGCGCGCCGGTGCGGGTGCCGCAGGATTCGCTCACGGAGCCCGACGTGGGCCGCGCCGAGCGAGCCCTGCTTCAGCCCGAATTGACGGCCTTCGGGCTTTATTCCCCCGACGCCGAGACCCGTCGCGCGGCCGCCCGTCAACTCGGCGAGTCCGGGGATGCCGGCAGCCTCGCGGCGCTGCGCGCGGCGCGGGACGCCGCGACGGACAAAAACCTCCGCCACACCTTGGACGTCGCCATAGCGCGCATCGAACTGCGCGCCGGGGACGCCGCGGCGCGCCTGCAGGCCGTGGCGACCCTTCGCGGCCTCAAGGCCATGCAGGCGCTGGCCGACCTCGCGGCCCTCGCCGGGGACGAGGCCGCCGCCGAGGAGTTGCGCGCAGCCGCCGACGCGGCGGCCCGGTCCATCCGCTCGTGGATGGGCTTCACGGGGTTCCTGCAGAACCTGTTCTCGGGCATAAGCCTGGGCTCCATCCTCATCCTGATGGCCTTGGGGCTCGCCGTGATCTTCGGCCTGATGGGCGTGATCAACATGGCGCACGGCGAGTTCATGATGATCGGCGCCTACGCCACCTTCGTGATCCAGGGCCTCTTCGTCGCCCACGCGCCGGAACACGTCGACTGGTTCCTGCCGCTTTCCTTTCCCGTCGCCTTCCTCACGGCCGCCCTGTTCGGGATGCTCGTGGAAGGAACCATCATCCGCCACCTCTACGGCCGTCCGCTGGAAACCCTGCTGGCCACTTGGGGGGTGAGCCTGGTGCTCATCCAGCTCGCGCGCACCCTGTTCGGAGACCTTACTTCGGTGCGCACGCCGGCGTACCTCGCCGGCGGATGGGAAATCCTCCCGCAGGTGGTGTTTCCGTACAACCGCCTGTCCATCATCGTGCTGACGATCGTCATCGTCTGCGCCATGCTCTTCCTCTTTTACCGGACGCCGGTGGGAATGAAGGTGCGCGCGGTCACCCAGAACCGTCACATGAGCGCGTGCCTGGGAGTCCGGACGCGCCGCCTCGACGCGTTCACCTTCGGCCTGGGAACCGGGATCGCCGGGCTCGCGGGATGCGCGCTCACCCAGATCGGCAACGTCTCGCCGGGCCTGGGCCAGAACTACATCGTGGATTCCTTCATGGTCGTGGTGACCGGCGGGGTCGGCAAGCTGGCGGGCACCGTGGTCGCGGGTCTCGGGATCGGATCCCTCAACAAGTTCATCGAACCCGTGTTCCAGGCCGTGTACGCCAAGGTGATCCTGCTCGCGTTGGTCATCCTCTTCCTGCAGTGGCGGCCTTCGGGCATCTTCCCCGCGAAAGGGCGCCATGAAGACAATTGACGCGTGGTCCATCATCCGTCGCGAGCGGGCGGGAATCGTTCTTGCGCTGCTGCTGCTGGTCGCCGTTCCGCTGCTGAACGCCGCCGGGGGCCTCTCGGACCTGAACCTCAACCTGCTGGGCCGGTACCTGTGCTTCGCGCTCGCGGGCCTGGGCATCGGCCTGATCTGGGGGCAAGCGGGAATCCTCTCGCTCTGCCAGGCGTTCTTCTTCTGCCTCGGAGGCTATTGCATCGGCATGCACATGCTGCTGGTCACCGGCGAACAGGGCGTTTACGGCAGCGCGCTCCCCGATTTCATGGTGTGGACCGGCGTCACCGAGCTTCCCTGGTTCTGGCGTCCCTTCGACTCGTTCGCGGCGGCGGTGTTTTTCGCGATGGCCGTTCCCGTCGCGGCCGCCTTCGTGTTCGGGTTCCTGGCCTTCCGCAGCCGCATCAAGGGAGTTTACTTCAGCATCATCTCGCAGGCGCTCGCCTTGGCGATGTGGCTGGTGTTCCTTCGCAACGAAACGCGGCTCGGCGGCACGAACGGGCTCACCGACTTCAAGACCCTGCTGGGCCTCGAGCTGCGCGCTCCGTCCACGCGCATGCTGCTGTATCTCGTAACGGCGGCTACGGTGGTGGGTGCGTACTTCGCGGCCCGCTGGCTTACCGGCTCGAAATTCGGCAAGACCTTGGTGGCCATCCGCGACAGCGAGACGCGGGTGCGCTTCACCGGGATTCCCGTCGCGCGGTACAAGGTGGTCATTTTCTGCATCGCGGCGCTCCTGGCCGGCATCGGCGGCATGCTGTACGTCCCGCAAACCGGCATCATCACTCCGGGCCGCATGGACGTGCGCGCCTCGCTGGA
>CBFGVC010000187.1:0-3887 GCA_965652255.1 uncultured Fibrobacteria bacterium | reverse complement strand
CCGGCAAGCAGGCGATCGGCTTCGGCGACGGAAATCATGGGGGAAAATTAGAAAGCGAAGAAATGGAAGGGCGACTCGTCGAGTCGCCCGAGCGGTGTCGAGTCGCCCGAGACCCGTCGGGTCGCCCAAACGCAGCCGAACCGGCTCAAGGCGATGACCCGATGGAGCCCATCCACCCCCGCCAACCTCCGTAGCGACTGATGTCTTCGGAGCCCTCGCAGGCGAAGGATTCCCCCAGGAATCCCTTGACCCATGTGCCGTCTTCCAGCTCGATGGATCCCAGGCACAACGGCGACGACACGCGCTTGAAGAACTCTCCGATCCTCTCGTCCGGCACCGACCACACTTCGCCTTCCAGCGCGATCCCCGTCCTGCCCGCCTGCCGCCACACGCCCGGCAGGCGTTTCTCGCCGCGCTTGAGCAGCGCCATGCGGTAGGAGGACGAGGTGCGAACCACGCGCTCCAGCGTCGCGCCCAACCCGGTGAGCTCGGGATTGAGCGGCATCCCCGAAAGGTGCAGGCCGAAGACCAGGAGCGAGGTGCGGGGTGGCCCGTTCGATGGAATCGAATGTAGGGGCAAATGATTATTTGCCCCTACACCACCCCGCCCCTCCCACGTCATCGCCGCGGATTCCAACACGTCCTCCTTGAAGGCGGGGGCGAGCAACGTGATGCCGAAGGGAAGGCCGTCGGGACGGAAGCCCGCCGGCAATGCGACCGCGCACAGGTCCATCAGGTTCACGAAGTTGGTGAAGCGGCCCAGGTCGGCGTTGCGCCGAAGGGGTTCCGCGGCGACCTGGGCGAGCGTGAAGATCGTGGGCGCGGTCGGCATCAGCAGGAAATCCACCCTTCGCCACAGCGGTTCCGCGGCGCGAACGAGGCGCTGCAGCCTTCCGAAGCCGCGGAATGTTTCCATCGCCGTGATGTCGCCCGCCGGCTCGAGGATGGTTCGCAGGAGCGGCAGCAGCGCCTCGGGGTGTTCGGCGCCGAAGGTTCCGGGGCCGACGATCGCTTCGGCGCGCTCGGCCAGCCAAGGTCCGGAGTACAGCAGGCGCGCGCATTCGAGCAGGGGTCCTATGTCGACCTCGACCGCCACGCCGCCGCGCGCGCGCAATCTCTCGACGGCCTCGCCGAACAACGCCTCGTAGGCGGAGTCCCCCGAAAAATCGAGCTGCCCGCGCAAGGGCACCCCGAACCTGAAGCTTGCATTCGACCCCGTGTTTTCAGGGTCTCCAGATGCCCCGGGCGAATCTGGAATGACTCGCGACCAAGGATCCTCCGCGTCGTAGCCCTCCATCACGCGCAGCACGGCGAAGGCATCCTCCGCCCCGGCCGCGAAGACGGTCACGCAATCGAGGCTGGGACATGCGGGCACCACGCCCCGCGCGCTCACGCGGCCCTTGGTGGGCTTGAGCCCGACGATGTTGGTGAAGGCCGCGGGCACGCGGCCCGAGCCGGCGGTGTCGGTCCCGAGCGCGAACGCGACGCCGCCCGTGGCCACCGCCAGCGCGGAGCCCGAGCTGGAGCCGCCCGCGATGTATTCCGGATCGAAGGGATTGCGGCACGCGCCGTAGGGACTGCGCACGCCCACGAGCCCGGTCGCGAACTGATCCATGTTCGTCTTGCCCGCGAAGAGCGCCCCCGCGTCGAGCAGCCTCTGCACGGCGGGAGCGGACGTCGCGGGGACACGCGAAAATTCCGGACAGGCCGCCGTGATGGGAACACCCGCCACGTCGATGTTGTCCTTCACCGCGAAGGGGATTCCGAACAGGGGAAGGCGCTCCTTGTCGGCCCGGGAAAGACCTTGCAGGCGGTTCGCTTCGGCAAGAAGGATCTCTCCGGGAACGCGATATATCCAGGCTTCGGCGTGCATGGGACGCGAAGACGCCTCGATCACGCGCGCGGCGAGATCGGGCACCGTCAACGAACCGGAGAGGTATTGCGCGCGCAACTCGGAAAACGAGGAAAGGTGCATGTTCATGGGCTAAGCGAGAGCTCCGAAAATCCACCGGGCATTACCACGGAGCATATGGAGTTTGCATGACGGGTGACGGGAACATCGCCCCCGGGATTCCTTTGCGCGCCGATCTTCCACCTTCTACCCTCCACCTTCTGTTTCGATCACAGCCAGCACCTGTCCCGCCTGCGCCGTCGCCCCGGGCTTGCAGCGCACCGAGCGGACGATTCCCGAAACGGAGGCGACGGCGGGAAACTCCATCTTCATGCTCTCCAGCACGGCCACCGTCTGACCCTCATCGACACGGTCGCCCTCGGCGACCTCGACGCGCAACACATTGCCCGTCAGCGGCGCTCCCACGCCCTCGCATCCATCGGGAATCACGACTTCTTCCGGAGCAGGTTCCTCCGCGACCGGGATCGCGTCGAGGCCGGCGGCTTCCCAGCGCGCGCGCTCCTCCACGAAGGCCGCGCGCTGCATCGCGCGGAAGCCCGCGATGGAATCGGCGTTCGCGTCGAGGAAGCGCGCGTACTCGCCGAGGTCGAACTCTCCGGCTTCGATTTCGAGACGCGCGCGCCCCGCGGCGAAGTCGGCGCGGAAGTCGGTCAGCTCCTCGTGCGAGACGGGATGAAAACGGATCCGGTCGAAGAAGCGGAGCAGCCAAGGCTTTCCCTCCTCGAATTCCGGCGTGATCCGGTGCGTGTTCCACACCTGGCAGGTCCGACCGAAGAGCTGATACCCCCCGGGCCCCTCCATCCCGTAGACGCACATGTAGGCCCCCCCGATGCCCACCACGTTCTCCACCGTCCATGTGCGCGCGGGGTTGTACTTGGTCGTCACAAGACGATGGCGCGGATCGAGCGGCGTGGCCACGGGCGCGCCCAGGTACACGTCGCCCAAGCCCAGCACCAGCCAGCGCGCGTCGAACACGATGCGCTTCACGTCTTCGATCGAGGATAACCCGTTGATGCGCCGGATGAACTCGATGTTGCTCGGGCACCAGGGCGCGTCGGGACGCACCGTGGTCCGGTAGCGCTCGATCACGCGATGGATCGCCTCGTCGTCCCAGCTCAGCGGCAGGTGCACGGTACGCGAGGGGAACCGCATCGCCTCCGCGGAAGGAAGCTCCGCGTCGATTCGCAGCACGGTCTCGACCAGGCGCGAGAGCGGAAGGCGACGCGGGTCGAAGTGGATTTGCAGGGAACGAATCCCCGGCGTACGGTCGAGGATGCCGGGGGGTTTCTCCGCGGACAATGCCTCGTAGAGGGCTTGGACCCGGGCCCGAAGTTTCAGGTCGAGCTCCAGCGGGCCGTATTCGACGAGCAGGTTCGCGTCGCCTTGGCGGCGCAGGCGGATGCCGGGATGGCCGCCCGAGGCTTCCGCGCGATGCAGCACCGCCGCATCGGGATCGAAGATCGCGGCCGTGGGCGCGGGCGGCGATGCGGGGGCGTCGCGTAAGGGCGACCCATGGGTCGCCCTTGCAGGGACATCATCGCCGCCCGCGATCGCCGCGATCCATTGTTCCTGCATCTCCAATGCATCCGCGGCGCGCACCGCGTCCCATCGGACGAAGCGCACCGTGTCGCCCGGGCGCAGCTGCCCCAGCTTCCACAGCTCGGCGCGCGCGGTGACGGCGGGACAGACGAAGCCGCCCAGGCTCGGCCCGTCGGGCCCGAGCAGGATGGGCATGTCCCCGGTGAAATCGATCGCGCCCACGGCGTAGGCGTTGTCGTGGATGTTGGAAGGGTGCAACCCCGCCTCGCCGCCGTCCGCGCGCGCCCAGCGCGGCTTGGGGCCGACCAGCCGCACGCCCGTGCGGCTGCTGTTGTGGTGCACCGTGTACTCCGAGGAGAAGAGCGTTTCGATGTCGTCGTCCGCGAAGAAGTCGGGCGCGCCGTGCGGGCCGTACAACACGCCGATGTCCCATCGG
>CBFGVC010000186.1:0-3891 GCA_965652255.1 uncultured Fibrobacteria bacterium | reverse complement strand
CGCCCTGCGCGTTCATCAGGAACTCGCCGTAGAACACCTTCTCGCCGGTGGCCGGATCGCGCGTGAACGCCACGCCCGAGCCCGACTCTTCGCCCGTGTTGCCGAACACCATTGCCTGCACGTTGACGGCGGTGCCCCACTCGGCCGGGATGTTGTACTTGCGGCGATAGACGATGGCGCGGTCGTTCATCCACGAGGAGAACACGGCGCCCACGGCGCCCTTGAGCTGCTCCCAGGGGTTCGAGGGGAAGCTCTTGCCGGTGCGGTCCTTCACAAGCTTCTTGAAGCGCTCGACGAGGACCTTGAGGTCGTCGGCCGACAGCTCGGTGTCCTCGGCGTGGGCGTTGCCCAGGCGCTCCTTCTTGACCGCCTCGATGGCGACCTCGAAGGGCTCATGGTCTTCGCCGGGAGCCTTCTGCACGCCCAGCACCACGTCGCCGTACATCTGCACGAAGCGGCGGTAGCAATCCCACGCGAAGCGCTCGTTCTTCGTCGCCTTCACGAGCGAGAGCACGGTGTCGTCATTCAGCCCGAGGTTCAGGATGGTGTCCATCATGCCGGGCATCGAGTCGCGCGCGCCCGAGCGCACGGCAACCAGCAGCGGAAAGCCCGACTTGTCGCCGAACTTGAAGCCCATGCTGGTCTCGAGGTGCTTGATGCCGTCCTCGATCTGCTTCTGCAGCGCTGCCGGGTAGGTGCGTTTGTTGGCGTAGTAGTGGGTGCAGACTTCGGTCGTGATGGTGAAGCCGGCGGGCACGGGCAGGCCGATCTTGGCCATCTCGGCGAGGTTCGCGCCCTTGCCGCCGAGCAGGTTGCGCATGGACGAATCGCCGTCCGTCTTCTTTCCGCCGAACAAGTAAACGTATTTGGAGGCTTTCGCCATGACCGGACTCCCTTGTATTGGATTGGTTTGGGGGCGGGAATTTAGCAAAGGCCCGGCGGGGCGGGAACGCCCAAGGGGCGGAAATCATTGATTCTACGGGGGGCTAGGCGCCTCACCCCACCCCCCGGCGCCGGGGGTGGGGTGAGGGTGTGTAGGGGTGAATGATTATTCGCCCCTACAAGGCGTCACGAATCAAGCCTTCCACCCCCACGTCGGTCCGCACGCCGGCGCTCGAGAGGTTGTACAGCATGGTTTCCATTTCCAGGGCCATTGGGAAGAGCACTTCCGATTCAAGTCTTTTGTGTTCCTCGAACTGCGCGCCGAAGTCGTCGAGCCGCTCCGCGAGCCGCGCGGCCTGGGGGTCGCCGTCGCGGAAGGCGTGGGTCTCGCGCAATCGCCCGGCGATGCGTCCGAACTGGCTGGGGCTCAATCCCGGGGAGTGGCTCTTGCGATAGGCCGCCGCCAAGCGCAGCGATCGGCCGTTGATCTCGGGGTTGACGCGCGGGTCGCGCAGGCTGGCCTCGTAGCGCAGCACGCGGGGGAAGAACAGCGACTCCTTGTTCTCGATCTCCTCGATCACGGCGGAGACGGTGCGCGCGAAGTAGTCGCGCAGTTCGGTGACCTCGGGATCGAGCGTGTCCCATTCGTCGAAGGCTTTGGCGATGCCGGGCAGCGCGTCGTTCAGGAAGTCGCGGTGGCGCTGCACGAGGTGGTCGGCGAGATGCGAGACGGGCAGGTCGTTCCAGGGCGAGCCTTCGCCCGGAACGGGCAGCGCCGCCGCCATCGTGAGGAACCTGTCGAGCGTGCCGGCGTTGCGGAACACGTCGCGCAACGGGGCGCCGGGACGCTCCCATGGCTCGGCGCCGAGGACGGCGAGGTTTTCGGCGAGTCGCGGGCGCAGGCGCAACGCGAGATGGACGGGGGTATAGTGCGAGATCTGCGGAGTATTCATCAGGGGCTTCCTTGACTCGGGGGCGCCGACTAAGGTCCGGAACCCCTGTAACATACTTTCGATTCGGGAAACGCGCCGCTGCCCCGCAGGGTTTTCAACAGTCGCCGAGGCGCTATCGCGCGGAAAACCGGCAAATACCCCTCAAACAGCGAAATTCGCGCGTTTCCCCATTCGCCCTTACAATTCGTCACGAATCAAACAACCACCACCGCCTCCGACCGAACCCCCGCGATCGAGAGGTTGTACAGGGTCGTTTCCATCTCCAGCGCGATGGGGAAGAGCACGTCCGACTCGAGCCGTTCGTGCTCCTCGAAGCGGACGTCGAACGCCTCGAGCCGCTCGGCGAGCTGCTCGGCCCGGGGATCGCCGTCGCGGAAGGCGTGCGTGTCGCGCAGGCGAGCGGCGATGCGGCCGAACTGCCCGGGGTTGAGGCCCGGCGAGTGGCTCTTGCGGTAGGCCACCGCCACGCGCAGCGATCCGCCGTTGAACTCGGGGTTCACGCGCGGGTCGCGCAGGCTGGCCTCGTAACGCAAGACGCGCGGAAAGAACAGCGACTCCTCGTTCGCGATCTCCGCGCCCACGGCCGCGGCCGCGCGCGCGAAGTCGTCGCGCAGCTCGGTGATCTCGGGGTCGAGCGAATCCCATTCGCCGAAGGCCGCGGCGATGCCGGGCAAGGCCTCCTCGAGGAACTCGCGATGGTCGCGCGTGAGGTGGTCGGCGAGGTGGCAGACGGGCAGGTCGTGCCAGCGCGAGCCGTTCGCGGGCACGGGCAGCGCGCCGGCCATGGCCAGGAACCTTTCGAGCGTATCGGGGTTGCGGAACAATTCCTTCAGCGTGGCGCCGGTGCGCTCCCAAGGCTCGGCGCCGAAGGCGGCGAGGTTCTCGGCGAGCCTTGGGCGAAAGCGCAGCGCGACATGCACGCTGGTGTCGGGCGAGAGGGTTGAAGTGTTCATGGGGATCTCCTTTGGGGGGACGGAGCAACCCTCAACATACGGTGTCCGGGGGAAAAAAACCTGTCGTCCGCGTGTTCGCCCTTGCCCGTGGCAACATGCGTTTCAGACAGGTTTTACAGGGGTTTCAGCGTTTCCGCGGCGAAATCGCGGGATGTTGAAAACTCCCCGCGTCCCATTCCGGATCACCCGCGGTTTTCGACGCGAAAACCCAAGGCCATCAATTTTTCAGCGGGCGATTTTTTTACGGGACGCAAACCGGAAACAGTGAATCCCGCGAATTCGTGACGCACCGGGTAACGCTTTCGTAACCCGTCGAATTGCGCCGAAAAATCGGGACGGCCCGAAAACGCGCGCAAATCGGCATCGTCGCGGGCGATGTCGTAGGCCTGGCGGATTACGGAATGCAGGAGAGTCTCCACGGGGGGCTCGTTCCCCGGCGATCCTTCCCCGGGGGGTTCGATGGCGATGACGGGTTTTTCGGGAACGGGATACGCGACGGCGGATTTTTTCCCGAGGCCGAAGTGCGCGCAAAAGGCATCGTGGATTTGCGTCGTGCCGTTGAGCTTGCCCTGGATGCTGTAGCCGGCGATGTGCGGCGTGGCGAGGTCGCACGCCGCGATCAGCGCCGCGCTCACGTCCGGTTCTCCGGGGAACACGTCGAGGACGAGATGCGACACCTTGCCGGAATCCCTGGCGGCGAGGAGCGCGGCCTCGTCCATCACCTCGCCGCGGCCCATGTTCATGAGGACGATCGGTTTCGCGGGCGCGGCGTAGAACGCGACGTCGACCATTCGCAAAGTAGGGTGGGGGCCGCTTCGGGTGAGCGGGGCGTGGCAGGTGATGAGGTCGCAGCGCGCGGCGAGTTCCTGGAGCGAGTGGAAGTCGGCAGGGAAGCCCGCGTCCTTCAAGGGCGGGTCGCAGAGCAAAACCTTGAGCCCCAAGGCCGGCGCGATGGCGGCGACCTGTTTGCCCACGTTGCCGTAGCCGACGATGCCGAGGGTCTTTCCCTCGATGACGAGGCCGTGCCGCGCGTGCAGCTCGAGCAGCGCGGCGACGAAGTATTCAGCGACGGAACGCGCGTTGCAGCCCGGCGCGGCGGAGAA
>CBFGVC010000185.1:0-3952 GCA_965652255.1 uncultured Fibrobacteria bacterium | reverse complement strand
CTTCGTCGTCTCGGGCGACGGTGGCCTGATGCTCACCTCGACGGACGGCATCAACTGGAGCACGCAAACCACGGGTGCGAGCGGAAACCTCTTCGGGGTGCGTTGGGATGGACGCCTGACCGCGACCGTGGGCGCGAACGGCGCCATACTCACCTCCAGTCCCGACGCCCTCCCTCCGGCGCCGTCCCCGCTCGCCCCGACGTCCTCCAACATCCCCATCCACCCGGCCTTCTCGTGGTCGGCTTCCAGCGGGGCGACCTCCTACCGGATCCAGATCGCCTCGAACCCGGGCTTCGACCCCATCCTCCTCGACACGCTGAGCGCCGGAACCGGGACGTCGATCATCCTCGGGCCCCTGAACCCCGGCGCCACCTACAGGTGGCGCGTGCAGGCGATCGGCAACGCGGGCAGCAGCGGCTGGTCCTCCACGGGCACCTTCACGATAGCCTCCTCCCAGGCATCGCGCCCCGTTCTCGACTCCCCGGAGGACAACGCGAGCAATATCCCGCTCTCCACCACGATTTCATGGCAACCCTTTTCCGGGGCGACCTCGTACCGGGTGCAGGTTTCCACCGCCTCCAATTTCTCGTCCTTCCTCGTCAACGAGGTGGTCTCCGGAACGAGCCGGCTGCTGGGGAACTTGAACCCCAGCACGGCCTATCATTGGCGCGTCCAGGCCCACCTCCCCTCCGGCCACACCGACTTCTCGCTTCAGCGCGGTTTCATCACCACCGCCCCGGCTCCGACGGAGGCTCCGGTACTCGTCTCTCCTGCCGACAACGCGAAGGCGATTCCCCTCACCACCACGCTCAGCTGGATCGGGATGGCGGGAGTCACGGGGTACCGGTTGCAGCTCTCGACGAATCCCGGGTTCACCGGCACGCTGATGCGCGACACGGTCGTGACGCAGAACTTCTTCAGCGCGTCCGGCCTGGCCGTCAACGGCGTCTACTACTGGCGGGCGAGCGCCCAGAATGTCGCGGGTTCCGGCCCATGGTCGGCCTCGCGCACCTTCACCACCGCGACGGATCCCTCCGCACCCACCCTTTCCTCGCCTTCGAACGGGGCCACCGGCGTCAACGTGTTCTCGAACCTTGCGTGGAACGCCGTGAACGGGGCGGTCACCTACCAACTCCAGGTCTCGACCAATAATTTCGCCTCCACCGTGTTCAACGATTCCACCCTCACGGCCAACAGCGTCGCGCCCGGACAATTCGCCGGAAACACCGTGCATTACTGGCGCGTGCGCGCCAGGAACCCCGCCGGAACGAGCCCGTGGTCCTCCATCTGGACTTTCACCACCGGCGCCGTGCCCACCGCGCCTCCCTCCGCGCCGGTGCTGGCGAGCCCCTCCTCCTTCGCGACCGTCTCGACGCTCACGCCCGCCTTGACGTGGCGCTCCGCCGCCACCGCGAGCGCCTATCGCGTGCAGGTCTCCACCTCGTTCGACTTCGCCACCACCGTCTTGAACGACTCGATTCCCGACACCACGCGCGCCGTGGCCGCCGGCCTCCTCGCCGGCGGCGGAACGTACTACTGGCGCGTCCGGGCCTCCAACCATGTCGGGGTGGGCGCCTGGTCCGAGATCTGGGTTTTCAGCACGCCCATGATCGTTCCCGCCGCGCCCGTGCTGGCAAGCCCCGCGCAGTTCGAGGTGGGAGTGAACACCTCGCCCACGCTCGCCTGGAACGCCTCCGCGGGCGCGACTTCGTATCGCGTCCAGCTGTCCATCTCCCCGGACTTCAACCAGACGGGGTCTTACGTCCTCAACGACTCCCTGGCGGGAACGAGCCGTAACGTCCTGGGGCTCTCGCCGAACACCGAATACTACTGGCGCGTGAACGCGCGCAACTCCGTGGGCACCAGCGCCTGGTCCACGATATTCCGGTTCACCACGGGCGCCCTCGCGCCTCCCGGCGTTCCCGTGCCGCAGTCTCCGGCGCAGTTCGCCGAAGGCGTGGCCCGTTCCGGAACTTCCCTCGCATGGGGCGCGGCCTCCAACGCGGCCACCTATCATGTTCAGGTTTCCACCGCTCCGGAGTTCCCGAACTTCATCCTGAACGACTCCGGCATCACGGCGCTCACGCGGCCCATCCCCATCGTGCTCGCGCCGCTAACCCATTACTACTGGCGGGTGAGGGCCAAGAACGCCTCCGGCGTCAGCGCGTTCTCCTCCATCCAGCGCTTCACCACCAACGAACAGGACGTCTCCATCCTGCCCGGAAGCCTGTCGCTTCGCAACGCCGCATCCACGGGCGGGGGCATGCTCCGCTTCGGCCTTCCGCGGGCCGAAAGGGTGGTGGTGCGCGTGTTCGACACCCGCGGCAACCTCGTCGCCCGTCTCGCCGACGAGACGATGCAACCCGGCTACCATGTGATCGCCTTGCCCGGCTCCCTGCGCGGCGGCATCTATCTCGTCGACTTCCGCGCCGGAGCCTACCGCACGCTGATCAAGACGCAGCCTTAGGAAGGGATCCGAACGCGGGAGGGGAGTCCTCCCGCGATCCCAGGGCTCCCCGGTTCCGCTTCGGCCTGGGTCCTTCGCCGGGCCGCAGGGGGCCTACGGGGTTGCCGGCCGGCGAATGCGCCTCCAGCCCTCCGCGACGGCCAGCGACAACACCAGCAACGCCGGAAGGTCGAACATCACCGTCTTGAGGCGTTGGTTCGGCAGCCAGACGAAAGCCTGGAGCGCCACCACAAGCGTGCAGAGCGCCATGAAGACGACCCAAGGCCTCGCGGCGCGGTCGCGGCGAAGCGCCGCGCCGGCGGCCATGGCCGCCGCGAAAAACAACGCCAGCAACGCGTCGCGCGCGCCGCGCAGGGAGAAGCCGAAGGCATGCAGCGCCTTCGCCGCACCGTGCAGCGAGGAGGCGAGGGGCCTCTCCGCCCACGTCGCGCGCGCCTTGCGGCCGAGTTCCGCGCTCCATGCGGCGCTTTTCCAGGCGCCCTCCACGCTTTCCGGATCGCGCGGAAGGTCTTCCGTTCCGCCGCGCAATCCGGTGGCCCGCGCCGCGCGCGCGGGAAGGGAGCCGTCGTCGATGCCGACGGGAGGCACCCCGGTGCCCAGGTACAGGTTGTAGCCCGAGGTCGTCGAGAGCGCCACGAAGGTTCCTTGCTGTCGGGAAACCCACGCCGACCACGGGGCGATCAGTATCACCGCCAGCGCCGTGACCGCGACAGCGGCCCCCCATCCCCGCCTTCCTTCCGCGGCGAGCAGGAATCCGCACACGGGAACGAGCAAGAGGAGGTGGTTGGGCTTGAGGTAAACCAAGGCGGCAACCGTCGCGCCCGCCGCCGCCCAAATCCCGGGTCGCCCCGCGAGGCCGCGCCGCGACAGCAAGAGCAACAACACGGCCATGAGAAACAACGAGAGGGGCTCGGCGACCAAGGCCGCCGAGTAGTGGTAAAGCGGCAGCCAGGCCGCCGCGACGGCCGCGCCCGCCAACGCCGCGGGCAGGGGAACCAGGGCGGATAGCATCCAAAGGACCACGGGAGCGATGGCGGCCGTGAGCAGGATCTGGGCGATACGGGCCGCGCGCCAAGGCTCGTCGAAGGACCGCTCGAACATCGAGAGGAACAAGGAATATCCGGGAGTCCGCCAGCCGCTTCCCAAGGCTTCCGTCAGCCCGCTCGCGAGGTCGCGCCCTTCGGCCAAGGCCTCGGCCGCGCGCACGTACTCGAGCGCGTCGTGCGCCGTGGGATGCAGCGCGTTCATCGGTTCGTCATCCAGCCCGCGCGCGCCAAGGCCGAGCTGCAGCGCGAGGTTGAAGGCGAAGAGAAGCGCCGCCAGCCCGATCCGCGCTCCGCGACCGGTCGCGACGGCAGGGGAGGGGGGGCCGGTCATGGCGGGGAAGTTAGAACAGCGGAGCCCCTTTCTTCCCAACGAAAAAGCCCCACCCGGTGTTTCCGGATGGGGCTTTTTGAAAGGGACCTTGGCGCGGACCGACTCTCC
>CBFGVC010000184.1:0-4012 GCA_965652255.1 uncultured Fibrobacteria bacterium | reverse complement strand
TCGGCCTCGCTCCTGCTCGCGGGCCTGATGATCGCCAGCGCCTGCGGCGCGGTGATCGCCCTGATGCAATACTTCACCGACGCGGCGAGGCTCAAGGCGTATTCGCTGTGGGGATTCGGCGGGCTCGGGGGCGTGACGTGGCCGCAGAACGCGGTGATGGCCGCCTGCGTGGGCATTGGGCTCGTCGCGGCCATGGCGCTTTCGCGCCCGCTTTACGCCACCTTGCTGGGAGACTCGGCGGCGGCGGCCCTCGGCGTGCGCGTGCGCGCCTTTCGCGCCGCATTGCTCGCGATCGCGAGCCTGCTCGCGGGCGCGATCACCGCGTTCTGCGGCCCGATCGCCTTCGTCGGCCTCGCCGTTCCGCACCTCGCGCGCGCGCTCGTACGCCGCTCCGATCCGCGCGTCTTGCAGCCGGCCTGCATGCTCGTCGGCGCGGCGCTGCTTCTCCTGTGCGACGCGCTCAGCCATGCGCCGGGGCCCGGCGGCGAGGGCGGCGCCCTGCCGCTCAACGCCATCACCTCGCTCTTCGGCGCGCCCGCCGTGCTGTATTTCCTGCTGCGCCGCGCCGCGAGGGCCGCATGACGTCTCCCGCCACGAATGCCGCGGCGACGCCGCACTCCGCAAGCGAACCGCTCTCGGCGCAGGCGCTGGCGGCAGGCTACGGCGTCTGCGCCCTCTTTCCGCCTTTCGACCTCGCCTTGCGCGCGGGCGAACTGACCTGCCTGCTGGGCCGCAATGGTTCGGGCAAGACCACGTTGCTCAAGACGCTCGCGGGCATCCTGCCGCCGCTTTCCGGTTCCGTGTTGCTCGACGGAGATCCCGTATCCTCGTTGCCGGGACGCGCCCGCGCGCGCCGTGCCGCGCTCCTTCTCACCGATCCCGGCCTGCCGCCTTTCTTGCTGGGGCGCGAGCTGGTCGGGCTCGGGCGCACGCCGCACGCGCGCTGGTTCGCCTCGGCGCGCGAGGCGGACGACGTGATGGTGACGCGCGTGCTGGAGGACCTGGAGTGCGCGCACCTCGCGGACCGTCCCGTCGGCCGCCTCAGCGACGGCGAGCGCCAGCGCCTCTGCCTCGCCCGCGCGCTGGCACAGGACGCTCCGGTCCTGCTGCTGGACGAGCCGCTCTCGCACCTCGATCCTCCGGCGAAGGCGCGCATGCTCGGGCTGCTGGGCGACTGGGCGCGGGCCGCTCCGGGCCGTGCCGTGCTCGCGGCGGTTCACGAGGTCGACCTCGCGCTGGGCTTCGCCGATCGCTGCCTGCTGCTGTCGCCCGGGTCGGTTCCGTTCCTCGGAACTCCCGAAGAAGCGGCGGATACGCCGCTCCGCGCGGCCTTCCCCGGATGGCCGGAGTATTGGGATGCGCTGGGGGTGCGTCGAGGACGCCAGGAAGCGGATCGTGGTAGTGATGGAGCGCGGACGATCCTTCGGTAAGGGCGAGCCATGGCTCGCCCTTACAGGGAGTAGTTTTTAGCCGTGCCCAAGCTCTACCGCGATCCGCGCGAGGGACGCACCCTCGTTCTTTGCCCCATCGGCATCGGAAACTTCATCATGGCGACGCCGGCGTTGCGGGCATTGCACGCCGCGCTCGGCCCCGACAGGCTCGAGTTCCTCGCGCTCAAGTCGGGCATCGCGGCCATGGCGCGCTCGGGAGGATTCTTCGGCGCGGTCCACGAGTGGGATCCCGACCGTGAGAACCTGCTGCATGGAATCTCCGTCCTGTCGAGGATCCGCGCCAAGGGTTTCACCCACAGCCTCGCGCTTTTTCCCTCCTCGCACTGGAAGTTCTCGCTGTTCCACTTCCTGGCCGGAGCGAAGCTGCGCCAAGGGTTCCGTTACCCCCATAATCGCCTTCCCGAGTGGGTGCAGCATCATTCGCTGCCGCTCGAGAAGCTGCACGACACGCCGCAGAACGTGCGCCTCGTCGGCGACTTCCTGCGCGATCCCGTGGGCGATCCCGGCGAACCGTTTCTGCCCTTCGCGCCCGCGCGCCCCGAAGGATTGCCCGAAGGCCCCTTCTTCGCCTGCCATCCGGGTTCCAGCGCGGAGCGCGGAATGGCCGATAAACGGCTCGCGCCCGACGCCTTCGCGGCGTTGATCCGCCGCGTGCATCACGAGACCGGCTGGCCCTGCGTGCTGGTGGGCGGGCCCGAGGAGCATGCCTTGCGCGCCGCGGTGGCGATGGACTGCCGCGACGCGCTGCTGACGGTGGAGACGCGCTCCCTCGCGGAGACCGCCGGACTGCTCGCGTCGTCGCGCTTCTTCCTCGGCAACGACAGCGGCCTGATGCACGTGGCCGCGGCCGCGGGCACGCGCTGCGCCGCGTATTTCGGCCCCACCGACGAGCGGCGCACGGGACCTTACGGCTACTGGGAAACCTCGAACGGCGCGCCGCGCCACCTCATCCTTCGCCGCCCGGGCACCGAGCCCGCCTGGACGATCGACACCGTGGGCGCGAATCCGCACATCGACCGCGAAGCCCGCGCTCGCTGGAACCTCGATTTGCCGGGGGCGTGGGAGGCGCTCAGGAATTGGGTGAACGCGTTGTAGAAGGAAAATCGGAAATATGAAATCAGAAATCGGAAAAGGAAACGCCACGAAGGGCATTCATGTTTCCGATTTCTGATTTCATATTTGCCTAAAGGGCCCCCTCCATCCTCAGCAGCTTGACCTTGATGTGGGTCTTCCCAGCGTACCCGCCGATCTTTCCCATCGACGCCACCACGCGGTGGCAGGGCACGAACAGCGGCAAGGGATTGGCCCCGCAGGCCGAGCCCACGGCGCGCGCCGCGCGCGGATGCCCGACCTCCTCCGCGATTTCCCCGTAGCTGCGCGTTTGCCCCAGCGGGATGCGCGCGATCGCGTCCCACACCTTCTTCTGGAACGGCGTGCCCTCGCGGTTCCCCGCCAACTTGCGCGGCAATTCCTTGCCCTTGGCGAAGTAATCGCTCAGCGCAGAGGCGGCGGCCTGCAACGTCCCCCGATCACGCGTGGTCGCCGGAGAACTCCCCTCAGCCGGCTTCGCACCCGGAAAATCCAGGGCCACCAACCCCGTGGCATCGGCATACACGAGCAGCGTGCCGATGGGCGATGCGATTTTTGCGACGCGGATTCCGGAAGGGGGATGAGCATGCGGCATGGGGGGATCCTTGTTCACGAAGGTTGTCCGGTGACCTTGGGAGCCTCCGGACGTGCGGCGCCCGCTGTTGCGTCCGGGGAACGCCTCGCGCGCCGCAGCGAACGGTTGCCGAGTTGCCCGCAGGCGGCCATGGCGTCGTCGCCCTTGGTGCCGCGGATGCGGCAGTACTGCCCGTGCGCTTGCAACTCGCGGAAGAATGCGGCCACGCGCGCCGGCTCGGGACGGGCGTAAGGGGAATCAAGGCGCGGGTTGTAGGGGATCAGGTTCACGCAGGCCTTCAGTCCCCTCAGGTATTCGGCCACGAGCCGGGCGTGCCCCGGGCCGTCGTTCACGCCCGCGATGAGCACGTACTCGACGAGGATGAAGTCGTCGCGCCGCGCCAGCGGCCACTCGGCGAGCGCCTCGCGGAGCCCGGCCATGTCCCACGAGCCGTTGACGGGCATGAGCGCGTCGCGCACGGCGTCGTCGGGAGCGTTGAGCGAAACCGCGAGCCGGAAGCCGCGCAGCCCGCCTTCGGAGAGCGGCAGCTTCGCAAGCTCCGCCAGCCGCCGGATGCCGGGAACGTTGCCCACCGTGGAGATCGTGATCGACCGGAGCGGAATCCCGAATCCGCCCTGGTCGGCGAGGATGCGGATGGATTCCACCACGGCGTCGAGGTTGTCGGTGGGCTCGCCCATGCCCATGAACACGACGTTCTCGACGGGCTCGCCGAGCACGCGCCGCGCGACGAAGGCCTGCGCGACGATCTCCGCCGCGCTGAGGTTTCGCACGAAGCCCATCTGCGCGGTCTCGCAGAACCGGCAGCCCATCTTGCAGCCCACCTGCGACGAGACGCACAAGGTCTTGTAGGCCTTCATGGGGATGACGACGCTTTCGC
>CBFGVC010000183.1:0-4035 GCA_965652255.1 uncultured Fibrobacteria bacterium | reverse complement strand
TCCCCGGCCATCGCCCTGATGAAGGACGGCGACGTGGTGTTCATGCTGGAGCGCTACCAGATCTCGGGACGCGACGCGCACGAGATCGGCGCGGACGTTGCGCAGGCGATCGAAGAACACTGCTGAGATGGACGCAGCATGCTGCGTCCGTTACGTGCGATCCCGGGTATAGGGCGCCTGCGCCACGGCCATCCGTCGGCATCGTCAGGCGACCTCGAAGACCGCCTCGATCTCCACCGCCGCGCCGAGCGGCAAGGCGGAAACGCCCACCGCCGCGCGGGCATGACGCCCCGCATCGCCGAAGACATCCGTCAGGAGTTCCGAGGCCGCGTTGAGCACTTGCGGCTGGTCGTGGAAATCCGGGGCGGAGCATACGAAACCCGTCACCTTCACCACGCGGCGGACGGAGGAAAGCGGAACCCCGTTGCCTTCGAGGGCCGCGAGCACGTTGAGCATGCAGAGGCGCGCGGCCTCGCGGCCTTCCTCGACGGAAAGGCCTCCTGTCGCCCCCCCATCGACCCGATTCCCGCCCCCGAGGATACCGCCGACCGCGACCGTCCCCCCATGGATCGGCAACTGTCCCGAAACGAACGCGAGGCTTCCCGAACGAACCACGGGCACATACCAGCCCTTGGGCGCGGGGGGATCCGGCAGCTCGAGCCCGAGCGCGCGCAGCCTCTCCAACGGCGTTTCGAAGGGTTTCATGCGCGTGAAGATAGATTCGGCGACTAGGTATATTGGCGGCATGCGCGCGCCTTGCCGTATTCCCTTCCTCCCGGCCCCGATCGGGTTTCTGCTCGCCGCTTTCGCGCTCGCCGGCTGCGACCTCATCGGAGGAGGCTCGTCCGCTCCGCGGGTGCCGAGACCCGCGACCTTGCATCCGGAGCGGGATGCCTTCGCCCTGACCGCGACCCGAAGCTACCTGTGGAAGGAAAACCTCCGCCGCGCGGGCAAGGACTCCCTGCTGGCGGATTTCTCACTCCTGGCCACGCGCACCGCCGACACCGTGATCGCCGGGGACACTCTCCTGCGCGTCTCGCTGTCCCCGGCGGCGCATTCGGCGCCCGCCCCCGTTGCCGCGCTCGCGCGCCTGGGGTTTCGCCCCGGGCGATTCCTGCCCGACAGCGCGGCGATCCCCGACCCCGGTCCCGACCTTCCCTTTCCCGAAATCCCCGTCGCCGGCTGGCGGCTCGACACCTTGGTCGGCGACATTCGCTTCGTGCGCGTCCTCCGGGGCGCCGAGACGGTGAAGCTTTCGGGCAAGCGGCACGAATGCTGGGCCTTCGCCGAGAGCACTTGGGTGGGCCCAAGCCTCCTGGGCTCGGGTTCCTCGTGGATGGGGCGCACGGGCCTCGTGCGCCATCGGTCGGAGTGGGCGGGTCTCGCGTTGTCGTCGGGACCGTCCGGAACCCTTTACCGCGAGATCACCGCCCCATGACGCTCCTGGACGCCTCCACCGACTCCCTCGCCGCCCAAACGTCCCCGCTGCGCGGCTACGCCGGGCAGCCCTGCCTCGTCTTTCCCGCCACCCGGTCGATGAGCGGGGAAGAGACCTCGGGATTGCTCTCGGAACTGAACCGCTTCCTGTCGGGCTGGGCCAGCCACGGCGCGCCGGTGGACGGCGCGGCCGCGGTGATCGACGGGCGCTTCGTGGTCGTGGCGCACCGCCCGCACGAGATCGCGGGCTGCTCGCGCGATGCCCTCCTGTTTTTCCTGAAGGAAGCCGCCGCGAAACGCGGCGTGGAGTGGACGGGCGGCGCGCGGGTATTCTACCGCGACCGCTCCGGAACCGTCCTGGACGTGGATCGCCCCGCCTTCCGCGCCTTGGCGGCCGCCGGGACGATCACCCCCGACACCGTGGTGTACGACACCACCGTGCGCGAAACGGACGCGGTGCTGGGCGGTCGCTTCGCCCTCCCGGCCCGCGAAAGCTGGCACGCGCGGCTGATGGGGATCCCGCACGGATGACGCGCCGTGGGGATGACGCATGCGTCATCCCTGCCGGCAACATCCTGGCCTAATCTTCCTTCCGGCTGACTTCCCGCGCCGTAATCCCCTTCTCGTTCCGGCCCAGCCGGAACTCGACGGAGTCGCCCTCGGCCAACGACTGGAACGCCCCTTCAAGCACGTCGAGGTGATAGAAGAAGATGTCGCCCTCGAGCTGCGGCGCGACGATGAAGCCGTAACCGTCCTTGATGCGCTTGACGCGTCCCTCGTAAAGCGTGTCGTCGTCGGAGTCCGCCTCGGAGCCATGCGATGACGAGGCCGCGCGCGACGCGTAGGCCGCGCGCTCCGGACGCTCGGGCCGCGGGCCCAGGCCCGCGGGCACGAAGAGGTTGTTGATGCGGGTGTCGTCGGGGGGCGCGGCGTCGATGACGGAGGACATCATGAGCGGATAGGTGCACTCGGCCTGCAGGGCCTGCGAGGTGCGCGTCTCGCGGTCCTCGCCCAGCTCGTCCTGATAGCGGAAATCCCAGCCCAATAGCATCACGCGCGTCCCGAGGCTGTTGAGCTTGCGCGCCAGCGGCACGAAGTCGCCGTCTCCCGCGATCAGCACGATGACGTTGAAGCGCTTGAGCACGGCGAGCTCGTAGGTCTCGAGCGCCAGCCACACGTCGATGCCCTTCTCGGAGCCGCGCCCTTCCGGAATGGGAAGGTAATGGGTGGTGATGTTCTGGCGAATGAGGATGTCCTCGAACACCCGCTCGCTCAGCAGGCGGTTGCGCTCTTCCACCACCTTCGAGGGAAGGCGGCCGCGGAAGTAATGGGCGTCCACGATGGGACAATAGCGCGTCTCGGTGCCCTCGAGCTCGGCGACCTTGGAGCGGATGAACCCATGCAGGCCGTCGAGGCTGATGCGGGCCCCGCGGGCATGGTGGTACAGGTAATAGTTGCTGACGTGGAGGAAGAAATTCCCGTCGTACACGACCCCGATGCGGATCAGCTTGTTGTCGGCGTTCATCACGCTCATGGCGCGTTTCCTTTCGAATGTTTATGGGCCGGGGCGAAGCCCGCCGCCGATCCCGATTCCCTAGCTTATGGACTTCATGGCCCCCGGGGTTCGAAGGCCCTCTTCGCATTCTTTTTATGTACTAGGATCCCCCCGCCGTCCCCAACAGGACCGACGCGGCGATGCCGGAAAAAATAACCAGACTGACGGCGATGTTGGCGAGGAAAAAATCCTGGTTCAACCCGTCGAGCGATTCGCCGCGGCGGAAGAGGTGCAAGTAGGCGAGCAAGGCCGCCGTGGCGGCGAGCGCGATCCGGAACGGCCATCCGAGCGCGAAGGACGCCTCCAGCGCCACGCCGAGCGCGAGCATGAGGGCGTGCAGCGCCAGGCTGATTCGCAGGGCCCCGCGCCGCCCGAAGCGCGCGGGGACGGAGTGCAGGCCCGCCTTCCGGTCGAACTCCTCGTCCTGCGTGGCGTAAATGACGTCGAAGCCCGCGATCCAGGCCATCAACATGAGGCTGAGCAGGAGCGCCTCGCCGCCGAATGCCCCTTGAACTGCGATCCACGCGCCCACGGGCGAGATGCCGATGGCAAGGCCCAGAAACAGGTGCGACCACGAGGTGAAGCGCTTCGTGAGGGAATAGAAGCACACGGTCAGGAGCGCCGGAAGCGAGAGCGCGAAGGCCAGCGGGTTCAGGAACCACGTGGCGGCGACGAAGAGCGCGGCGTTGACGGCGAAGAAGGCCAGCACGCCGCCTCGCGAAAGGATGCCCGCCGGAAGGTGCCGGCCCGCGGTGCGCGGGTTGCGGGCGTCATAGGCCGCGTCGGCAAGGCGGTTGAAGGCCATGGCGGCGTTGCGCGCGGTGGCCATGCACACGAGAACCAGCACCCATACACGCAAGGAGGGGGATCCTCCGGCGGCCCACAGCATTCCGGCGAGCGCGAACGGCAGGGCGAAGAGAGTGTGGGAAAAGCGGACGAGGGAGAAGTAGTGGCGGAGCTTGGTGAGCATGGAGCTGAAGTCGGGTGTCGGGAGACGGGTGTCGGGAGACGGGTGTCGGGAGTCGGGTGTCGGGTGTCGGGAG
>CBFGVC010000182.1:0-4047 GCA_965652255.1 uncultured Fibrobacteria bacterium | reverse complement strand
ACGTTGGTCTTGATGCCCTTCTCCCACAGGCGGCGGATCACCTTGAGGCCGGTGAACGGATCGCCGCCCTCGACGACGGCGGGATACCCGCCCATGGGCACCTTGATGATGGCGTTCTTGCCCAGCGCGCCCAGTTCGGTGGCCTGCTTCACCATCTTCTCCTCGGTGAGCTCCGTCAGTTCGAGCGACACGGGAAGCGGATTCAGCATCGCGCACAAATCCTTCATGATGGCCTTGGCTTCCTTCCACGACTTCGCCCCGGCCTTCTTCAGCAAGGTCGGATTCGTGGTGATGCCGTGGATGAGGCCGGCGCGGAGCAACGGTTCGATGTCGGCCTTCACCGCCGAGTCGCAGAAAACCCTGGGGCTCTTGGGTGCGGGATGCTTGAGCGTGCTGCCTTTTTTGTTGGCGTTGATCACCGGCATTTTCTCGCGGCGGGCGAGCATGGCGGCGCTGTTGGGAATGGCTGGGAACATGGGGGTCTTCTCCGTGGTTTTTTGGGTTTTCGGGTGTCTTCGTAAACTAGGAATTTACGGCAATTTCACGGTAATCGCATTCTTTTCCGCACGGCATGGAGAAGCGGACCCGGACCACGAAGGGGCCCAATCTTGCGCGAACGTTACAGGGAACGGCCTTCGATGAAATCCGGATCCTCCAGCGACTCCAGGAAGGCCACAATATCCCGGATTTCCTCCTCGTCCAGCCCCAAGGGGACGATTCGGAAATCGCGGTTGGGACTGGGCTTGCCGCCTTCGTTGTAATGCTTGACGATATTCTCGAGGTCGCCGAAACGGCCGTCGTGCATGTACGGGTACGTCCTGGAAACGTTGCGGAGCGTGGGGGTCTTGAACTTGCCGAGATCGGCCGAAAGGCCCGTCACCCCTGCCCGGCCCGAATCGACGGGCGTGAGGTCGAGACCGATGTCGTGGAACCCCCCGTCGGTGAAAAGCGGAGGCGCGTGGCACCGAAAGCAACCGCCCCTCTCGCCCAGGAAGAGCGCCGCCCCGCGCCTGGCCGCGGGGCTCATCGCGGCGCTGTCGCCCTCCGCCCAGCGGTCGTAGGGCGAGCGATGGCTCACGAGCGTTCGCTGGAAGGCCGCCAGCGCCTTCGCCACCCGCTCGAGCGTCGCCGGTCCCTTGCCGAAGGCGCGGCGAAACAAAACGACATAGGCGGAATCGGCATTGAGGTAGGATTCGATGGAATCCCGGTTGGAATCCATCTCGAGGGGGTTGAGGAGGGGAAGCAGCGCCTGCTCCTCGAGCGACCCCGCGATGCCGTCGTACATGAGGCGCCCGGACCACCCCAGGTTCGCGAGGGTCGGGGTGTTTCGCCGCGTCTCGACCCCGTCCACGCCGCCGCTGAACGGCGAATGATGGTTGTCGGCGAAGGCCGTGCCGGGAGCGTGGCACCATGCGCAACTGATCCGGCTGTCCCGCGAGATGCCGCCATCGAAGAAAAGCTCGCGGCCCAGGTCCACCTTGGCCGCCGAATAGGGATTGTCGGCGGGCCACTTCATCGCGGGCCATCCGGCGGGCGGTGGCGGCGGGGTTTCGCGCTTGGGCGGCCCGGAGTCGGGGCTGGAAAGGCAAGCCGAGAGAACCGCGGAGAGGGCGATGGCCGGGTAAAAGGGCCCCCTCCTCCCCGAAGTTCCCCCGCCAAGGGCCTGACCGGAGGTCGTCCCCCCCGGATTCCGGGTTTTCGGCCCACTCATGGCAACAATTTACACCCGCCGCAAGTCGCGAGGATACGGGGCGGGAATGCGGAACCCGGATCGCCTCAGGGCGCGTGCTCGTCCATGAAATGCTGATCGGTGAGCGATCCCAGGAATTCCAGAATGTCGCTGACCTCGCCGTACGTGAGTCCCAAGGGCTTCAGGAGCGTATCCTGCCCGGAGTGCGGAAGTCCGCCGGCGTTATAATGCTCCACCATGTCGCGCAATTCGAAAAAGCGTCCGTCATGCGCGTAGGGCCGCGTCCACAAGAGGTTGCGAAGGGTCGGCGTCTTGAACTTGCCCAGATCCGAAGCGAGCCCGGTGACGCGCGCGCGGCCCGAATCCTCCCCGGCAAGGCCGGTGTTGTGAAACCGGCCGTCGGTGAAGAGCGGAGGAACATGGCAACGCGCGCAATCCGCCTTGCCCATGAAAAGCGCCTCGCCGCGCCTGGCCGCCGGCGTAAGGGCCGTATCTTCTCCCGCCTTCCAGGCGTCATACGGCGAACGGTGGCTGATCAGGGTTCTCTGGAAGGTGGCCAAGGCCTTCGCGACACGATCCAAGACGATCGGGCCGGGACCGAACGATTCCCGGAACCCGCGGACATAGGCGGAATCGGCCGATAGCAAAGCCGTGATCCCGGCCTCCGTCATGTCCATTTCGCGAGGCGAAAGCAAAGGATGCAGGACCTGTTCCTCCAGGGTCGACGCCTCGCCCGCGAACATGAACGTGGAGTTGAACGCCACGTTCACCAACGTCGGCGTGTTATAGCGCGTGTGCTGCCGGTTCACGCCGGTGCTGAAGCGGTCGCTATGCTTGTCCGCGAAGGACGCGCGCTCCGAATGGCACCAGGTGCAACTGACCACGCCCTCGCTGCTGAGGCGCGGGTCGAAGAACAGGGTCCTCCCCAGTTCCGCCTTGGCCGGAGAGTAAGGATTGTCCTTGGGCCAATGGATCCGCGGCCAACCGGCGGGGGCGGCGGGCGGAGCGAATGACCCGTCCTCCTCCGAGGCCCCTCCACCCAGCACGCAGCCCGAAAGGCATGCGAGGACGGCGAGCCAAGCCGCGAGGCGCGCCCGCGCGAAGAAATCAGGCGCGAAGGACATTCCGGTAATTTACACGGGGAGCTTCCTTGGCGCCGCGAAGGAATCGCCCGTGAGGCGTCCGCGCCCGCCCGTGCCACCAAATGCGGCGGGGATGCCGACGGACGTCCCCGTCGGGCGGGGCCGAATCGGGTTCCGGGGAACCTACTTTTCGATGCCATGAGCCGGCCCGGAACAATCCCGTTCGCAGCGGCTGATGAGGAAGCGCGCCGCGCGCTGGGCCTGCTTGTCCGCGTCCGCTTCGCCCACATCGTCCTGCAGCTCATCCTCCTCTACCCCGCCCTGCGTTACGGCTGGATGTTCCGCTCCGACCTGCCCTGGTGCCTCGGGGCGCTGGGAGCGCTGCTCCTCTTCAACCTGCTCTCGCTCGCCTGGCT
The DNA here is from genome assembly GCA_965652255.1 of uncultured Fibrobacteria bacterium. Lineage (GTDB taxonomy): Bacteria > Fibrobacterota > Fibrobacteria > UBA11236 > UBA11236 > UBA11236. The sequence continues at coordinate 859 of CBFGVC010000182.1, read as the reverse complement.
GCGCACCGGTCGCGCCGTTCCCGCCGTGCTCCTGCTGTTGCAATGCGCGGTGGACCTCGCCGCCATGACCTTGATCTTCGGCCTGTCGGGAGGCCTGACGAACCCCCTGCACAGCCTGATCCACTTCGAGATCGGGCTCGCGGGCCTTTTGCTCCCGATCGGATCGGCGCTCGCCGTCCTGGGCCTTGGCGCGGCGGCCCTGGCCGCGCTCGGCTGGAGCGCGCAAAGCCTCGTCGATCCGTATGCCTGGATCGGCCCGCTCGGCCCGAACCTCGCTTACGAATGGCTGCTGGCCGGCGCGGTCTCGGGACTCGCGATCTTCGCCGCGCATCGCGCCCGCGCCTACCGTGACCGTCTCGCGATGGCCGAAGCGCGCGAGCGGCAGCGCGACCGGCTGCGCGCCGCCGGGGCGGTGGCCTCGGGCTTTTGCCACGAGCTGGCCAGCCCGCTCAACGCGGCAGGGCTTATCTCCGACAGGTTGCGCCGAAAGGCGGGAAGCGACGAGGCATTGGCCGAGGAGTGGGACGAACTGAAGGAAAGCCTCGAGCGCTGCGACCACGTGGTGCGCGCCATGGCGGGGGCGACGTGGGATCCCGAGGAGATCGCCGTGCAGCGGACGGACGCGGCTCTCATGATCGAGAAGCTCGCGTCGCAGTGGCATGACGACATTCCCCTGCGCGTTTCCCTCCAGGGCGAAAAATCCGTGGTCGTCGCCGCGCCTGCGGTGGGCATGGAACAAACGCTGCAAAGCCTCCTCAGCAACGCCCGGGAAGCTTCACCCGCGGGGGGGACTCTCGAGGTCGAACTTGCCGTACGGGGGGACTTCGGTGTCGTCACGGTCTCCGACCGCGGCCCGGGC
>CBFGVC010000181.1:0-4203 GCA_965652255.1 uncultured Fibrobacteria bacterium | reverse complement strand
ATCTCCTGCGCGGTCGCGCCGCCCAGGTTCACGGTGAAATTGGCGTGCTTGTCGGAGATGCCCGCGTTGCCCATGCGGAAGCCCTTGAGCCCGGCCGCCTCGATGAGCGCCCCGGCATAGTTGCCGGGGGGACGCTTGAACATGCTGCCGGCATTGGGCAGATGCAAGGGCTGTCTCTCTTCGCGCCGGCGCACGATCGCCTCGGACTGCGCCGTGAGGGCTTCCGCGTCGCCGCCGGGCTTCAACTCCAGCGTGGTCTCCACGATCCACTCGTCGAGTTCGCAGAAGGCGGAGCGGCGATAGCCGAAGCCGCACGCCGCGTTGCCGCGGCGGACGAGGTTGCCGTTCGCGTCGAGCGAGACCACTTCCACGATCGTGTCCTTCAGCTCCTGGTCGAAGGCGCCCGCGTTGATCCAGGTGCCCCCGCCCAGCGTCCCTGGAATGCCGGCGAGGTTCTCGATGCCGGAGAAACCCCGCTCCACCGATTGCCGCACCACCTCCCAAAGCAGGGCCCCGCAGTCCACCCGGACGCGAAGACCTTCCCAGCGGATCCCCCCATGATTCGCCGTGTGCACCACCAGACCCGGAAAGCCCGCGTCCGAAATCACGAGATTGCTGCCGTTCCCGAGCAGGAAGGTCGGCACACCGCGCCCGCGCGCGAACTCCCGCGCTGCCCGGAACTCCTCCGGCGAGGCAGGAGCGCAAAACCAGCGCGCCGGTCCCCCCACCCGGAACGAGACGTATGGCGCGAGGGGAATGTTTTCGCGAACGGACAGGGGCATGAGGGAAAAATGGGAAATGGGAATTGGAAAGCGGGAAATCTTTCATGAAAACTTGAAAGAGGCGACCTGGATGAAGGCGCCGCGGGCCGACCCTGCCGGGGCGACGGCCACCTTTCATGTTTCATTTTTCGGATTTCATTTCCTTAGATTATCCCCATGACCAACGGGGGCCATCGTTCGGGTCGCAGCGCATCCGGTGACGGGCAAACCGAATTGTTCCCGGCGGAAACGGACCCCGGATCACCGCGAACTCCGGAGGCAGCCGGCGGGCGAGCCGAAAAATCCCCTTCTCCCCTGTCGTCCCGTGACCTTGCAGGCTCGCAACCTCCCGGTCGCGAGGAGGCCCTCGAAGCCTTGCTCTCGCATTGCGCTCCCGTGAAAGCCGGAAGCCGCGAGGCGGCCTGGCTCAAGGAGAGGCGCATCTTCCGCAAAACCTGGCTCGCGCAGGGCCTGCGCGTGGTGAGCGACTATCGGAGCGCGGCCAACGGCCTCGCGGCGCGCTTCACGCGCGACGCCCTCGTCGCCTGGGGGCTGTTCAACCGCGAAGGGCACCTGCGCTTTTACCGGCACTCGCTGCTCGTGCCCTGGGTCGACGGAGCGCGCGTCGCGCACCTTCAGGCCTTCGCGACCGATGCCGCGGCCAAGCCCGCGGCGCTCTCCGTTGCGGGGGCGCCGGCGTGCCCCTACAATGCCCGCCTGCTCGACGGCTCGCCGGGACGGCTCTATCTCTGCGCCGGCGTGGTGCGTGCGCTCGAGCTGATCGAGGCGGGCTTTCCCGCGGCGGGAGCGGGTGATGACGGGGTGCTTCGCACCGAATGGCTGCCCCGCTTTCGCGGCAAGTCGGTGTATGTCGCCTATGGCGGGGGCGCCGAAATGGAGGCTGCGGCGGTCAAGACCATCGCCGCTCTCACGGAGAGGGGTGTCGAGGCGCATCGGCTCATCCCGTCATCGGGATCCCCGGGTGAGGGCCGAACCCTGCACGTCGTGGCGCCACCCGGAGGGGCGGAAAGATCCTGAAATGAAAACCCCGGCCTTCGCCGGGGCAAGCTCCCGGCCTTCGCCGGGGCAAGCTCCCGGCCTTCGCCGGAGCTCTTCTTTCTTCCCCGCTTTACGGGCCTTCGATGCTATCCCCGAACAACGACGTCAGCCGCGATCAAAGCTGGCACTGGGGCTGCGAATCGTCCACGGCGCAGGGAATGTCGCGGATCTCCTCGGGCAACTCCTTCACGATGTCGTCCTCGATGGGAAGCGGGGGCAACGTCGGCGGCACGGTGTCAGCCGGCGGGGTCGTGGTGGGCGGCACCGTCTCGGGTGTTCCCGTCGGCGGGGGCGTGACCGGCGGCGGGACGGGAGCCGGCTCGACGCAATCGGAATTCTTCTTGGCGCCCGCCGGGGCCAGGAAGTCGCCGTGGTCGGCGTGCGCCTGCGCGGCGGAAGCCTTGACCGTGATCAGCTCGTATTTGCCGTTGCCCTTCACATGACAAAGCGTGAGCTTTGAAGAGGCCGTGGTGCCCGGAGGCGCGAGGCAGAGATATTCGCTGCAGCCCAGCGCGAGGAAGGAGGCCGCGGCCGCGGCGAGGAGAGTGAGCTTCTTCATCGTTGACCCTTTTATAAAGGTGACGCGCTAAAAAAACGTTGGGCCAGAGGTAAAAATCGCGCCCCCGACCGCACAGGCGGAATACGGCGGATAATAACGGAATCGAGGGTAACACCCGCTAAATTCCGCTTTTTTAGCGTGTCGTTGAAATTATGGCAAAAGAAACTCTCTGCCATCGAATCTCGCGAAAATGAACACGATAACATGGGTTTTCGGGCGGCTGCGAAGCCACTCGTCGAACCCCCTGTCGATAAGGGAGTTACAACGCGGATGGCCTCATGGGCCCGTCAAATCCGATTCCAAAATCCGGGAATAATCGTGTTTTTTCGCCTTAATCCGGATTAATACGTTGGCTTTTCCGGTAGAAGACTATCGATTTGACATAAATAAGACCTATTTCATCCGATCCGACCCTATCTTGGAATCCGGGACCGTCGGCCGGAGAGTCGCCGGAGGACCAAGCTCACAATGGAATGCAAACGGGGAGATTTGTCATGCTGAATCGTCGTCACCTTACCGCGCTGCTGGCCTTGGCCGGAGCCGCGTTCGCGGGAGATTACTCCACCTGGGGCAACTACCGCAACGTCAACGTCAACACCACCGGCGTCACCACGACGCTCGTCACCAATATTCCCGTGCTGGTTCGTTTCAATCCCGGCACGCACGCGAACATGTTCACCGGGAACGCCGCCGTGCTGGCAGGCGGGGCGGACATCCGCGTGACCAAGGCCGACGGCACCACCGACCTGCCCTTCGAGGTGGACCACTGGGTCACCGGAGGAACCGGCTCGGGGGCGATCTGGGTACGGCTCGACAGCGTGCAGGCCAACAGCGCGACCGCGGCCTCGTTCCGCGTTTATTGGCGCAAGGCCGGCGCGACGACGATGTCGAATCCTTCCGCGACCTTCTCCACGACGAACGGCTACCAGGCGGTCTTTCACATGAGCGAGCCGACCGCCGACACGGTGAGGGACGCCGCGAACGGGTACAAGGCCACCAACGTGAACACCTACTCCACGCTCGACTTCCTGGAGATGGGCCAGGTGGGCCCGGCCCGGGTGTTCTATGAGACCCAGCCCGGCGCCAACGACCCGGCGAGCAACTACCTGCACTTCTCGCCCGGCGCCTCGGCGGCCCTGAGCACCCACACCGGTCCGATGACGCTCGAAGCCTGGGTGATCGCCACTCCCGTTTCGAACAATGGAAACACCAGCGCCGGCAACAAGCAGATCATCGCCCACAACAACGCCAGCGGCGACGGCGCGTACATGCTCCGCAGCGGCACGGGCTCGCCGGGCAACTACTACAGCGCCGGCGGCACCGCCGCGCAGGTCGAGACCAACATCGGCCCCCGCACTCCCTTCCAGGAGCAGACCTACTGGGTGTACATCAACGCGACCTACGACGGCACGGCCTGGACCATCCGCCGCCAGCGCGACATCACCGCCGAGGAGCAGGTCGAGCCGTGGGGCTCCCCCATCATCTCCGGCGGCGAGACCACCCCGTTCGAGACCATCACCGGCGCGGGCCCCGTGGCCACCGCCAACCCGTGGTTCATCGGCGCGTTCAGCTCCGACGGCACGGTGAGCGGCACGATGACCCGCCCGTGGGCGGGCCGAATCGACGAGGTTCGCATCTCCACGGTCGCGCGCGGCGCCGACTACACCCGCCTGAGCTTCGAGTCGCAGCGCTTCACTCCGACCGTCGTGAGCGTCGACACCAACGTGACCGTCTCGGTGAAGCCGGGTTCCTTCGCGTCGCCCTCCCGCCTGTGGACCCGCCGCGAGGGTTCCTCGGTGGTGTTCCTCATGCCCGAGAGCTTCG
>CBFGVC010000180.1:0-4235 GCA_965652255.1 uncultured Fibrobacteria bacterium | reverse complement strand
TGCTCGCGCAGCGATCCGTCGGCCTCGATATGATGCACCGCGGCGCCTTGATCGCGGAGCCAGTCCGCGATCAGCCCGCGGTGGCAGCGCTTCCAGTCGCCCTCCGCGCACAGGATCGCCGTGCGCTCGCGCCGCGCCTCCTCGGCCAGCGCCTCGGCGGCCTCGCGGAACTCCGCGGTGTCCATATGGTCGGCGAAGCCGCGGAAGGCCTCGTTCTTCCAGGAGGTGTTCGAAGAATCGGGACGCGGCTCGCGCCGTCCGCCGAGGCCGGGAAAATGCCGGTAGCGGATGCCGGCCTCGGCCAGCGCCGATTCCAGCGCGCGCCGCTCGAACTGCGGCCGCCGGCTCGAGACGGGATGGCGCCGCACGTCGGCGACAAGCTCGATGCGATGCGAGCGCAGGCGCTCGAGAAAGACGTCGAGCGTCAGCACCGAGTGGCCGATCGTCCAAACCTGGAAAGTGTCCATGCAGGCAAGATACGAGGGTGGCCGGATGCATCGCCGTCGAATCGTCGGCGGTAACCTTTCGTAACTCTCACGCCGGCTCGGGAAGATTACGCTTGCAGGCGCTGCGCTGCGCGCCCCCTCCCATTTTAGGATGTTCCTCCCTAGCCAGGAGGTTCGCATGAGCGATCAAGAATCTTCTCCCGACAACTGTCCTCCGCCGCCCGGCAAGGAGAGCACGCCGCGCGGGCGGCACGATCCCATCCTGGACCCGCACCGCCACGGCAAGGAGGTGGACGAGCCCGGAACGCCGGGGCCACCGCCGCGCGACTCCGACGACGGCGCCTCCAAGGACGCGCGCGACCGGGGCAACAACGGAAATCCCGCGCAGAGCGCGGGACGCGTGAGCATGCAGGAGCAGAACGCGGTACCGGAGGACTAGAGGCTTAAGCCCGGGAGGGAAGAGGGATGAGGGGTGGATCGTGAAGCGTGGATAGTGGATCGTGAACACCCTCGTGTTGTGTTTTACGAACCACGATTCACGAACCACGAACCACGAACCACCACGCTCCGTTTCCCCCGAAGAACCCCCGAACAACCCATCGACCCCAACGAATACCCCCCCAAATCCCGCAATTGACGCGATCTTTCCGGTACTGCCCAAACTTTCACTATTTTCATACTTTTTCACTAATTTTCTCAAGCACCCGCATTTTCGAGAGACATGAGCAAGAAATCCCCGACTTCGTTCGAATCCGCCGGCGAGCACGTGATCCGCGTGCGCGGCGCCAAGGCGCACAACCTCAAGAACGTCGACGTCGACATTCCCAAGGACAAGCTCGTGGTGATCACGGGGCTGTCGGGCTCGGGCAAGTCGTCGCTGGCCTTCGACACGATCTACGCGGAGGGGCAAAGGCGCTACGTGGAATCGCTGTCGTCCTATGCGCGGCAGTTCCTGGGCATGATGGAAAAGCCCGACGTGGACCTCATCGAAGGGCTGTCGCCCGCGATCTCCATCGACCAGAAAAGCGCGGGGCACAACCCGCGCTCCACCGTGGGCACGATCACGGAGATCTACGATTACCTGCGCCTGATGTTCGCGCGCGTCGGCCACGCGCGCAGCCCGGTGACGGGCAAGCGGCTCAAGAGCCAGACGGTGCAGGAGATCGTGGACGCGGTCGCGGCGTTGCCGTCACGCGGCGCTTCGACAAGCTCGGCGACCGCGAGCGGCGAGCTGAAAATCCTTTTGCTCGCGCCGCTGGTGAAGGATCGCAAGGGAACGTACGAGGACCTGTTCCAGCGTTACCTCCAGCAGGGCTTCGTGCGCGCCCGGGTTGACGGGCAGGTGTATCAGCTCGAGGAGAAGATCAAGCTCGACCGCTACGTGAAGCACAACATCGAGCTCGTCGTCGATCGCTTGGGGATCAAGCCGGGCGCGGCCGGCGACGACGCGTTCAAGAAGCGGCTCACGGATTCCGTGGAACTGGCCCTCAAGCACGGCGAGGGCGAACTGTACGTCCATCTCGTCGCCGCGGACGGAAAAAAGGGAGAGGACGTTTACTTCTCCGAGAAGCTGGTCGATCCGGCCACGGGCCAATCCTTTCCCGAGATCGAGCCTCACACCTTCTCGTTCAACTCGCCTCACGGCGCCTGCCCGGCCTGCAACGGCCTGGGCTTCATCAAGGAAGTGGACGTCCGCGCGCTCCTCGACATGGACCTCTCCATCGCCGACGGGGGCATCTTGCCGTGGGCGGGCACGGCCGACAATGCGGAGGGCTGGAACACGCAGCTCCTGCAGCAGATCGCGAAGAAGGAAGGCTTCTCGCTCACGGCGCCGCTGAAGCAGCTTGCGAAGAAGCACCTCGACGTGATCCTGAACGGCACGGGGGAGGAGCGGTACAAGGTGAAGTGGGGGGCCTCGTCGGGCCACACGAACACCTGGCACGCGCGGTACGAGGGCGTGGTCAATTCGATCAAGCGGCGCTACGAGCAGACCGAGAGCGAGCATGTGCGCCGCGACCTCGAGTCGTACATGGACGACAAGCCCTGCGCCGCGTGCAAGGGCCTTCGTCTCAAGCCCGAGTCGCTGGCGGTGACGATCCGGGGCGTCAACATCATCGACGTCTGCAACCTGTCCATCGGCCGCGCGCACGACTGGATGAAGGCGCTTCAGGAGGACAAGGCGTGGGACGATTCGGTGGAGTCGTGCTTGTACCAGTTCTACAAGTTCCCGAAGATCAAGGCGGCGGACGACGACCTTTCGGGGCAGGAGCGCGCGATCGCGAAGCAGGTCTTCAAGGAGATTTCCGCGCGGCTGACCTTCCTCGTGAGCGTGGGGCTCTCGTACCTCAACCTCTCGCGCACGGCGCGCACGCTCTCGGGCGGCGAGGCGCAGCGCATCCGGCTGGCCTCGCAGATCGGCACCGGACTCACGGGCGTGCTCTACGTGCTCGACGAGCCCTCCATCGGGCTGCACCAGCGCGACAACGACCGCCTGCTGCGGACCTTGCAGCGCCTGCGCGACCTGGGCAACACCGTGCTCGTGGTCGAGCACGACGCCGATACCATTCGCCTGGCCGACTGGGTGATCGACATCGGGCCGGCCGCGGGCGTGCACGGCGGCCGCATCGTGTTCTCGGGAACGGCGGAGCAGCTCATCGCCTCGGGGAACACCGACACGGGCGATTACCTCTCGGGGCGCAAGCGCATCGACCGGGCCACCATCGCCCAAGGGGCGAAGGAGTTGATCCGGCGCGACGCCTCCAAGGTTCCCGACCATTCGGGCAAGTTCCTGAAGATCACCGGCGTGACGCAGAACAACCTCAAGGGCGTGGACGCGGCCTTTCCGCTGGGGAAGTTCATCGCCGTGACGGGCGTTTCGGGGAGCGGAAAATCCTCGCTGGTCAACGACGTGCTGGCCAAGGCCCTGGCGCAAAAGCTTCATGGCGCCCGCGAGAAGCCGGGACAGTACAAGTCGATCGGCGGCGTGGAGCATTTGGACAAGGCCATCGTGATCGACCAGAGCCCCATCGGCCGCACGCCGCGCTCGAACCCGGCCACCTACACGGGCCTGTTCACCGAGATCCGCAACCTCTTCGCCATGACGCCCGAGGCGAAGGTGCGCGGCTACAAGCCCGGCCGCTTCAGCTTCAACGTGAAGGGCGGCCGCTGCGAGAACTGCGAGGGCGACGGCCTGATCAAGATCGAGATGCAGTTCCTGCCCGACGTGTACGTGCCGTGCGAGGTGTGCAAGGGAAACCGCTACAACCGCGACACGCTGCAGGTGCTGTACAAGGGCAAGTCCATCGCCGAGGTGCTCGACATGACCATCGAGGACGCCCACGCTTTCTTCCAGAGCATTCCCCCCATCGCCTCGAAGCTGCGCACGCTGCTCGACGTGGGGCTCGGTTACGTGAAGCTGGGCCAGTCGGCCACGACGCTCTCGGGCGGCGAGGCCCAGCGCATGAAGCTCTCGGCCGAGCTATCGCGCCGCGCCACGGGGCGCAGCTTCTACATCCTCGACGAGCCCTCGACGGGCCTGCACTTCGAGGACGTGCGCAAGCTGCTCGTGGTGCTCCACTCGCTCGTGGCGCAAGGCAACACGGTGCTGGTGATCGAGCACAACCTCGACATCGTCCGCAACGCCGACTTCATCCTCGACATGGGGCCCGAGGGCGGCGAGGGCGGGGGACGCGTGATCGCGAAGGGCACGGTGGAGGAAGTCGCGGCGACGCAGGGAAGCCACACGGGAGAGTGGCTCACGAAGATGATGGCGGAGGAGAAGAAAATGCG
>CBFGVC010000179.1:0-4245 GCA_965652255.1 uncultured Fibrobacteria bacterium | reverse complement strand
ACGAGTTACGAATTACGAGTTACGAATTACGAGTTACGAATTACGAGTTACGAATAGGGCGTGAGGAATCGAGAGGATGAGGCGGGAGAAAGCGGCATCACGATCGGATTGACGAACGGAAATGGGATGCGTCGAGCCCTGTCGCCGATGGGTTATTTCCTCTGTTGCCCAAGGCGTGTAGCTTGAGGCGCGGATACACTGCTGCCCGTGGCATTCCCCTTTCATTCGCAACTCGTAATTCGTAACTCGTAACTGAAATCCCTTTTACCCCCAACCCTTCCCTATCCCCTGAACCCCTCCGGATCCCACTGGTATCCGAAGCCCGTGACGGTGCGGACGCAGGTTCCGTACGGCTTGATCTTGTCGCGCAGTCGCGTCACGGCGACGTCCACGCTGCGCAGGCCGGCCTTCGCGTCCATGCCCCAGCCGCGCTCGAGCAAGGTGCCGCGATCCACCGTCTTGGGCTTCGATTCGAGCAGCACCTTGAGCAGCGAGAACTCGCGCGGCGAGAGATGCACGCGTTGGCCCTCGACCTCGACGCGATGGCTGTCGAGGGTGACGCGCAGGCCCCGGAACGCGTAGTCCTCGCCGCCGCGCGCGCGGCGGACGAGGGCCTGCACGCGCGCCGCCAGTTCCTTGGGCGAGAAGGGCTTGGTCACGTAGTCGTCGGCCCCCACCTTGAAGCCCACGAGCTTGTCTGTCTCCTCGTTGCGAGCCGTCAGGAAGATCACGGGAATGCGCTCGAGGCGTTCGTCGCGCTTCATGCGTCGGCACACCTCCGTGCCGCTGATGTCGGGAAGCATCACGTCGAGCACGGCGAGGTCGATGCTCTCGTCGCTGAGGATCGAGAGCGCCTCCTGACCCGTCTTCGCGGGAAAGACGCGGAACCCTTCCGCCTCGAGCCCGTAGGTGATGAGCTCCAGGATGTCGGCATCGTCCTCGGTGACCAGCACTGAAATTCCGTCCAAGTGTCGCTCCGTGTCCTTGTTTCAACCTGTGTTTCAGCCGGATGTCCCGGCCTTTTCGGCGCTTCTTCCCTGATCGGCCCAAAAGTTACCGATATCGCGCCCTCCCCCCCATACAACAGGCGTTTCATTCGTGTTTCGGCCCGCCTGAATTAATTTATCGCGATGCCCTCGAAACGCCCCGAAACCCTGATTCGCATCGAAAACGCGGTGGTTTCAAGGGGGGATGCGCTGGCCCTTCGGGGCCTGGACTGGACGGTGCGGCGGGGGGAGCATTGGGCCATCCTGGGCGCCAATGGCTCGGGAAAGAGCACCTTGGTCCAGATGCTCCAAGGGTGGCTTTGGCCACGCGAGGGGGAGCTCTCCGTGCTCGGTCGTCGTTTCGGCGAGGACGATGTCGACGAATTGCGGCGTCATGTGGCCTGGGTGGGAAACGAAGTGGAGCCCGAATTTTCAGGGATGCAATCGGTGGGCGACGTGGCGGCCTCGGGAGCGTTGGGGACCTTGGGCATCCAGTTCGACGCGCCGGGGGCGCTGGAGCGCCGCGAAGCGGCGCGAGCCTTGCGCCTTGTGGGAATGACGCGCCTGGCCAAGCGTCCTTTCTCGCGGCTCAGCCAGGGCCAGCGCCGGCGCGCGGTGATCGCGCGGGCCTTGGCCATGCGCCCCGACCTGCTGCTTCTCGACGAGCCCACCTCGGGGCTCGATCCCGTGGCCCGCGAAGCCTTCCTGAAAAACCTCGCGGGACTGCTGCGGCCCGCGTCCTCCCGCGGCGCGCGGCCGGGCGTGGTCTACATCACGCACCACGTGGAGGAAATCCTGCCGGAGTTCACGCACGTCCTCCTGCTGCGAGACGGCCGCGCCGTGGCCGCCGGGCCCAAGCGCGCCGTGCTCACGGCGAAGCTGCTGGAGAAGACCTTCGGCGCGAAGCTGAAGGTCGAGCGGCGCGGAGGGCGGATGTGGCTGCGTCCGGGTTGAGGACCGTCCCGCCAACCGCGCCTCGGTTCGAACTCACGCCGCCCGCGACTTGACGATCCAACCGGCCAACGCGCCGCCGACAACCGCCTCGACCACAGTGCCGAGGAACCAGCCCCAAGCCAGCGAATAGGGAATCGGCATGTAGAGGTAGCTGCCGAAGCCCATCGAGATGCCCGTGGCGAGTCCGTACAGGAGCCCGAACTTCGCGCCCGCGCCCACGGAGCTTCCCTTGACGTGGAAGGCGTAAATGGCGGTGAAGGCCAGCGCCACCAAGGCGGTGACGAGGTACATGAGGCCCATGCTCATGTCCTCCATGGGGCGCCAGAGCGAGGCGCTCGCCTCGTAGGCCCCCATGAGCAGCATTCCGTGGATGATGAAATCGAGGACCGCCCAGGCGATGAACACGGCGAGCGAAGCCAGCAGATACTTCTTCATGATCCGTCCTTTCGGTGATCTCCCCGCGAGGGAATATATCGCCGTCCAAGGTGTCACGACATGCTTTTTTTCGCTTCGCCCGCGGTGGCCGGGCGTGCGGCGGCGAAACGCCGCTTATTCGGCGAAGCCCCCCGGACACCCCTGCAATTTCGAAGGATCCCCCATTCCCGAAAAAATCCGGGCACAAAAAAACCGGCCCGCGGAACGGACCGGTTCTCGACATCCACCCCGGCTTGCAGGGAGAATGAGATTCGCCCCTGCTACGCCGGGTTGTCGCGCTTGCCGCTGTTGTCGTACTCGATGCCGATGGTGCCCACGGGGCAGCCTTCGGCGGCCTCGACGATCTGGTCGTTGAGGGACAAGTCCGCACCGCCCTTGACGACCATTTTCTCCGGAACCTCGAACACCTCGGGGCAGGTCGCCTCGCAGGCGCCGCACATGGTGCACTCGTTTTCGGATTCGTCGAGCCAGACCTTGGTGATGGTTGCCATGTCGTTTCTCTCCCGGGATTATCCCGTTTTCAGGCCTGAAAATGTACTTGAAACGCCTGCCGCATGGCAAGCCGCCGCATAGCGCCGACGCCGCATGAAGGCGTCGAAAAAGGCGAATTGGCCGTTTTCCACATGTTAAATTTTGTCTCCATGAAACTTTCGGTCGGAATCCTCGGGGCGACGGGCCTGACGGGCGCGGAATTGCTCCGCCTTTTACCGCGGCACCCCGGTGTCGAGATCACCTGGCTCGCGTCGGAATCGCAGGCGGGCACGCCCTATGACAAGGTTTACCCCGCCTTTTCGGGACGGATTCCCGCGCGCGCGGGCACGCTGATTTCGATCGCGGACGCGCACAAGACCACGCCCGATGCGGTGTTCTCGTGCCTGCCGCACGCGGCCTCGGCCGAGGCGATCGAACCCTTCCTGGCGAACGGGAAGACGAAGGTGATCGACCTCTCGGCCGACTATCGGCTCTCCGACCTTGCCGCCTACGAGACGACCTACGCGCACAAGCATCCGCACCCGGGACGTCAGGCCGAGTCCGTTTACGGGCTTACCGAGATCCACCGGGCGGCGATCGCGAAGGCGCGGCTCGTCGCCAACCCCGGCTGCTACCCGACCTCGATCCTGCTTCCGCTGATTCCGCTCCTGCGGGAGAGGGTCGTCTCGCCCGCCGGCATCGTCGCCGACAGCAAGTCGGGCGTCTCGGGCGCCGGCCGCAAGGCGACCGAAGGCACGCATTTCTTCTTCGTGAACGAGAACTTCTCGGCCTACAAGGTGGCGGGTGAGCACCGGCATCTTCCCGAGATCGCCGAGCAGCTCTCCATCGCCCAAGGCGCGAAGGTCGCGCCGGTCTTCACCCCGCACCTCGTTCCCATGGAGCGGGGCATCCTTTCGACGATCTACCTGGACCTCGCCGCCGGGAAGTCGGAGGCCGACGCGGCGGCGGCGTGGGAGAAGGCCTACGGCGGCTCGCCGTTCGTGAAGGCCGTGGCGGCGTTGCCGCAAACCGCCGAGGTGGCGCGCACCAACGAATGCCGCTTCGCCGCGAGGCGGATCGCCGGGACGGACAAGCTCCTCGTCGTCTCCGTGCTCGACAACATGGTGAAGGGCGCGTCGGGACAGGCGTTGCAGAACTTCAACGTGATGTTCGCCTTCGAAGAAACTTTGGGGTTGACGTGATGAGAGTCGGGAGTCGGGTGTCGGGAGTCGGGAGAAGCGCAAGAAACCTTCCTCGCATCTCTGGAATCACCCGTTTTAGCTCCTCCCGACACCGGACTCCCGACTCCCGACTTCCGGAGAACAGCCCCCGATGAATCCTCTTGTCATCAAGATCGGCGGCTCCCTGATGGAAAGCCCCGAGGCGCTGCGCGGGCTGA
>CBFGVC010000178.1:0-4254 GCA_965652255.1 uncultured Fibrobacteria bacterium | reverse complement strand
GGATGCGATAGGGCGTACCGTCGGAGACGGGCTCCACGAACGAGTCGCTGGAGTCCTTGGGGTTCACGTAGGCCGTGACCGTGTCGCCCACGGCGTAACCCGAGAGGCGTTCGACCCAATGCATGCTGTCGCGGGGATTTTCCTCCAGCGAAAGCCGCCAACCCCACACGCTTTTTCCGTCCACGTCCATGTCGAAAAGCACGTCGGGATAGAATTCGGGGTCTCCCGACGCGTCGCGGCGCACGTCGAGCTTGACCCATCGGGCCGGGACGGCCTCGTAATATTGGTCGAGGTGCGTGAGCTTCCGCGCGAGCCTGAAATCCTGCACGGCCGACTTGCCGGCGAGGAGGAGGATGAGGGTGCCCGCGAGGAATCCCAGCAGCTGCACGCCGAAGGGGACGGAACCCGGGGTGGGGGCTTCTTCGGGGGCGGGAGCTTTGGGACGGTAGGGCATGGAAAGAGTGAAGTTAGAAGAGTGAAGGGTGAAATCGGGGGAAGGTAGAACGGATGGCAGGATCGGCAGGGAAACGGCGAGAGGGCGGAATCCCGGCGGTGGGCCGTGGTTTCGGAGCAATAAAAGCGGGCTTCCCCGCCTTTATTTCACCCTTCACTCTTCACCCTTCTCTCTTCTCCTCCATCATCAGCTTGTACTGCACCCCGTCGCGCAGGGCCATCCACGACGCCTCGATCACGTTCGTCGACACCCCGATCGTGCCGTAGGGTTCGCGGTCGGGATGCCCGTGGTCGACGTAGCGCGTCCAGACTCGCACCTTCGCCCCGGCGCCCTCGCCGCCGGTGAGCACGCGCACCTTGAAGTCCTGCAGCTCGAGGTCGCCGAGCGAGGGGAAGAATTTGACCAGCGCCTTGAGCATGGCCTTGTTCATCGCGTCCACCGGGCCGTTGCCGTCGGCCGCGGTGTGCTCCACCTGGTCGCCCACCTTCAGCTTGAGCGTGAACTCCGAACGCACCGCCCCCTCCGCCTGCTCCTCGATGGCGCGGAATCCCAGGAACTCGAAGCGGTCCTTGAAAAGGCCGAGACGACGGCGCGCCAACAGCTGGAAGCTTCCGTCGGCCAGCTCGAAGTGGTACCCTTCGTCCTCCAGGCGCTTCACCTCGGCGAGGATGTCGGCCACCTCGGGGCTGCGCTTGTCGAGGTCGGGCTTGATGGCCTTGATCTTGTCCCAGATCAGGCTGCTGCCGCTCTGGTTCGACACGACGAAGTCGCGTCCGTTGCCCACGAGCGCGGGGTCCATGTGCTCGAAGCTGCGCGCGAGCTTCATCACGCCGTCGACGTGCGCGCCTCCCTTGTGGGCGAAGGCCGCCTCGCCCACGAAGGGCGCGCGGATGTCGCTGGCGAGGTTGGCGATCTCGTCGATGCTGAGGGAAAGCGCCCGCAGCGAGCGCATTTGCTCGTCGGAGACGACCGGTATCCCCATCTTGAACTGCAGGTCGGCCGCGATGGTGGTGAGGTTCGCGTTGCCGCAGCGCTCGCCGTATCCGTTCATCACCCCTTGCACCTGAACCGCCCCGGCGCGCACGGCCGCGAGGCTGTTGGCCACGGCCACGCCCGTGTCGTTGTGCACGTGGATGCCCAGCGGCGCCTTCAATTCCTTCTTCATGCGCGCGACCAGTTCCTCCACCTCCCACGACAGCGCCATGCCGCCGTTGGTGTCGCAGAGCACGAGGCAGTCGGCGCCGCCCTCTTCCGCTGCCTTGAGCGTCGCGAGGGCGTAATCCGGGTTGGTCTTGTAGCCGTCGAAGAAGTGCTCGGCGTCGTACACGACCTCCTCGCAGTTCTTCTTGAGGAACGCGACCGATTCCCGGATCATGCGGAGATTCTCCTCCAGCGTGGTGCGCAGCACCTCGGTGACGTGCAGGTCCCAGCTCTTGCCGAAGATCGTGATCACCGGCGCGCCCGACTCGACGAGCGGGCGCAAGAGCGAATCGTTCGCGGGATCGCCCTTGGGCTTGCAGGTGCTGCCGAACGCGGCGATCTTCGCGTGCTTCCAGGTCATGGCCTTCGCGCGGCGGAAGAACTCCACGTCGGTCGGGTTGGTGGGGTTGGGCCAGCCGCCTTCGATGTAATCCACCCCGAAGGCGTCCAGCTTGCGCGCCACGGCGAGCTTGTCCTCGAGCGAGAACGAGATGCCCTTCGCCTGGTTGCCGTCGCGCAACGTGGTGTCGTAGAGGAAAACCTTCTTGCCGTTCTTCATCGTCGTTTCCTTGTTTTTCTCGTCCCTGTTTTCCCGGCATTTGACCCGCTGAAAACAAAAAAGCCCGCTCGTGCGGAGCGGGCCTGTCAGGGAACCGGAAAATCCCTACACGCCGCTCCGCAGCGGGTTGATAATTCGAATGAGGATGTTCCGGGGCGAAAGCATTGGAAGAAAATAGTAAAAAGGAAGGAGGGGCTTGCGGCTAGTGGTTAGTGGCTGGTGGCAGGTGGGTAGTGGCCAGTGGCCGGTGGCCGGAAGAGGAGCATGACAGGAGCCGGATCCGTCGCGTGACTGGGGAATTGGCGGAAAATTCCGATATCCGCCTTTTCTCGTGCGGTTTTCCCACCCACTACCCACAAGCCACCCGCCACTGCCCCCTCCTCCCGCCACCCGACATCGAGTACCCTATGGGGGTATCCTCCGGAGGCCCGCCATGTCCGCGATTCGCACCTTTGCCCGTTCCTTCGTCGCCGTCGCCGCGCTGCTCTTCGGGGCAAGGAACGTCGATGCCATGCCCCGCCCGGGCGAACCCGCCCCGGAGTTTTCGCTGCGCAGCCAGGAAGGCGCGATCGTTTCGCTCAAGGACTATCGCGGCCACTGGGTCGTGCTGTATTTCTACCCGAAGGATTTCACCTCGGGCTGCACGTTGCAAGGCCGCAACTTCCAGCGGGACTCGGCGAAGTACGCCGAGAGGGACGCCGTGATCCTCGGCGTCAGCACCGACGACGCGAAGACGCACGCCGAGTTTTGCGCCAAGGAGGGGCTGTCGTTCAAGCTGCTCGCCGACACGACGGGCGAGGTCTCCAAGGCTTACGGATCGGTGATGTCGCTGCCGGGAAAGAAGCTCTCGGCGCGCAACACCTTCCTCATCGATCCTTTCGGCAAGGTGGCGAGGGTTTGGAAGAAGGTGGATGTCGCCGGACACAGCGACGAGGTGTTGAAGGCGTTGACGGAAATCCGGAAGTGACGCCGCGCGTAAGCCGGCAAGCCCGCGCTCGTCGTCTTGCCTTGATGGAATCGCCCCGAGGCAACCGCCGGGAACGGCGATTCGGTTCCCGGGCCACGAAGTTCAATTTTTGATTCGCGCTCCTTTCGATTCGTAACGGAACCGCGGCGTTTTACATGCTTTCCGCCATGATTGCATGCGCGGGAAAATTTTTTCTTGTCCCGCCTTCTTCATCTTGTATGCTGATTCCTGCGGACGCGCCGTCCGCATTCAAAGGAGCTCCCCCATGCAGACCCACAAGAACGTGATGAAACAGTTGGCCGTCGCGTCGGCCGTGCTGGCCGCGGCCATCGCGGCCACCCCCGCGCTCGCCGCCGGCGGCAAATCCCCCAATCCGGGAAACACCACGCGCGACGATTCGCGGGTGATGCCCGGCGACACCACCCGCGTCCTGCAGCGGGGCGACACCACGCGCCGGATGGAACGGCGTGACACCACGCGGATGCGCGGCGACACCACGCGCCGCGGCCGTGACACCTTGATGCGCGACACCACGGCTCCCGCGCCCATGACGCCGGGCTCGCCCACTGGCGGCGGAGCGCCGGAATCGCCCCCGACGCGTCCCTGACGCGTCGCATCCCCGGTGATCTCTCCGCGACTCCATTCTGCGAAACGAAAGGAACCGAACCATGGAACCCAGAACCCGAAATCGCCCGGCCTGGCCGTACATCCTCGCCGCCGCGTTGCTCCTGATCCTGATCGTGCTCGTCGGCCGCAGTTGCCGTGAGGATGACGGCTACATCGCTCCCGTGTTGCCGGACACGTTGGAGGTGGATACCGTGATGCCGCCACCGGAGGATGGGGGGTATGGCCCGACCGACACGCTCTCCGATACGGCCCTTCCCGGCTCGCAGCCGGGCGGAATAACGCCCTCGACCACGCCGGCGGTGCCGGCTTCGCCCGGGGTGCCCGCGTCTCCCGGCACACCGGCGACTCCGGGCATTCCCGCATCGTGAACCCGGGAGGAAGATCATGAACGGATCACGCTTGCATGCGCTTTCGATGGCTTTCGCGGCCGCCCTCGTCGCGATGGGC
>CBFGVC010000177.1:0-4336 GCA_965652255.1 uncultured Fibrobacteria bacterium | reverse complement strand
TACCCGTTACCCGTTACCCGTTACCCGTTACCCGTTACCCGTTACCCGTTACCCGTTACCCGTTACCCGTTACCCGTTACCCGTTACCCGTTACCCGTTACCCGTTACCCGTTACCCGTTACCCGTTACCCGTTACCCGGTTACCTGTTGCCCGCCACCCGTTTGCCCCTCCGCCGTCAAACCTCATTCTTGCCTGTTCCTCGGATGAAAGCTCGCATGCACTTCCCTCAAGTAATCCGGGTCCAAATGCGTGTAGATCTGCGTCGTCGAGATGTCGGCGTGGCCGAGCAATTCCTGCACCGCGCGCAGGTCGGCTCCCGCCTCGATGAGGTGCGTGGCGAAAGTGTGGCGGAAGGTATGAGGCGAAACCGTCTCGGCGTCCACGCCCGCCGCGAGGCACAAGGCGCGCACCGCGTTCCACGCGCCCATGCGCGACAGAGGCGCGCCGCGCGCGTTCACCAGCACGGTGGCCGCGGAGGGCTTCGCAAGCTCCGCCCTGCCGCCCTCGATCCACGCGCGCAGCGCCGCGCGCACCTTGCCGCCCAGCGGCACCAGCCGCTGCTTGCCGCCCTTGCCTTGCACCAGGGCCACCTCCTCGTCGAAACGCAGCGCGTCGAGGGGAAGGGTCACGGCCTCCGACACGCGCAGGCCGAGGCCGTAGAGCAGGTCGAGCAGCGCGGCGTCTCGCGCCTCCCTCGCGCCTCCCCCCGCCATCCGCTCCGCCGCGGCGGCATACAAGGCCTTGACCTCCGCGTGCGAGAGCGAGCGCGGCTTGTAGCGTTGCGCGGCGGGAATGCGCACGCCGCGCAGGGGGTCGTCGTCGATCGGCAGACGCCGGGCGTCGCGCAGGAATTCGGCATAGCCGCGCAACGAGGCCTGGTAGCGCGAAAGCGTCGCGGGCGCGAATCCCAGGTCCACGAGGCTCTTGAACAGCGACTTCAACCGCGCGGGAACGAGTATCCCGGCCGCATCGGAATCTTCCCCCGCGCCCAGCGCGCCCCAACAGGCGCGCAGGTCCGAGAGATAGCCGTCGGCCGTGTTCTCCGACAGGCGACGCTCGAGCACCAAGTGGGCGCGGAACGCCTCGGCGTGGGGGATTTCGGAGGAATTCGGAGGAACGGGAGGCATCGGAGGAGAAGGTAACAGGTAACGGGTGATGGGTGACAGCCGGAACTTGCCTCGACCCGTCCTTCATCCGTGTTTTCGCCGTTACCCGTTGCCCGTCAGCTGTTAGCTTTGCCCCATGCCTCTCCGCTCCATGACCGGCTACGGCCGCGCCGAATCCTCCGACGACGCCCATACGATCTCCGTCGAGATCAAGTCCGTCAACAACCGTTACCTCGACTTCCAGTGCCGGGGGCCACGCGAACTGCTGAACCTCGACAACGTCCTGCGCAAGGAACTGGGCGCCTTCGTGACGCGCGGGTCTGTCACCTGCAACGTCAACGTGGTGGACAAAGGCAAGGCGGGCGGCGCGACGGACGTCGACATCTCCCTCAACGAACCGCTGTTCCATGCCTATGCCGCCATCGCGCGGCGCATTTCCGTGCTCACCGAGGAACCCGCGGGCATCCGCCCCGCCGATTTGCTGCGCATTCCCGACATGGTGATCCGGAACGAGGGCCCGGCCGCGGGAGACCCGGAGGCGATGCGAAGGCTCGAGACGAAGATCATCCCCGTGTTCCGCGCCGCCTGCGCGGACCTCGTGGCCATGCGCGAGCGCGAGGGCGGCGAACTGGCCAAGGACTTCGAGGCGCGCATCCGCGCCTTTTATCCGGGGCTCGACACGGTGGCGAAGCTTCTGCCCGCCCGGAATCGCGAATACGCCGCGAAGTTGCGCGAGCGCGTCGCGGACCTCCTGAACGGCGCGAAGCTCGCCGAGGACCGGATCGCCACCGAGATCGGCATCATGGCGGAGAAGCTCGACGTGGCCGAGGAGATGACGCGCCTGCGCGCCCACCTCGACCACTTCCTGGAGATCCTTTCGACGCACGCGGCGCCGGGAAAGAAGCTCGGCTTCCTCCAGCAGGAAATGCTGCGCGAGGTGAACACGCTGTCGAACAAGAGCCAGGCTTACGACATCCAGCAGATCTGCATCGGGTGGAAAGAGGACCTGGAGATCATCCGGGAGCAGATCGCGAACGTGGAATGACGGGGGATTCCTTGCCGGCCATCCTTCGCCGGTTCGGGATTCTTCGATGTCTCCACGCTGGAGGGTCCGGGAAGAGGCAAGGCAGCGATGGAACAATGAAACACGGGCGAAGTGGCCCGGCGTCTTGTGCCTCACTGTTTTATTGTCGCGCCATCCTCTCGCCACTCCGCGTTTCCCGAACCCTCCGAAGAGCGGCCGACAAAGGGTCCCGCGCGAAGCGCGTCACCCCATCGCCCCGTCCAACGCCGCGATCAATTCCCCGATCTCCCCGCGGCTGAACGTCAGCGGCGGCAAAAGCCGCAGCACGTCGGCGCCGGCGCGATGCGCCAGCACGCCCGCCTCCCGCAGGCGCTTCTGCAGCGCTCCGACATCGCCGCCGTCATTGCCCCACTGCATCCCCGCGAGGAAGCCACGCCCGCGAAGGTTCCCCACCTTCACTCCCGCCTTTTGCTTCCGCGCGATCAGGGACTCGAGTTCGCCGCGGAAGAGGGCGATCCGATCCGCATAGTCCTTCTGGAAAGACGGGTCGGAGAGCGCTCCGAGCACGGCCAGCCCCGCGGCGCAGGCCACGGGATTGCCGCCGAAGGTCGAACCGTGGTCGCCGGGCTTGACCGCCGCCGCCACCTTGTCCCTGAGCAACACCGCGCCCAGCGGGAGTCCTCCGCCCAAGGGCTTCGCGAGCGTGACGAGGTCGGGCGAAAGCCCCAGCGCCTCGCTGCCGAGGAACGTTCCCGTGCGCCACAGCCCCGTCTGGATCTCGTCGGCGATGAGCAGCACGCCCGAGGCCTGGATCTCCTTCAACGCCGCCGCCGTCGCGGCAGGCATGTCGTTCACCCCGCCTTCGGCCTGCACCGTCTCGTAGATCACCGCCGCCGTGTTCGGGCCCACGGCGGCCTTCAGGGCCGCCGGATCGTCGAACGGGACGACGAGGAACCCCGGCGGCAACGGACCGAAGCCCTGCCGGATCTTGTCCTGTCCCGTGGCGGCCATGGCGCCGTAGGTGCGTCCATGGAACGAACCCTTGAAGCTCACGATCTCATGCCGCTCGGGATGCCCCCCGGAATCGAAGAACCTCCGCGCGAACTTGATCGCGCCCTCGTTGGCCTCGGCGCCGCTGTTGGAGAAGAACACCGCGTCGAGGCCCGACAGCTCCTTGAGCCGCGCGGCCAGGTCGCGCTGCGCCGGAATCACGTAGAGATTGCTGGAGTGAAGAAACTTGCCCGCCTGCGCGACGATCGCGTCGCGCACCGCCGCGTTCCCGTGGCCCAGCGCGTTGACCGCAACTCCCGAGACGCAGTCGAGATAGCGGCGGCCCGCGTCGTCCCAAACATACGAGCCTTCGCCCCGCACGAGGGTGAGGTCCCGCGGACCATAGACTCCCAGTAACGCCTCGCTCATGCCTTTCCTCCGTCGTCAATATTAGGAAGGGCGCACGGCCGTGCGCCCCTGCCTGTTGCGCCGGTGGCGCGACAGGCAAACAAAAAAAGCCGCCCCGGAGGGGCGGCTTCTCACGGCTGCGCCGTCCGGATCACTTCTTCGCGGCTGCGGCCGCGGCGGCGGCGCGGGCGATCTTGGCCGCTTTCGCCTTCTCGGCCTTGGCCTTCGAGGCCTGGGCGCTCTTCGCCTTGGCGATCGGGGGCAGGGCCACGCCGCCTGCGGCGATGGTCGCGACGGCCTTCTGGGCCTTGCGCTTGTAGTTCGAGGCGGCGTTCTTGGTCATTCCGCCCTGGCCGCGCCTGGCGGCCTTGTCGAGCAGCGAGAACAGGTTCGGCAGCTCCTTGGCCGCGTCGTCGCTGTTGGCGGCGCCGCGCACCTTCTTGAGGCTGGTGCGAATGGCGGAACGAACGGCGCGATTGACCTGGTTGGCCTTGGCGGCGGTCTTGATGCGTTTCTCGGCGGACTTATGGGTAGGCAAAACGCCCTCCCTGTTGAAAAAATGGGGACGAAGGATAATTAAAGGCGGCGGGGGGGGCAAGGGGGGACTTCGCAGGGAATTCTTCGAGGAGGGGATTCTCCGCGGGCCTTCCGCTGGGGGGTTCGGGAGAGCGCAAACATCCCGAATCAGCATCCCCCGAAGCCTCACGAGCCCTCAGGAACCGATATTGAGGAACCCCGCAGCCGCCAGCCAAAGAACCCACCCCGAAGAATCCCGAACCCACGAAGAACCGACCCCGACAGAATCCC
>CBFGVC010000176.1:0-4350 GCA_965652255.1 uncultured Fibrobacteria bacterium | reverse complement strand
CGTGGTCGCGGAAGTCGACCTCATGGATCATGGTTCCGCCGGGGCGCAGGGCGCGATCCATCGCGGCCATCACGGCGGGCAGATCGTAGACGTGCTCCAGCACGGCACGCGAGACGACGATGTCCACGCTCCCCGGAGGGACGTGATTCCCGAGATCCTCCCCGGCCACGTTCGCGAGGTACTCGACGCCTTCGAAGCGCAACGCGTTCCCCTCGACCTTCACGAGGCGGTTCACGAGGGTCGCGCCCGAGGCCTTTTCCAGTTCCTCGTAGACGGCCAGCTGGTCGCGCGGGCGAAGCAACGACGAGAAGCGGTCGGCGCAAATCACACGGCGCGCGCCCGCGTTCAGGAACAAGAGCGCGACGCCGAGGTTGTTGCCCGGGCCCAGCTCGAGGATGGTCTTGCCGTCGAACGCGGAGGCCCCGAGCTTCGAGTCGCGGAGGTAGTCCTCGAACTCCGTGAGCGCATAGGCCGCTTCGCGCGCGGGATCGAAACCTTGGGGAGCGTAGACCCAGGGACTCGTCCTGCCGCGGAACCAACGCGCCTTTTGGTTCTTCAAGAGGCAGGCGGCCGCGAGACCCCACTTCAGGAGTCCTTCGTAGACTGGCTTCGGGAGCAGGCGTTGGAACAGGCGTTTCAGGCGACCGAGCATTGGGAACCCGCGCAGGTGAGGCCCAAGGTTAGCAAGATGGGGGCTCCTTCGGGCTCACCGGAACGTTCGGGTTTCGTCGGGGTCGAAGCTTCGCGAGGGAGACCCGTGCGTCGCCCGTGTCATACCGTCGGGATCTAAGGAGTCTCCAGGGCCTGCCTGCGCCTGGCGGCGGCATGCATCGCGTCGAGCGCGCGCTCGATCACGTCGGCGGTCGCGCCGGGGCGCGCCGCGCCCTCGGCGAGCGTCGTGCGCCAGGCCTTCGCCCCCGGCGCGCCGATGAAGAAGCCGTGCAGGTGCCGCGCGATGAAGTGCAGGCGCTCGCCCTCGGCCAGCCGCGCGCGCACATAGGGAATGAAGGCGCGCACCACCTCCTCGGCCGTCGGCGGAGCGATATCCGCGCCATGGAAGCGGCGGTCGACGTCGGCCAGCATCATGGGATCGCGGTAGGCCTCGCGGCCGATCATCACGCCGTCGAGTTTATGGAACCAGGCTTCCGCCTGGTCGAGCGAGACGATGCCGCCGTTGAGCACGAACTGGAACTCCGGAAAGTCCATCTTCAAGCGGCGGACGGTCTCGTAATTGAGCGGCGGCTTTTCGCGGTTCTCCTTGGGCGAGAGCCCCTTGAGCCAGGCCTTGCGCGCGTGCACGGCGAAGAAGCGGCAGCCGCCTTCGGCCACCGTGCTTACGAAGCGCTTCAGTTCGTCGTAAGAGTCCTTGTCGTCGATGCCGGTGCGGTGCTTCACCGTCACCGGCACGCCGGGCCCGGCGCCGCGGATCATCGCCCTCACGCAATCGCGCACCAGCTCCGGCTCGGCCATCAGGCAGGCGCCGAACTTGCCCGACTGCACGCGGTCGCTCGGGCAGCCGCAGTTGAGGTTGATCTCGTCGTAGCCCAGCTTCGCGCCGAGCTCGGCGCAGCGCTCGAGCTCGTCGGGATCGCTGCCGCCCAGCTGCAAGGCGACGGGATGTTCTTCCGGCGAGTAGGCGAGCAGGAACTCCTTGCGCCCATGCACGATGGCCGGGGCCGTCACCATCTCGGTGTAGAGCCGCACATGCCTCGACACCAGCCGCGCGAGGTAACGAAAGTGCCGGTCGGTGCACTCCATCATGGGGGCGACGGAGATGTGCCTG
This sequence comes from uncultured Fibrobacteria bacterium, assembly GCA_965652255.1. Classification (GTDB taxonomy): domain Bacteria; phylum Fibrobacterota; class Fibrobacteria; order UBA11236; family UBA11236; genus UBA11236. Next base: position 2,567 of record CBFGVC010000176.1, on the reverse strand, counting down.
GGGATCGCCGGGCTACGACCGGCGTCCCGCCCGTGATTCAGGCCTTCGGCCTTCATGCTTTCAATTCCTCGAAATCCTCATTCGACGCCGCCCTCCTCGCGATACTTGAAGTATCGCTGTGTCGGGCGCCTGGCGGGACTTGGTCTCGCTCCGGCGCTCGGTCCTTCGTGGAGGGATTCGCGGCATCCATTTCAAAAAATAGGAAGTGTGAGGTCCGCTATGTCTGCGGCTTCGTTCCCAACCCCCGGCCCAGCCACACGCTGAGAAGCAATCCTCCCGTCGCGATCCAGCCCACCACGTCGTAGCGCTGGAAACGTCCGTCGGCGCCCTGGATGAGGATGAGGCCCGCCGCGAGGCTCGCGACTCCCGAGGCGATTTGCTGCAGCGCGGTGTTGATGCTCATGAACCCGCCGCGCAGGCGCGGCTCCACGGCGGTGGTGAGCAGCGCCATGCCCGGCGCCGAGCGGCCGGAAACGAGCACCATGAAGACCACGGTCACCGGCAGCGCCGCCGCGAGGCCCCAAGGCCCGAGGTGAGTCATCGCCAGCACGGGAACGATGGAGGCCAGGCTCAACCAGGCGAACACGCGAAAGAGCCCGTGCCGGTCGCCCAGCTTGCCGAACCACCGGAGCGTGAAGAAGGTGAACAGCCCGCCCACGAAGAACAGCCAGGGCAGCTCGGCGTTGTCCACGCGGGAATTGGCGACCACGTAGGTGCTGATGTAAGGGATGACCAGGAAGGTGGAGCCCATCATCGCGAAGGTGAAGGCGAAGGCCCGCCAGTGCGACGGCCTCGAGAGGATCGCGGCGAAGTCGGAGAGCGCGCCGTAGGCGCGCGAAGACTCCGGCCGTCGCATCCGCGGCAACAGCCGAAAGCCGGCGACCCACATCGCCGCGGAGAGGAGGGCGAGCGCGAAGAACGGCAGCTGCCAGCCGAAATGATTGGAGAGGTACAAGCCGAGGGGCACGCCCGCGATCGAGGCCACCGAAAAGGCCGTCATCACGAGTCCCATCGCCGCCCCCCTCCTTTGCAGCGGGATCACGTCGCCGATCATCGCGAACACCGTGGCCACCACCACTCCGCCGAACCCTCCCGACACGATGCGGCCGATCAGGAGCGCGTGCTCGTTGGGGGCGAGCGCGCACAGCACGGTGCCCAGGATGAAGCCCAGATAGACGAAGAGCATGGTCGCCCTGCGGTCGAAGCGGTCGAGGAACAGCGCGGCGAGGATGCCCGCGATGCCCGCGCTGAAGGTGTAAGCCGAGACGATGGAGCCGAAGGCCGAAGGGCCGAGCGCGAAGTCGTGCATGAGCCGCGGGCCCATGGGCATGAGGATCATGAAGTCCACGATGTGGGTGAACTGCATGGAGGCCAGGAGGAGGAGAAAGTTCCGCTCGCGCCTCGGGTCGGGGAAAAAGGACTGGGCGGAAGCGGGCGTGGGGTTGTTCATGGGGGTCCTGTTGTCGGAGCGCGGAAGGAAGGCAGGAAAGATTAACACCTCAAGCGCGCTCGAGGTCAAGGTCGCCCTTGCGCGGGCAGGTGGGCCAATGAAAAAGCCCCCTTGCGGAGGCCTATGTACGCAGGTATGAGGGCGCCGGATCCTGGAAGGCCGAGGCATGCCTCGGCCTGCGCACGCCGCGCCGGATTTTGAAAGGGCGAGCCGTGGCTCGCCCCTACGGGCCTTCGGGATCTATTTCTTCTTCGCGGGCGTTGCCGGCGCGGGGCGGACGCCCTGGAAGGCCAGTTCCAGCTCGACCTCGGGGGCCACCACGAAGCCGCCGCCCTCGATCAGGTTGTTCCACTTGAGGTTGTAGTCGAAGCGGTTGATCGTGCCCGTGGCCCGGAACGCCGCGCGCTCGTTGCCCCAGGGATCCTTCGCCAGGATGCCTGTGCCCTTCACCTTCAGCACCACTTCCTTGGTCACGTCGCGAATGGTGAGGTCTCCCACCAGGTCGGCCGTGCTGTCGGCCATGTTCACGTTCCTCACGGCCTTGCTGACGAACTTGATCTCGGGGAACTGCTCGGCGTTGAAGAAGTCGTCGCTCTTGAGGTGGTTGTCGCGGCGCGCGTTGTTGGTGTTGATGCTCGCCGTCTTGATCACCGCCGAGCCCGTCGTGGCCGACACGTTCTTCGGGTCGACGTTGAACGAGCCCGAGAATTCACCGAACGATCCGGTGACCGTGGAAATGCCCATGTGCTTGACCTTGAAGGTCACGTCGCTGTGCGCCGCGTCGATCTGGTACTCGGCGGCGTGGGCGGTATGAAACGAAGCGGCACCCAAGAGCAGGACGGCGAGGGCGGAAGCGGATTTGAACGCGGATGCTGACATACGGACTCCTGTCGAAAAATGCGGGCCGGAACCCCCGGCCCATAAAGTCAATATATAAACTATCGTCTAAACAAACTATGTTGCAAAGTGTAACACAAAATCCGGCGATTTTTGGGGGATTCTTCGGCGAAAATGCGTTTTTCGGGTAAAACCCGAGATGAATAGCTCGTGGATTCGGGTCGGGAGGAGGGATAAGTTTTCTCGATCCACGATCCACGATCCACGATCCACGATCCAC
>CBFGVC010000175.1:0-4368 GCA_965652255.1 uncultured Fibrobacteria bacterium | reverse complement strand
GCGCACAGCGACTTGATCTTCACGTCGGTGATGTATTCCAGCAGGTTCTCGGCGTGCGTGCCGATGTCGCCAACGCAGTTGGAAATGCCGGCCTTGGTCGGGTCGGTGCGCCAGGAGGCCTGCTTCTGCCCCGTGGTCTCCAGGGGCTCCATCAGCCAGTCCTGGTTGTACTCGACCAGCACCTTGCGCACGTCGCCCACGAGTCCCTGCTTCACCATCGCGCGCGCCTGCCGCACGGCGGGATAGCCCGTGTAGTTGTGCGTGAGGGCGAAGATCAGCTTCTTCGACTCCACGATCTTGACCAGCTCCTCGGCCTCCTCCAGGGTGAAGGTCATGGGCTTGTCGCACACCACGTGGATGCCGGCCTCCAGGAAGGCCTTGGCCACCGGGAAGTGCATGTGGTTCGGCACGCACACCATGGCGAAGTCGATGCCGTCGGCGCGCTTCGCCTCGGCCTGCGCCATCTCGGCGAAGCTGCCGTAGGAGCGGTCGAGGAACCAGGCGTCGGCGCTGCGCTTGGCCTTGGCGGGGTCGGAGGACATCGCCCCCGCCACCACCTGGGCCTGGCCGTCGAGCTCCGCGGCGATGCGGTGAACGCTGCCGATGAAGGCGCCCTCGCCGCCGCCGACGATGCCGGCGAGGAGGCGGCGCTTGTTCGCGTCGGGAAGATTGGTGCCGTGGATCATTGAGACCTCGTTGGATTTGTAAGGGCGACCCATGGGTCGCCCTTACAGTGGTGATGGATGCGCAACCGCGCGCCCTGGGACGCGCCACCCAAGGGACTACGACCGGTACGCCTCGCGGCCGACCCCTTGCACCGGGATGCCCTGCGACGCCAGCACCTCGTGCTGGAGCGAGTACATCGCGGCGGCGGCCTCGTCGATGGCCTTGGTGAAGGCCAGCGAGCCCTTCAGGATGGGAGCCAGCTTTTCCTTGTCCTGGATGCGGGCGCGCGGATACTCGTGCTCCACGACCAGGTAGGTGTCCGCCGGATCGATGGACAAAAGCTCGCGCGCGGCGAGCTGGTGGTCGAGCCAGTCCACCGAGCGGTTCTGCAGGTAGGCCAGCGGATCATGCTTCGCCGTGCCGGGCAGCTCGTGCTCGGCGATGGCCACCTGCTTCTTCCACGCGTTGGCCTGGTCGGCCGGGTTCCCCGACGGCTTGCCGTTCTTCCAGTCGCCGCGCTCCATCGTCTGGCCGCCGTAGCCCCAGGCCGAGACGCCCTTCGAGTCGGTCACCTGCCCCTTCACGTGGAATCCCGCGATGAGGAAGTTGTAGCCCTCATCCTTCAGGTATTGGAACATCGAGCGCGTGTCCTGGCCCATCAGGACGGAGTGCGAGGGATCGTAGTGGATGCGGAACTGGTCGCCCACCCCGTGCTTCTCGCAGATGCGGTGCAGCGCGATCCAGGGGCCGGGCGCGTAGGCGATGTTGTTGTGCCACTTGTCGGTCACGTTCCAGCCGGGCATGGGGCACTGCTCCACGCGGTAGGTCAGGCCGCGGGCCTTCGCTTCCTTGAGCATGGGCACGAACACCTCCTCGAACATCTGGAGGTTCCGGTCCATGTCGATCTCGTAGTTGCGGCCCACGAAGCCGCACACCGCGTCGAGGCCCAAAAGCGCCGCCGCGTCGAACACGCGGTACATGAAGTCGATCTTCTTCTGGCGGATGGCCTTGTCGGGGTGCAGGAAGTTGTCGAAGTAGGCGATGTCGGACATGCCCACGCCGGTGGCCTTCATCGCGGCCAGCACGCGCGAGGCGCGCTCCTTGGTGAAGGGCTTGCGCAGGTCGAGGTGGTTGGCGACCGGGTCGAGCATCGCCTCGGCCGGCACGTCGCTCTCGGAAGGATGCAGCGCCGAGGAAAGCTGGATGTAGGGCGACCCGATGTCCTTCGAGAACTGCAGCCACTCCTCGATGGCGAGGTCGGGATCGGCGTCGCGCTTCTCGCGCGGGGTCAGCTCCTGGAGGGCGGCGGTCAGGATGCTGAGCTTCATGGGTTTGGCGTTGAACGGCTTGGCTTTCGTCATCGCGTCGCTCCTCTTTGATTCCGGGGGAACCGGGGTCCTCATGACTTTCGAAGACCGTCCGGGGAGCGATAGTATAGATACCGGACGGGGGGCTCGTCCAAGAAAACCGGGGAAAATGCGGGGCCTTCTTCGTGAAATCCGGGTGTCCGGGGGGCTTTCGGGGACAAAACCGGGCCGGGGCGTCGAAACGGTACCGGTGCCGCGTAGGGGCAAATGATCATTTGCCCCTACATCGCCCGGCCCGGAATCAGAACGAATTCAGAAACGCGTGCAGGGCCTCGAGCTCCTCGGGGCTGTGCGGCAGCTTCGGCATCATCCGGGTGTCGCGCTTGGGCGCGTAGCCTGCCGGATACTCCGCCCGGTTGAGGCGGGCGTCCAAAAGCTCCAGCGAGGAGCCGGCCACGGCCGGCCCCAACCCGCCGTCCTTGCGCGGATCGGCGGGGTGGTGGCACGAGGCGCAGCGCAAGGCGTACAGGTTGCGCCCCTTGTCGAGCCGCGCCTGCTCCGGGCTCTTCTCCGCCTTCTCGCCGCATCCGGCGAGAAGGGCAGCGAAGAGGGCCGCTCCCGCGAGGGAAGCGGCCCGGAGTCGAGGACGTTTATCCGGAATTCGGGAGATCACGGCGCTCAGAGCAGGACTTCGAGCAGCACGTACAGGACCACCGTGAGCAACACGCCCATGTGGATCACGCCCTTCACCTTCTCGATGGGCTTGGTGGTCGGGCCGTTGGTCGCGGTGAGCGCGTTCACCTCGAGCAGCGCCAGGATGGCGACCAGGATGCCGAACCATGCTCCGATCGATGCCGACTCGCCGACCAGGACCGGCAGGTGCACCGCCCCCGCCATCATGAACAGGAGCGGAATCGACAGGAGGGTGTTGGTGCGCGAGGCCAAAAAGGCGCGCCGCGCCACCGAGGCGTCGACGGCCGGGCCGCCCTGCGCCGCCGCGATGATCTTCTTCTGCCGCGGCCAGATCACGAACCACACGTTGAACCACATCAGCGTGCCCATCAGCGCGCCCGACATGATGATGATGCCGCGCGACGAGGTGATGTAGCCCGGGAAGGTGCTCGCGAAGATGGAGATCAGCGCCCAGCCCGTCAGGAAGGTGATCATGGCGCCCCAGCGGAAATACCACAGCGTGCGCGGGGCCAGCTTCGAGTTGACCGCGCCCTTGACCGGCGCGTCCACCTCGTTCATGAACGGGCCCTGCATGAAGTTGAAGAACCACAGCACGCCGATCCAGGCCACGCCGGCCAGGATGTGAAACCACCGCAGGGCGAACAAAAGGCCCGAGTCGGAAAACAGTGCCCATTCCATGATCGTCTCCTTTTCAGGGATTTGATGAGCGGGAACCGGTAAATTCCCGCGAAACGAAGATTAGAATTTTTCGGTCAAATGTTTATCGGATCAGTGGGGAATTCCCCGGGAGGGGAAGCCGGGGGGCCTCGTCGGGGGCGAAGGATCGTCCGGCGCCTGCGCGGGCCACCAAGATCCCGTCGCCTGACGCGCGTTCCTTCATGTTTCATCTCTCAGGCTTCATGTTTCTTTTGGTTTCCTTCGCCCCTCCGTCGCCAGGCCCTTTGTATTCCTGAAAGGGAACGCTTTCGGAGGTCATCATGCCGCACACGCTCAAGCCCCTTCCTTACGCCTACGACGCGCTGGAGCCTCACTACGACGAGGCCACGCTGAGGATCCACCACGGCAAGCACCACCAAACCTACGTCGACAACCTCAACAAGCTCCTCAAGGACCAGCCCGACCTCGCGGACCGGAGCCTGGAAGACCTCCTGACCCACCTCGACGAGGTGCCCTCCGCGATCCGGCAGAAGGTGAAAAACAACGCCGGGGGCGTCTGGAACCACGATTTTTTCTGGGCCTGCATGGGGCCCGGCAAGGGGGGACAACCCTCCGGAAAGCTCGCCCGCGCGATCGACGCCGCCTTCGGGGATTTCGACGCCTTCCAGAAGAAATTCAAGGAGTCGGCCCTCGCCCAGTTCGGGTCGGGCTGGGCGTGGCTGGTGGTCGCCGACGACGGCGACCTCGAGATCCAGAACACGGCGAACCAGGATTGCCCGATCAGCAAGGGCCTCACGCCCCTCCTCACGATCGACGTGTGGGAGCACGCCTACTATCTCAAATTCCAGAACCGCCGCCCCGAGTGGGTCGACACCTTTTGGAACGTGGTGGATTGGGACGCGGTGGGGAAACGCCTGTAAAACAAAACATGAAATCGGAAATCAGAAACCTGGAAGGAACGCGACACGGGGACGGCGAAGTCCTGCATTCCCTTTCATATTTCTGATTTCATATTTCTGATTTTTTCATCGAAGGTTTCTCCATG
>CBFGVC010000174.1:0-4380 GCA_965652255.1 uncultured Fibrobacteria bacterium | reverse complement strand
CGTGGGGCCGCGTGATTACGCCTTGCCCGTCCTCGCCCCGGGCGGCGTCTACCTGCTTCGGGCCGAAAGCCCCAAGGGAACGCTCACCCGGATGCTGGGACGCCCGTAGCCGGGAAGGTTCTGGTGTTTTTGCCCCGCGATCCGTTGATGGAATGCCTTCCTGACACCATGAATATTGATCGCGAGGCGATTATGACCGCGCGGAAAACCCGTTGGCGCAGTACATTGCACGTCCAAAGTCCGTTCCCATCCCATCAGCCGGAGAGGCATATGTCCAAACTTCACAGGAAAATTTCCTTCGCCATGATCGCAGCGGCCCTGCTCGCCGCGGGCGCGCAGGCCCAGTCCTGGACCAGCGCCTACGCCTCGTCCACCGCGACGGGCGACTGCGCGGGCCTGCCGGCAGCGCTGAATTCCGGCTTCACCACCACGCCGGTCGTCAGCGATGCGCGCTTCCCGGCCGTCGCTCCGCGCGCGCTTCTCAAGATGACCTTCTGGCTGAAGCCCGGCGCGCAGTTCAACGATATCTACATCGCCGAGAAAGGCACGAACGGCACCGCTCGAGTGCTTCTCTACGACGCCGTGGCGGACACGCTGAGGGTCATCGGCACTCTCACGGGGATAAGCCACGGCGGCGGCGGCGTGAACGAGCAGGGCCTCCTGGGCATCGCGCTGAATCCGGTCACCTTCGGAACCGACAACTACCTCTACCTTTTCTATTCCATCGGCACCAGCCCGAACAACTCGCATTCGGGCGACGCTTCGGTGGGATGGCGGGTCGTCCGCTATACGTTGGACGCCACCACGAGGATGATGGACCTGGCCTCCGCGAAGGTCCTGATTCACATTCCCGCCGGGAACAACGCCCGCTGGCACACCGGCGGCGCGCTGCAGTTCGACAACTACGGCAACCTGTACATCGCCACCGGCGACAACGAGGCCTTGGCGATGGGCCCGGGCAACACCGCCGACCTGCGCGGCGCGGTCCTTCGCATTCGTCCTGACAATTCCGAGCGCGGGTACTCCATCCCCGCCAACAACTTCGGCGAATACTGGGCGAAGCGCTGGCAGGATTCGGGCCTTTCCGCCCGTGCCACCGAGTACCTCGACACCAGCAAGGTCAAGCCCGAGCTTTACGTGAAGGGCAGCCGCAACCCGTACACCATCGGCCTGGACCCGAACCGCCCCGGCTGGCTGCGCTGGAGCGAGTGCGGACCCGACGCGCAGCGCGGCGAGGAGCACAGCTTCACCACCACTCCCGCCTTCAGCGGATGGCCGTTCTGGGCCGGCAACTCCGTCCGTCAATCCTCGAAGGCGGGCTCCTACAATGAGCCCAACGAGCCGGGTACCGGCACGCCGTGGACGGACTTCAACTTCACCGGCATGTCCACCCAGGTTCCCGTCAACAACTGGGCCCAGAATCCCGGCGTGGATACCCTTCCGCCGCAGAAGACGCCCTCCTGGGCCTACACCGGCGCGAACGGCACACCGGAACAGGGCAACACCTGCGCCGCGGGCGGCGGCCCCATCATCCGGTACGACGGCCGCATTTCCAACCCCGGCAAGATGCCCCCGCACCTGGACAATGTGACGCTCTTCGCCGACTACATGGGCTCCGGCATCTGGGCGAAGCAGATCGACACGGCCACCGGCGCCACCACGGGAACCGCCACCACCGGCGCCACCACCGTGCTGACGATGACCAAGACCGGGCGGCCGAACCTGAACGACCCCGTGGACTTCCAGCAGGGCGCCGACGGCTCGCTGTACCTGATCGACTGGGCGCGCGGAAACAACTGCTGCCCCGCCAACCCGGGAAGCGTTGCCAACCATGGCATCGTGCGCGTCACCTACACGGGAACCTGCCAGGATCCCGGCCGCTACCCGGCCACGGTCTCGATCCGGAATCCCGGCCAGGTTCTCCGCGGCCATGTCGAATGGCTCCGCGTGGGCAAGGCCGAGATCTCGTTGCGCGATGACGGCAGCGGTCGCATGGAAGCCGGGTCGCACACGATCAGCATTCTTGACCTGAACGGCCGCATCGTGCACACGATCAAGGGGCACGGCGCGCGCACGCACGCAATGCCGACCCTCGAGGCGGGCAAGATCTTCGTCCTGCGGGCCGAAACCCCGATCGGCACGGCCGTCCGCACCTTCAGCAGCCTCTAAAGCGACAAACCGGTGCCCCGATGGGGGGGACCTTGGGGGCCGTCGGCATCGTCCGGCGGCCTTCGTCGTTTCCGGGCCTCGCGCGAATCGCCGCTCGAGGCCTTTGTTTTCGGCGTTTTTCGCCACGCCGTTCGGACTGCGAAAGCATGCCGGAAAATCCTTCGATTCCAACGAAACCCCCGCATATCCGCGCTTTTTCAGCTCCAGTCGGCGGACCCCGATTTTGTTGAAAATTCGGCGGTTATGACATGATTTTACAGGAATTTGGCAGGTTTTTAAGGCCATGCCCGCGCGATGGTGGTATTCTTGTTTCCATGCAGATGAATGAGTCGTTGTACCGCACGCACCATCGTTTCCACATCCCGGTCATGGGGACGGGGTTCACCATCGACACTCCCCTGCGCGTGGGCCGTTTCGGCATCAGCGCGGTGATCTCGCTGGTTGACGATCTTCTCATCGAGCGGGTCCGGAAGCACTACTGCGCGACGCTGGGGCTTCCCTTCGAGCCGGTGCGGCCGAGCGCCTTGCCCGACCCGCGCGAGGCGCGCGCCGCCCGCATCACGGCCTACCTGAACCTCGTGCAGGACACCCTCGACGCGCAGGTGGAGGCCATTCGCGCCCTCCCTTGGGACGAGCAAAACGACAAGGCCCGCTACTTCGCCCTCCTGCCCGAGACCTCGCCGGTCAAGCAGCTGTTCCGTCGTCGCGGGCAGGCCGCCCCGGCCGATCGGCCCGCGCTGGAGGCCGAACTGAACGCCTGCATCGTTCCCGGCTCGGTGGACGTGAACATCATGACCAAGCTCGACCGGCTGCCCTACGACAAGGACGGGACGCCCTACCCGGCGGAGCACAGCGACGCCAAGGCGGCGCTGCGCGGCTTCGCGCAGTCGCGCGCGCGCGGCAACATGGTCTTCAGCGCCGGCATCAATCCCACGCTGTACGGCACGCTGGAGCAGTATCCCGACTTTTATCCGCAGGTGATCGACGGCGAAGTCCGCCCGCCGAAGAAGGGCGTGATCCTCAAGGTGACGGACTACCGCTCCAGCATGATCCAGGGGCGGTTCCTGGCCAAGAAGGGCATCGAGGTGCGCGAATTCCGCATCGAGTCGGCGCTCAACTGCGGCGGCCATGCCTTCGCCTCCGACGGGTTCCTCATGGGCCCCATCGTGCAGGAGTTCGCCGACAACCGCGACAAGTTCCCGGAGATGTTCGAGCCGCTCATCGAGGCCAACTACCGCAAGAAGGGCCAGGAGTATCCCGCCGGGCGCCGGAACCGTCGCATCGACGTGACCGCGCAGGGCGGCATCGGCAACCACGCCGAGATGCTTCGCATGCTCGACGCCGAACGCGGCTACGGGCTCGACGCCACCGGCTGGGGCAGCCCCTTCCTGCTCGTGCCCGAAGTCACCTCGCTGGACGAGGCGACCCGCAAGCAGCTCGCCGAGGCCGACGAGGACGACCTTTACCAGAGCGACGCCTCGCCGCTGGGCATCCTGTTCAACAACATGCGCGGTTCTTCCTCCGAGGTTTGGACGCACCAGCAGATCGAGAAGGGCCGTCCCGGCTCGGCCTGCCCCAAGGGTTACCTCGTCTCCAACACCGAGTTCACCGAGAAGCCCATCTGCACGGCTTCGAAGGAATACCAGGCCCTCAAGCTCAAGGCCATGGGCTACGACGCGGTTCCGGCGCTCGAGGGCGCCGACGCCAAGCTCAAGTACGTGTACGCCAAGCAGTGCATTTGCGACCAGCTCGGCAACGGCGCGCTCATCGAGATGGGCGAGACGGCGGCGAAGCAGCCGGTCTCGGTTTGCCCCGGACCCAACATCGCCTACTTCGAGCGCCAGTACGCCCTGGAGGAGATGGTCGACCACATTTACGGCAGGGGGGCTTCGCTGGTTCCGCAGGACCGTCCGCACATGTTCGCCAAGGACTTGCGGCTTTACGTGGACTACTTCGAGCGGCTCGTGAACAAGCACCTCGCCTTCGCCGATCCCTCGACCGACTACCTGCGCGAGTTCAAGGCGAACCTCGAGGCGGGCATGCGCTATTACGATGCGATGCTGGCGGCTCCGCCGATTTCGGGGGAGAACCTGGCCTCGCTGGCTTCCGAGATCGCCTCGCAGTCGGTCCGGCTGGAGGAGCTGTGGCTCTCCGCCGCGCCCGAGCGCGAGCGCGAGGCGGGCGCGGCGGCGCTGGCATCGGTGGGCTGAG
>CBFGVC010000173.1:0-4442 GCA_965652255.1 uncultured Fibrobacteria bacterium | reverse complement strand
GCCGCCGGGATCCCAGCTGCGGGTGGAGATCCAGTTCTGGGCGTAGTCGGCCTCGGTGGTATAGAGGCTGTTGCCCGACACGGATTTGATGTCGGTGTCGAAAAGGAAACGCGTGTGCCAGTGGGTGACCGAGTCGCCGCGGCGCTCCTGGTTGATGCGACGGATGTTGGAAACCTGCAGGCGGATGCGCAGGCTGTCGTCGGAAACCGCGACGCCGGTGACGGAGCGGCTGGTGAAGTTGGGAACGCCGCTCATGTCGCCGCCAGTATTGTTGGGGCTGAAGCCCAGGCCGTAGGCCGATTGCCGCACCCAGTTGCGCTGTCCCACGGTGAAGTTGCCGGTGGTCACGGTGGTCGGGTCCACCTTCTGCGACAGGTAAAGCTCGTATCCGTCGTTGAGGGAGCGGATGTTCATCACCTCGAACTGGTCGGCGATGGGCGCCGGCTTGAAGACGTAAATCAGGTGCTGGCTGGCGCCGCCCGCCCAGTTGCCGATGCCGCGGCCGCCGCCGGCATAGATGGTGCCGTCGGGGCCCTGCGTGATGCGATCCGTCTGCGCGTTTCCGGTGCCCAGCGTGTTGGACGAGTTGCCGGGGGTGAAGACGAACACCGCGCCCTGCACGTTCGGGGTGCCGGTGGTGTCGGGCAAGGTGTCGAGGGCCACGCGCCACAGGCCGCGGCTGTTCACCATGCCCACCAGGAGCTGCCCGGCGTAAGGGCCTTGGGTCAGGTAGTAAGGTTGCCCGATGGCCGTCCAACCGTTTTGCCCCGTACGATTGTACCGGTTGATCGCCATGGGCGGCACGTAGTCGGCATCGCCGCGCTCGTACCAGGTCTGGGCGAAGTTCTGCGAATAGCCGGGGTCCAGGCGGTAGCCGCCGTGCTGCATCTTGGGCGCGCCCACCTTGAACAGGGTGATGGTCTCCATCGGAACCCAGGAGCCGTTGTGGTCGGAGACGAAGATGGAACCGCCCGGGCCCAAGGCGGTGCCGTTGGGCGAGCGGAAGCCGCCGGCGAAGGCGCGGTTCTCCAAGGTGTCGAGCTCGGTGGTTGTGTTGTCCCAGGTCAGCAGGGCGCTGCCGTAGAAGGAGGAGGAGTTGAGGTTGGCGAAGCCGTTGCCGGCGCCGGTGGCATCTCCGTAAGCAGCGTAGAACTTGCCTTGGTAATAGACGGGAGTGAAGATGTAATGGTGGGCCTGCGAGTTCCAGCTGTTGCATGAGGCATGCGTAAAATGACAGCTGGACTTGTTGAAGGCGAAGTTGAAGGGCGCCTGGTGGCCGTTGTAGTCGGTCGAGAGGGGGGTGCGGAACCGCGGCGTGCGGTTCGTGCTCGTGTCGGCAGGCGTGGGGTTGTTGTTGGGGATGATATAGACCGTGTCCATGTCGCTCACCCAGATCGTGTCATTGAGAACGGTCACGCCCGCGGGTTGCTTGAAATGCGAGGCGATGGTTTGCACCGTGGCGGCGCCGCTGCCGGGGTTGGTGATGAGCGAGACCTTGGCGCGTGCGCGGCTTCCGGGCTTCGTGTCCTGACCGATGTAGTCGTTGGTGAGCAGCACCATGCGGCCGTCCGAGAGCCAGTCGAAACCGTACACCTTGGTGCATCCCGTGCCCGTGCCGCTGCAGGAGCCGATGGCGATGGGTGTCCATTGCGTCTGGTCGTACACCCCGTTCACCGTGGTGGGCGCAACGTGATGCTGGGCCAAGGCCGCGCCCGCGAGGGCCAAGCCGAAAAGTATGCCGGTGATTCTTGAATTCATGTCGCCTCCCCTTTCACGCGTTCCGAAATCATCCGGGCGGCGCACTGTGACAAGATGACAGAATGATACTGCCGAATTGCGCATTCCGCAGTACAAAACGGCAGACTGTAACCGGATTGATAACAGCTCGCCCCGCCGTGTTTGCGGCGAAATACGATCGAAACGAGGTGAGGGCGATTATTCGGCGTAAAAACGCGGGGGCGCCGTATTCAACCGCGATAGACCCGATAGTCGATTTCGGGGAACACGTTGTCGGTCAATTCGAGATTCCGAAGAAACCCCTCGTCGATGCTTCCGGATTCGATCTGTCCCGCCAACACCAGGCAATTGTGCACGTGGATTTTCGTCCGCCGCACGGCGTACTCCACCATCGTGCCCGTCTTCATGATGAAGGCCCAGTCCGACGATTGCGCCAGCAAAAGCTCGCGCGCCATCTGGTTGCGCGCGCGCCGGTCGAGGTCCCCGCCTTCGGGCAGGTTCGCGACCTCGTTCATGCGGTCGGCCACGTGGTGCAGGTGAGGGTAGATCCAGTCGTTGCTGCCGTTCAGCCACACGTCGGCGTACCCGCCCGCCCCCCAGCTCGAGAAGGCCGGCTGGCTCCTGGGCGGGTTCGGGTGGCGGTCGAGGTAATCGCGCGGCGAGGCCAGCGTGATGCCGTGCGGCTCGGTGAGCGCCTTGCGCATCACCGCGCCCAAAAAGCGCGGGCCTTCGTACCACCAATGCCCGAACAGCTCGGCGTCGTAGGGGCAGATGATGTTGGCCGGCGTTCCGTCCAGCCGCGAATCGAGCCACTCGGCCTGCCGGTCGCGGTTGAAAAGGAAGTTGGCCGCATGATCCTGCGTGGCGTCGAGGGCCCATTGCTCGACGTAGGGCTCCTTCTCCACGTCCTTGCCCGTGATGCGATGGTACTTGATGCCCGTCTGCACGCGCAGGCCCATCGGGTGGATGTAGGGCCGGATGTACTCGAAGTCTAGGTCGAAGCCGATGTCGCGGTAGAACTCGCGGTAACGCCCGTCGCCGGGGTAGCCTTCCTCGGCCGACCACACCGCCTTCGACGACTCGGGGTCGCGCGCGAAGCAAAACACGCCGGCGGGGGTTTCGACGGGGGCGTAGCATCCCTTGGGGGAGGGCGGTTCGCCTTGCAGGATCCCGTGCGTGTCGGTGAAGAAGTAGCGCAGCCCGGCATCCTTCAGGTGCCGGTCGAGGCCGGGGTAGTAGCCGCACTCGCCCAGCCAAATGCCCTGCGGCGACACTCCGAAGTGGCGCTCGTGGTTGCGCGCGGCGACGTGAAGCTGCGCCTCCACGGCGCGCGGGGAGTGGCGCAGGTTCGGCAGGAAGCCGTGCGTCGCGCCGCAGGTGAGGATCTCGAGGTTGCCGCGCTCTCGGTAGTGCCGGAAGCCGTTCAGCAGGTTGCGGCCCAGTTCGTCGAACTTGAGCCGGCAGGCCTCGAAGCGGTTGCGGTACATGGCCGCCAGCGGCGCCATGCGCGCGTCGTGCTTGAGCCGCTCGCACTCCTTCTCCGAAAGCTCGCGCAGGCGGTCGAGGTGGGCCGCGTAGCGCTCCTGCAAGAGCTCGTCGGCCAGCATCTCGCACAGGGGCGGCGTGAGGCTCATCGTGATGCGGAACGGCAGGCCGTCGCGCTCCAGGGCCTCGAACTCCTGCAGCAACGGGATGTAGGTCTCCGTCATCGCCTCGTAGAGCCAATCCTCCTCGAGGAAGCGCGCATGCTCGGGGTGGCGCACGAAGGGCAGGTGCGCGTGCAGGACGAAGTTGAGGTACGCCATGGCGGGTGCGGGCTCCGGTCCTAGGTCCTTGGGCCCTTGTGCGGCCCCGAGCCGAAGGAGGAGGAGAGCGAGCCCGGGGCGCCGAAGTCGGGAGCCTCTCCCGCGGGGGGCTTGCGCCCGAAGCCCGATTCCGACGCGCCCAGCGGGCGCGCCGCCTCGAGGTTATGCTCGAGCACGCCGCCGCGCGACACGAGCCCCGAGCGCTTCAGGCGGCGGCGCGTGGCGGCCCAGCTCTCGGGCGCGTCCGACACGTTCGAATCGAGCAGCGAGATGAAGTGGCCTTGGCTGCCGAGCCAGCCGATCTCGAGCCGGTACGAGATGCCGGGGTGCGGCGCGCGCAGGTACCAGCGCCGCGCGGCGAACGACACGGGCATCAGCGCGTAGTTCGCGTCGAACAGCTCGCGCGATTCCCAGTTGAGGCGGATCGCCTCGCGGTACTCGGCGCCGGTCTTCTTGGCCTTCTCGCTCTCGGCGAGCCGCTCCGGGGTGATCTCCCAGTAGGCGAAGAGGTATTCCGGGTCCTTCACCATCAGGACAAGGCGGTCTTCTCCGTAGGCCTCGGGCAGTTCGGGGGCTCCGTCGGCGAAGCCGTATCCGCGCGCCGTCTCGGGGGCGAGGAAAGCCTTGGGGCGGCGCGCGGTCGGGGCCGCCTTTTTGGTCGACGTTTTGATGGACGAGGCGCGCCTCGTCCCTGCGGCGGCGGGCTTCTTCGCGGATTTCTTTGCCGCGGGTTTTTTGGGCGAGCCATGGCTCGCCCTTACGTCCGTGGTTTTTTTTGCGGCTGGTTTCTTCGCTGCCGCCTTTTTGGTCGACGTTTTGATGGACGAGGCGCGCCTCGTCCCAATGGCGGCGGGCTTCTTCGCGGATTTCTTTGCCGCGGGTTTTTTGGGCGAGCCATGG
>CBFGVC010000172.1:0-4533 GCA_965652255.1 uncultured Fibrobacteria bacterium | reverse complement strand
GCAGCGGCATCCACCAGGACGGCGCGGCCAAGACCAAGGGCATGAAGAAGGGCGCCTACCGCGCCATCGAGGGCGACCTGATCGGCCGCGGCGAGTCGGACCGCGTGGCCTTCACCAGCCAGTCGGGCAAGAGCGCGGTGCACGAGATCGTGAAGGCCTTGGGCCTGCCGATCACCTTGGAGGAGGCGGCGGTCTTGCAGCCGGTGCTGAAGGCGAAGTCGGAGGAGAAGGGCGGCGAGCTCTCCGACGCCGAGGTGGCCGCCGCCTACGAGGCGGTGCTGCTGAACGTCCCGGGCCCGCTGGAGTTCCGCGCGCTGAGGGTGGAGGCCGACGAGAAGGCCTTTCACTTCGACGTGCGCTGGAAGGGGGAGGAGAGGACGATCACGGGTAGGGGCACGGGCCCGGTGGACGCGTGCATGCACGCGGTGGAGTCGCTGGGCCTGCGCTTCCACCTCGCGGAGTACGCCCAGCAGGCGGTGGACGCGGCGCACGACGACTCGGCGGCCTTCGCGCTGTCGGAGATCAAGCTGCAGCGCCGGGCGCCGGACGGCGCGCCCGAAGGCCCCGTCGCCATCGGCCGGGGCAAGGACGCCGACACGATCAAGGCGAACGTGAAGGCGCTGTTCAACGGGATGAACCGGTTGTTGGGGGCGCAATGATCCGGTGCAGGGGCGAATGTCATTCGCCCCTACGGTTCGACCGCCCCCGCAACCGGCATCCGTGCCTTTCGGCCGCGCCATGATCCCGCATAAATTCCTCCCCGGCCAGCGCTGGGTCAGCGACAGCGAACCCGAGCTCGGCCTCGGCGTGGTATTGGAGGCCGCCTTCCGGCAGGTCACCCTCCGGTTCCCCGCCGCCGAGGAGACGCGCGTGTACCGTATTCCCGGCGCGCCCCTGCGCCGCGTGCGCTTTTCTCCCGGCGACCGCGCGCGCGCGCGCTCCGGCGCGGTGATCGTCATCGAGCGCGTCGCGGAGCGGGACGGACTCCTGACCTACCACGGCGGCGGGCGCGCCTTGCCCGAGGGCGAACTGCTCGACCGCCTTTCGTTCAGCGATCCGGACAAGCGCTTGCTGGCGGGAAGGCCCGGTGACCCGGAGGCCTTCGCGCTGCGCCTGCGCACGCTGGAGTTGCGCCGCCGCATGCTCGCCTCGCCCGCGCGCGGCTTGGCGGGCGCGCGCATGGAGCTGTTGCCTCACCAGCTGGGCATCGCGCACGAGATCGCCTCGCGCCACCGCCCGCGCGTGCTGCTCGCCGACGAGGTGGGCCTGGGCAAGACCATCGAGGCGGGGCTCGTCTTCCATCGGTTGCATGCCACCGGGCAAATCGCGCGCGTGCTGGTGGTGGCGCCCTCGCAGCTCGTGCACCAGTGGATGGTGGAGCTTTGGCGCCGCTTCCATCACCTGTTCACCGTGCTCGACGAGGACTTTTGCCGCGCGGAGGAGCGCGGCAATAAAGGGGAAACCGCGACAGGAGAAGCCGCGACAAATCCCTTTGCCCTGCGCCCGCTCATCCTGTGCCCGGTTGACCTCTTCGCCGACCCGCAAAGCGGGCCGCGGCGCGTGAGGCAGGCGGTGGACGCGGGCATCGACCTGCTGGTCGTGGACGAGGCGCATCACCTTCGCTGGTCCGAAGCCGGCGCGTCGCCGGAGTACACCGCCATCGAGACGCTGGCGCGCGCGGCGGAGGGCGTCTTGCTGCTCACGGCCACGCCGGTTCAGCTGGGCGAGGCGGGGCACTTCGCGCGCTTGCGCCTGCTCGACCCGGGGCGCTTCACGAGCCTCGCGGCTTACCGCGCGGAGGCGGCGCGCTATGGCGAGTTGGCCCGCGCGGCCGACGCGCTTCTGAACGCGGAGAATCCCGACCCTGAAGTCGCGAAGATGCTGGGGGACCTGTTCCCGGGCGATTCGGTTCTCGGGGACGGGATCCGGGCGTGGCTCTCGTGCGAGCCCGGGGCGAAAGACCGCTTGGTCGACGATCTGATCGACCGGCATGGCACCGGGCGGCTCATGTTCCGCAACCGGCGGCAGGCCTTGGGCGGGTTCCCGGCGCGCGTGGCGCATCCGGTTCCGTTGAATCCCGGATCCGCGCCCGGCGATGCGGGGGCGGATGTAGGGGAAATTCGTGAATTACCGCTACAGGTTCGCGACCCCCGCATCGCCTGGTTGGTGCGGTTCCTCGACGAAAACCCCGACGACAAGATCTTGTTGATCACGTCGAAGAAGGCGGACGTGTTCGCTCTGCAGGAAATCCTTCCCACGCTCACGACCGTTCCCTTCGCGGCCTTCCACGAGAACCTGACCATGACCACGCGCGACAAGAACGCGGCGTGGTTCGCGCGCCCGGACGGCGCGCGCCTTTTGATTTGCTCCGAGATCGGCAGCGAGGGGCGGAACTTCCAGTTCGCGAGGCACCTCGTGCTCTTCGACCTGCCGGAGGATCCCGGCGTTCTGGAGCAGCGCATCGGCCGCCTCGACCGCATCGGCCGCAAGGGGGATGTCCATATCCATATTCCCTACGTGCGCGGCACGGCGCACGAGGTCCTGTTCCGCTGGTACCATGAAGGCTTCGACGCCTTTCGCCGCTCCGTCCCCGGCGCGGACGCCTTCCATGAGCTTCTGGGCGAAGCCCTCCGGGCGGCGATCGCGGACCCGAGGCCGGAGACCGTCGAGGAATTGCTCAGCCGGACGCGCGCGGAGTCGGCGCGCGTCGTCGAGATGCTGGAGAAGGGGCGCGACCGCCTGCTGGAGATCCATGGCGCGCGCGCGGGCGATGCGGAGGGGCGCATCGCCGACATCCGCGCGCTCGACGCGGACTACGACCTGGAGGATTACCTCGACGAGGTGTTCGACCACTTCGGCCTCGACGTGACGGAGACTTCCGAGACGCGCGGCCGCCTTGTCGTGCCCGGCGAGAGGATGCTGCTCGACTCTTTCCCCGGCGTTCCGGGCGACGGGCTCGCGCTCACCTACGACCGCGCCGAGGCGCTCTCCCGCGAGGATCTCGCCTTCATGTCCATCGACCATCCCGTGGCGCGCGCCGCGGTTGACCTCGTGCTCGAGGATGAAGAAGGACAGTCGGCCTTCGTCGCGTGGGGCAGGCCCCCCGCCGGGGTGAAACGAGGCTTCGCGCTGGAGGCGGTGTTCGTGCTCTCCGCCGCCGCGCCGGGCGCCTTGCACCTCGATCGCTTCCTGCCGCCCACGCCCGTGCGCGCGCTGGTGGATGCCGAAGGCGAGAGCCTGGGCGGCCTGCTGCCGTCGCTCGACGCGGCGGCCGCCGCGGGCGACCTTCAGCAGGCGCCCACGGGCCTTCTCGAGGAGCATCACGCGCTCTTCGAGGGCCTGATCCCTAAGATGCTCGATGCCGCGCGCGGCCAGGCGGCGGTGAAGATGTCTTCGCTCAAGCGCGCGGCGCACAAGGAAGCGGAGGAACGGCTGATGTCGGAGGCCGCCCGCCTGCGCGCCTTGCGCGCGGTGAACCCGGCGGTTTCGGAAGACGAGATCGCCGCGGCGGAGGGCCGCGCCCGCGCGGTGATGGAGCATGTCGCCGCGGCCGAACTCCGGCTGGACGGCGTGCGGCTGGTGATGTTGGGCGGCACGGGCTCCTAAAACGCGCATTGCCAGGCCGAGCGCACGAGGCGCTCCTTGCCCGGCCCGAAGCGGGGCGGGCGATAATGGAGCCTCGTGCCTTCCTTCGCCAGTTCCTCGTTGAAGCCGGGCTGCTCCGCGCAGTCGGCCCAGGCCGCGGGCCGGGCGGCGCGCGGTTCGATGCCGACCGAATCCGCGCGCAACAGGAAGGGAACGACCCGGTCGATGTCGTAGGTCGCCACCGTGACCTCGGTGCTGGTCGTCCGCCCGAGCCGCACGAACGATCGCGCCGCCACCGAGTCGGCGAGGCGCGCGGCGCCATCCGCGGACGTATCCGCCGCCATCGAATCGGCGAAGGCGCCGACGTCGAGATGCGAGAGGTGCAGGTAGGCGGGCGACGCGACCACGTGGTCCGCCAGCGGCGCCAAGGCGCGCAGCATGGCGGGGCTTCCTCCGTAGCATACGGAAAGCACGATGAGCGCATAGGCCTTGGTGGAATCGGTCCCGGGCTGGAGCCGCGACAGTCCCCCGGCGAATGAGGAGATCCCGAAGATACCCCTCCCTTCGAGCCTTCGCGCGTCCGCGATCTCGTGACTGAACCACGCCAGGAACGTGCGGGAGCCCTTCGTCGTTCCTCCGCGCCCCCGCAGCACCCTCGCTTCCGCCGCGAAGGCGGAATCGCCCCGCCGCATCGAATAGGCTCCTTTTGCTAATAACTCACCGTCACGATAGTGAAACCATTCTCCGTCGGACCGCTTCCCGAAAAAGGTCGCGCGGGCCTTGAGGTGGAAGATGAAGGATTCCCCGGCGGTCTTCGCGGACGCCTCGTGCGCCTGCCGCAGCGCCTCGCGGTCGGCGAAGCGCCGGGCGCCCGACGAGTCGTGCCAGACGTGATCGCCGTCGCCGTGGACGAGGTAGATCGCGCGCAAGGGCGCGGGATCGGAATCC
>CBFGVC010000171.1:0-4534 GCA_965652255.1 uncultured Fibrobacteria bacterium | reverse complement strand
CACGGGCAGTACGGTGCTTCCCGTGGTGTCGATGCCGATGCCGACCACGTCGGCGGGGTCGAAGCCGGGCTTCGCCGTCCGGGCCTTGTCGAGCGCCGCGCGCGTCGCGCGCTCCAGCCCGAGCAAATAGTCGCCCGGATGCTGCCGGGCCAGGTTCGGGTCGGCCGGGTCGGTCAGGATCCCCCGTTCGCCCGACGGGTATTCGAAAACCGAGGAGGCGAGTTCGGCCCCCGTGTCCAGGTCGACCAGGAGGGCGCGACAGGAATTGGTCCCGTAATCGAGGCCCAAGGCGTAAGGCAATTTTTCTCCTTGTCGTGCGGATGAGCGGGCGGGGACGCCATGATTGGGGCATCCGTCCCTTTTCGGCCCCGCGCAGCGCGCGCTTCGGCGAGAACCCGCGAGCCTGAAAGGTATTCCCCCCTTGTCAGGTTGGCACGGATATTTTCGTCCCGCTCATCCCTTATTGTAGTCTTTTCGGCAGCCTGTCCCGAGGCGGCCGCCCGCAGAGGGCGCCCTTCAGGGGGTCGCGGAAATTCCCGTTTCGCGCCCCTTGGTTTCCTTCAGTTGAGGATCGCGCTTGGCCGTCCCGGGAGCAGGCGGGGCAGTCGCGGGCTCGGTCTTGTCGGCGACGGCGACCTCCACCCGCGCCGCGGAATCGGCCCGGGCCTCGGCCAGCAGCCGCAAACGCTCGCGATTGGCCGCGGCGCTGTCGCGGTAGGCGTTGTGCTCGGCATAGGTGCGCGTGAAATAATGCTCGCGCGAGCCGTCATCCTTGGCCACGAAGAACATCATGCGCGTGGAGGCGGGATCGAGCGCAGCGCGCAGCGCCGATTCGCCGGGGCTGCAGATGGGGCCTGGCGGAAGGCCGGCGAACCGGCGGGTGTTGTAGGGGGAGTTGGTGGCCAGGTCCGCCTTGCGGAGCGGGGAGGTCATTTTGCGCACCGCGAAGCGCACGGTGGGGTCGGCCCCCAGCGACCACCCCTTTTGCAGCCGATTGTGGAACACGCCGGCGATGACACGCTGTTCCCGTTTCACGGCGGCTTCCTTCTCGACGATGGAGGCGAGCGTCACCAACCCATGCAAGCCGTGCCTCTTCACGAATTCGGAATCCTCGAGGGGCAGGTCCGCCGCCACCTGCCGGAACCGCGAAACCAGAAGCCTCAGCACGTCGGCCTCCTTGAGCTTCCAGGGAACGACATAAGTGTCGGGATAGAGGTACCCCTCGAGGCCGTCCGCTTCGATCCCCAGGGATCGCGCGAACTCGGGCGAGCCCACCAGCGAGTCGAAAACGGCCGAATCCAGAGGAAAATAGCGTTTCAGGATGCCGAAGATCTCCCAGCTGGCCTTCCCTTCGGGAATGGTCATTGCGCGCGTGGCCATTTCTCCGGAGGTCAGCTTGCGCGCGACCTCCATCACCGAGTTGCGCGGAGGCAGGTAATAGTACCCCGCGCGCAGGCGGGTCTGCCAGCCGGTCGCGCGCAGCAGGACCTTGAAGGCGCGCGGGAAGGCGATCAGCTTGCGTTCGCTCAGGTCCCGGGCGAGGGTGGTGGCGGTGACGCCCTCGGGAACCTCGTACAAGATGCGGATCCCGGCCTCGTCGCGGGGCGTCGGCAGGCGGCCCCACAGCACGAAGGCAACGAGAGCCACCGGCAAAACGGGAATCCAGAGATACCGCAACAGGTACCGGGACGGGGCGAAGCGTCGCCTCGGCGTGCCGCCCGGGCGGAGACGGGGCTTCATGAAATTGAAGATAGGAAGGGTCGGCCGGGTAGCGACCCTTCGCCTCGGCCTGGAATGTTTCAGCGGGAGGAGGGATCCCAACCGTTTTCGGCCTCGCCGCCGCGCCCGAGGGCATGCGCCTCGCGCTTGAATTCAGCGAGGCCGAGGCCCGTGGCCGAGGATGTCATCACGATCGGGCACTTTTCCTTCTTGAAGCGCTTGTCGACGGTGAATTCGCCCAGGTCGCATTTGCTCAGCACGATCAGCTTCGGCTTCTCGAGCAGCAGCGGATGGAACTTTCCCAGTTCCTTGCGGAGGATCTTGTACTGGTCGTAGGGATCCTCGCCGGAGGCGTCGATCGTGAAGGCGAGGCAGCGCGTCCTTTCGATATGGCGCAGGAAGCGGTGCCCCAAGCCTTTGCCTTCGGCGGCGCCTTCGATGAGGCCGGGGATGTCCACCAGCACGAAGCTGGCGCCGGGCCCCACGCTCACGACCCCCAGCGCGGGCTTCAGCGTGGTGAAGGGATAGTCGGCCACCTTCGGAGTGGCGGCCGAGACCGCGCGGATCAGGGAACTTTTGCCCGCATTGGGAAAGCCCACGAGACCGCAGTCGGCCAGCAGCTTGAGCTCGAGCGAGAGGCGGCGGCGCGCGCCGGGGGCTCCCGGCGTGGATTGCCGCGGCGCCTGGTTCCGCGAGCTTTTGAAGGCGGTGTTGCCCGCCCCGCCGCGTCCGCCTTCGGCGATGATCACCGTGTGCCCGTCGCGCTTCAGGTCGGCGAGCACCTCCCCGGTGTCGGCGTCCTTCACGAGGGTGCCGGCGGGCAGGAGAAGCACGTTGTCCTCGCCGCTGCGCCCGGTGCAGTCGCCCGTGCCGCCTTTTTCGCCGTTCTCCGCGCGGAAGATCCGCGCCTGCCCGATGTCGTAGAGGGTGTGCAAATCCTTGCTGGCCTTCAGGACGACGTGTCCGCCGCGTCCGCCGTTTCCGCCGCAAGGGCCGCCCATGGGCACGAACTTCTCGTGGCGGAAGGCGACCATGCCGTCTCCACCCTTGCCGGCGACGACCTCGATGGTGGTTTCGTCAAGGAACATGGGGGACAAAGGTAGCTTACGGGCGAGGGGGCGTGCTTCGCGGCCTTGCATGCTTCGGGGACATCCGGCGCCATTGTTCCTCGACCGCAAAGAAGTATCTTCGTCCCCCATGTCCGCCGCCCCCGCATCTCCCGAAGTCCGAGGCGACGTCCTGCAGGATCTCCTGCGGCGCCTGCGCGAGGACGACGTCACCGCCCTCGAGGATTTCCTCGAATGGCAGGCCCGGTCCCCGGATTTCTTCGGGAAGGTGGAAGGCGCCCATGAATTCCTCGACCTGTTGACCTTCAAGATCAAGGAAAGCCGGTCGCGCATGAGCAAGGAGACTCTCACGCAGTTCTCCCTTGACTTCCTGCGCAGGACGTTCTCGGCCTATGGCTACAATCCCAAGTTCGTGGCCGTGCAGTGCAAGGCCCTGATCACCTATCACCAGAACCAGAAAAACCTCGCCAAGGCCATCGAGGTGTGCGAGTTCCTGATCGAGAACGGCATCACCGACGACGACGCGAAAGGCTTCCACGTGCGCCTGGAGGCCTTCCACCGGCTCAAGAAGCGCGTCGACGAGCGCGGCGGCGACATGAGTGGGATCAAGTTCGAGCCGCTGGAGGACGAGGAGGAGGATGGGGGAGAGGGCGCTGAGGACTGAGACGGGACAACGGTACGACAATAGAGCAATAGAACAGTAGAACAATGAAGCTGCAGAATCACAACATCACAGCATCACAACAATAGAACACAGGGTCCAGCGGGTTCCAGCGCCTGGCTCTTGTGCTCTATTGTTGTGATGTTGTGATGTTCTATTGTTCTATTGCTGCATTGTTCCATTGTTCCTGTTGTTGTGATGTTGTGATGCCCTATTGCTCTATTGCTGCATTGTTCTATTTCCCTACTTGATCCACCCCAGCATCTCCCTGAACTCCGGCGTCCCGGCCCTTCGCAGCCACTCGAGCACCACCATCTCGCGCGTCACGACCTGCACGCCGTGGGCCTCCATCCGCCGCAGGGCGGCGGCGCGGTCCGAGGGGCTGCGCGAGGCGACCGCGTCCTCCACCACGTAGACCGAAACGCCCGGATCCTGCGCGAGGTCGAGGGCGGTCTGCAGCACGCACACGTGGGCTTCCACCCCGCACAGCACGTACTGGTTCCTTCCGGAGGCGCGAGCCGCGGCCGTCCACTCGGGAACGTCGCAGGCGCTGAAGGCGAGCTTTTCGATGACGGGGGAGCCTTCGGGGAGCGACTCGAGGATGGGGGAGGCGGTGGGGCCGAGGCCCTTCCGGTATTGCTCCGTGACCAGCGCCGGGACGCCGATGCGCCCGGCCGCCTTGGCGAGCAGGGCGATGCGATGGGCGAGGGCGTCGAAGTCCTCCATGGCCTTGGCGAAGTTTTCCTGCACGTCCACGATCACCAGCAGCGAGCGCGCGGCGTCGAGCAGGGTGGGATTACGGTGGAAGGATTTTTCGGGGAGGAACATGGCCATAAGATAAATGGCTTGGCAAAGCGGATTGACGACAGCGACGAGGTGGACCGGATGGACCGCCTGTTCACGAGAATCAGGCGGTCAATCCGGTCCACCTCGTCCAGAATGTCCATCCGTCCATGGTCCACAGCCAAAGAAAAAGCCCCCCGGAGTTCTCCGGAGGGCCGATCACGCAGGATCCCGAACGAAGCCTAGACTTCCTTCGAGTCGATCCACTTCATGTTCTTGCGGAGCTTGCGGCCCACGACCTCGA
>CBFGVC010000170.1:0-4534 GCA_965652255.1 uncultured Fibrobacteria bacterium | reverse complement strand
TACGTGCGCGAAATCGCGGGAGAGGAGTCGAAGACGGAGGTGGGAAGGAAGCGGCAAACGACTGACAGGTAACGGGTAACAGGTAAAAAACAGAACGCGAGCCGCACGTTACCGGTTGCCCGTTACCCGCTACCCGTCACCGTTGCATTTTACAGGCTCCGGACCCCTTCAACGAAGACGCCGGAGCGCCGACCCGTAGGGGCGAATCACGATTCGCCCTGACAGGGAACGATGTCACGGCGCGAAGGTCGCCGCCCGGCGAGGACCATCGACCTGAACGGTATTAGCGGAGGGTAGCCCCATCCCTTCCCAGGATTTCCTTGAACCGCTCCTCCACCCAGGCGTGCACCTCCTCGGCCGTGCCCAGGCGCACGGCCTCGCGCGCGCATTGGCGCGCGTCCTCGTAGCTCACCGCGCGAACCAGCCGCTTGATCTCGGGGATCTGCGCGGGCCCCATCGAGAGCTCGTCGACGCCCATGCCCACGAAGAGCAGGGCGAGGTGGGGATCGGCGGCCATCTCGCCGCACACCGCGACGGGAATGCCTTGCGCGCGCGCCGCGTTCACCACGCCGAGTATCTCGCGCAGGACCGCCGGGCTGTGCGGCTCCAAAAGGTCGGAGACGCGCTCGTTGGCGCGATCCACGGCCAAGGTGAACTGGGCCAGGTCGTTGGTGCCGATGCTGAAGAAATCGGCCTCGCGCGCCAGGTCGTCGGCGAGCAGGGCGGCCGAGGGCACTTCGATCATGCACCCGGTCTCGATGTCGGCCGCATGGGGCACGCCCGCCGCCGCAAGCTCGGCGCGCGCTTCCTCGGCGAAGGCGCGCGCCGCGCGGAGTTCGCGCAGGTTGCTGATCATCGGGAACATGAGCCGCACGTTCCCTCCCGCTCCGGCGCGGAGGATGGCGCGAAGCTGCGCCTTGAAAGGGCCGGGATTCCGCAGGCTCACGCGTATCGAGCGCCAACCCATGTGCGGATTCCGTTCCTCATCGGCCTGCAGGCCGGGGATCCGCTTGTCCCCCCCCGCGTCGAGCGTGCGGATGGTGACGTGGCGCGGCGCCATCGCGGCCGAAAGCTCATGGTAGGCCCGGTACTGGTCCTCCTCGCCCGGCAGGGTCTCGCGACCCAGGAACAGGAACTCGGAACGGTAAAGCCCCACCCCGCCCGCGCCGTGGCGCAGGGCGGCCTCGGCCTCCTCGGGCCTCTCGACGTTGGCCGAGAGCGCCACGTGCTTGCCGTCCCGGGTCACCGGGTCGAGCCCGCGCAGCCCCTCCAGGTCGCGCTCGCGCGCGTGGCGGGCCGCGCGCCGGTTCTCGTGCTCCTTGATGTCGCGGAGCGTGGGATTGAGGATGACGCGCCCGGCATTCCCGTCCACGATCACCATTCCCCCGGACGGGGCCGGATTGGCCGCGAGTTCGGCCCAGGGAATCCCCGAGACGGCGGGAATGCCGAGCGAGCGGGCGAGAATCGCCGTATGCGAGGCCTTGCCGCCCGTCTCGAGGCAAAGCCCGAGCAGGTTGTGCGCGGCGAATTGCGAAAGCCCGGAGGGCGTGAGCGCGCGCGCCAGCAGCACCACGGGGTGCCGCAGCTCGGGCGCGGCCTGCCCGTCGGCCAGGGTGAGGATGTCGATGACCCGGGCGGCCACGTCGCGCAGGTCGATGAGGTGCTCCTTGAGGAACCCGCCCGCGGCCGCGTCGAAGCGGTCGGCCAGCAGGTTCATCTGGCGATGGAAGGCGTACTCGGCGTTGTGCAGGTTCTCGCGAATGTCGCGGGCCGCCGCGGCGAGGATTTCCTCGTCTCGCAGGATGTGCCCGTGGCTGTCGAAGATGCGCGCCTCGTATTCGCCCACGTCGCCGCCGATGCGCTCGCGCAGCTCGCGCACCTGCCGTCCGGCCGCCTCCAAGGCGCGCCGAAGGCGGGCGACCTCCGCCTCGGCCTGGCCGGGCGAAAGCGCCCGCCGGGGAATCTCATGCTTGCGGGGGTGCAGGAGCCAGGCCGGCCCGATGGCGATGCCCGGAGAAAGGGGCACCCCTTCCAGCTGCTTGCGGGAACGCGGAGAGTCGGAGGCGCCGGCCATGGGGTTAGGGTACTAGCCCTGGCGGAAATTCTCCACGAAAAGCCGCTCGACCGCCGCCAAGGCCTCGGACTCGTCGGGGCCGTCCGCCTCCACGAGAATCTCGGCCCCGAACTCGGCGGCAAGCAGCATCACGTTCATGATGCTCTTGCCGTTGGCGCGCAGGTCGCCCTTCACCAGCGTCACCGCGCTCTTGAAGCGGGCGCAGGTCTCGACGACGGCAGCCGCGGGACGGGCATGGATGCCCGCCTCATGGGTGACCTTAAGCAACTTGCTGACCATGCCGATGCTCCTCCCGCTCCTTTGACCGCCTTCATCGGTTCATCGCGACCCGCAACACGAACGCGGCCGATTCGCCGGGATTCAGTTCCGCGTCCCAGACGGGCGCGACCACCGTTCCCTGGTACACGCGCTCGTAGCCGCCTTCGCTCTGGCTGACGGTCTCGATGGCGTCGTGCCAGACCGAAGCCGGAGCCGGGGAACCCGACGCGGCGACCTCGGCGCGAAAGCCCAGCCATTCGTCCGCCACCTGAAGCGGACCGGCCGCCGGAATCTCGCCGCGCGAGGCCAGGATGTCGCGACGGATCGCCCCGTGTTCCGCCCAAGATAGATAGCGATCGGGCGCGTTTCCCGCCAGCAGGCAGAAAAGCGACTCCGCCACGAAGCGGAAGGCCGTCGCCCCGTCCCGGGCGGTCGCCTCCCAGCGAACCTCGACGACCGTTCCGGCTCCGCCGGCTTTCGCGTCTTCGCCGGCGGAGGAAACCGAAAAGACCTTGACCACGTCGAGAACGCCCCCCTCCCCGGACGTGGCCGTGCCCGCGAAGCGAACCTCGACGCGGGCAGGTTGGCCCCGGCTCGCCCCGACCTTCCTGAACGAGGGCGCCTCGAAGCGGATTTCGGCGAGCGGCGTAAAATCCTGGGCGCGGTAGCGTTCGAAAGGGGTGCCGGGGGGCAACAACCACTCGGAGAAGGTTTCCCGGGTGCGCTTGTCGTAAACGAGATGGGCCTCGAGGCCCGCTTCCTTGGCGGCGATCTGGTCCTCGAGCTTGGTCCCGCCCCCCGCGCCGCCCGCGATGCGCGCATGGTAGGCCTCGGGACGGCGCGTGAGCGTGTCGCACAGGTTGATGCCGTGGCGCTTGAGCCAGAGCTGGTCCACCGCGCCGTCCGCGGTGAACGCGACGAAGATCCCCGGCAGGTCGAGCAAGCGCTCCTCGCGGCCGTCGAAGTTCCAGTCGGCGGTTTCCCATTCCGCGGAGGCTCCCGCGGCCTCCAGGATCGATTGGGCGGCGATCATGTGGCGATAGAGCGCGAAGCGCAGGTGCGGCAGGTAAAGCCCTCCGAACACGCCGTGCCAATAGGCGCAGTTGCACTGCGCCTGCCAGACATGGTCGCGCGCGCGCCTGGCGGCCTCGGGGGAGAGCGTCCCGTCCGCGGCGAGGGCGTCGATCGCGCGCGAGAGGCGCAACGCCTGCTTGTGCATGCGGTTGCTCTCGGGGTACTTGGCCAGGAAGTTTCGCCAGAACGTGCCGCGCACGAAGCGCTCGGAATCCTCGCCGCGGCCCGAGTCCCACAGGAAGCTCCGCAGCCCGCGGAAGCGCGGCAGGTCCCGCGCGTCCTGGGCCCACGCCATCATCTCGCCGTAGGAGGCGGGCGGAAGGTAGACGAGCCCCTGCCCGGCGCCCTCGTCGATGCCCTCGCGCAGCGGCCGGATGGCGAAGACATCCGGCTCGGCCTCCACCGCGGCGAAGAAGCGATCCAGCCAGGCCTCCCCGTAAACCGTTTCGTAGGTGTCCGGCCAATCGCCGAACTTTTCCCCGTCGTCCCCGAACACCACCTGCACGCGCCGCCCGTGCCCCGCCTCGTTCAGGGCGCGCAGGTTCTCGATCACGTCGCGGACGGGACGGAACGGGATGGTGTCGCGCACCGCGTCGTGGATGGGCAATAGCTTGAGGCGGCGGCCCTGGTCCTCGGTCTCGAACCAGCCTTCCAGGTCGGCGTCGCCCTTGCCGACCATCTTGAAATGGCTTCCGTCGAGCACGACGTACTCGATGCCCGCGTCGGCGATGGAGGAGACGAGCGAAGGCTCCCACACGCGCTCGGCCAGCCACATGCCGCGCGGCCTCTCGCCGAACAGCGACTCGACGCGCGCCGAGAGCGCCTCGATCTGCCCGCGGCGGTCGGACTCGGTGAGGGTGGGCAGGATGGGCTCGTAGTATCCCCCGCCCAGGATCTCGACGCGCCCCTCCTCGCGGAGCGCGCGCACCGCGCGCAGGTACTCCGGACGGTTCGCCTCGAGCCAGTCGAGCAGGATGCCCGAGAAGTGGATGCTGACGCGGATGCCGGGATGGCGCTCGAGCACTTCCAGAAAGGGCTTGTAGGCCCGCTCGTGGGCCCTCTCGAAGATGAAGTCGAAGTTCCCCACCGGCTGGTGGTTGTGGACGGCGAAGAGGAGGTGGATCACGG
>CBFGVC010000169.1:0-4544 GCA_965652255.1 uncultured Fibrobacteria bacterium | reverse complement strand
CGAACCCGAACCCGAACCCGAACCCGAACCCGAACCCGAACCCGAACCCGAACCCCTTTCCCGCTCTTGCCTTGCGATTCCCCCCTTAAGTATGTTCTACGTCGCTCCGGATGGTGTCCGGGGATGATTCCGATGCCCGGGGGCATCCGATTTCCAGGGAGATTCGCGACGCATGATCGAAGTCGAAGGCCTCACCAAGCGCTACGGACGATTCACGGCGCTCGACGGGGTCTCGTTCGCCATCCGCAAGGGCGAGGTGGTGGGCCTGCTCGGGCCGAACGGCGCGGGCAAGACCACCACGATGAAGATCCTGACCTGCTTCATTTCCGCCACCGCGGGCCGTGCCTCGGTGGCCGGGCATGACACCTTCGACGCGCCGCTCAAGGTGCGCGAGAGCATCGGATACCTTCCCGAAAACTGCCCGCTCTACCCCGACGCCGAGGTCACGGATTTCCTCGAGTTTTGCGGCAAGGTGCGCGGGCTCGCGCCCAAGGCGCGCAAGGCCGCCATCGGCCGCGTGGTTTCCGACTGCTCGCTGCAGGCGGTGAGCCGCCGTCCCATCGGGCAGCTCTCCAAGGGCTACCGGCAGCGCGTGGGGCTCGCGCAGGCGCTGCTTCACGATCCCTCGGTGCTCATCCTCGACGAACCCACCTCGGGACTCGATCCCAACCAGATCCGCGACATCCTCGGCCTCATCGCCGACCTGGGGCGCGAGCGCACGGTGATCCATTCGACGCACATCCTTTCGGAGGTGGAGGCCACCAGCGACCGCGTGCTGATCATCGACAAGGGGCGCATCGTGGCGCAGGGGCCCCCGCGCGAGCTGGGCGCGCGGCGCGCGGGCCCGGTGGTGTACGCGACCTTGCGCGGCGAGGATTGCCTCGCGCGCCTGGTGGATGCGCCCTTCGTGGAATCGGCCGATCCGGTCGGCGGTTCCGACGTTCCCCACGACTTCACGCGCTTCGCCGTGCGCGGCCGCGAGGGCCGCGACGTCTCGGTGGAACTGTACCGGCTCGCCGTCGAGGCCGGCTGGACGCTCTCGGAACTCCGCGCCGAGCGCGCGCGGCTGGAGGACGTCTTCTCGGAACTGACGCGCGGGAGCGCCGACCATCGCCTGAACGAAGGGAGCGCGACGTGAACCTCCTCTCTCCCCGCTCCGTGGCGGCCGTGTTCGGCAAGGAACTGCGCGGTTACTTCGCCACGCCGCTGGGCTATGTCTTCATCCTGTTCTATGTGCTCGTCTCGAACGGGTTCTTCTTCTTCATCCACGATTTTTTCCGCGTCGGGCAGGCCTCCATGCGGGGCTTCTTCGGGACTCTGCCGTGGATCTTCCTCTTCTTCGTGCCGGCGATCACCATGCGCCTGTGGGCCGAGGAACGCCGCACCGGCACGCTCGAGATCCTGCTGACCTTGCCGCTCCGCGACGCCGAGGTGGTGCTCGGCAAGTTCCTCGCGGCCTTCGGGTTCCTGGCCATCGCGCTGGCTTGCACCTTCACCGTGCCGCTCACGGTGGGCCTCTTCGGCCGCCCCGATTGGGGCGTCATCGCCGCTTCGTACGCGGGGGCGCTGCTTCTGGGCGCCGCCTACCTCGCCATCGGGCTCTGGGCCAGCTCGCTCACCGAAAGCCAGGTGATCGCCTTCATCCTGTCGGTGGCGGTCATCTTCGTCCTCCTCGCCGCGGGCGTGGCGCCCGCGTGGGCCGGCAGCCTGGGCTGGTTCGCCGCCGTGACGGCGCACCTCAGCCTCCTGTCGCACTTCCAGAACATCCTGCGCGGCGTGCTCGACTCGCGCGACGTGGTCTATTACGTCTCCGTGGTGCTGCTTTTCCTGCACCTCAACGCCAAGAACATCGAGGCCCGCAAGTGGAAGTGACGCATGCCATGAAGGTCGTGAAGGTCCTGGAAGTCGTGAAGGCCGTGAAAGTCGCGCGCGCGCCTGAAACCGGGGAGACCGCGTGATGCGCGTGGATCGCAAGCTGAATTCGCGGACCGCGGCCTGGGTGGGGACGCTCGCGGTTGTCGTGCTGCTCGCCGCCGTGGCCCTCGTCAGCCAGTTGTTCGTCCATGGGCGCCTCGACCTCACGCGCGGGCGCGATTTCACCCTCAGCGCCGCGGCCGTGAAGACGCTCGAGGGCCTCCCCGGCCGCGTCACCGCGCGCGTGGTCATGTCGCGCGATTTGCCGGTGCAGTTCCAGCAGATCCGCGCGCGCACGGTGGACCTTTTGCGCGAGTTCGAGGCGCGCTCCGACGGACGCTTCGCGCTGATCTTCGAGGACCCCGGGGCGGATTCCCTCAAGCGCCAGTCGGCGCTGGCGCTGGGCATCGAGGAAGTGCAGCTCCAGGAGCAAAGCCGCGAGGGCCTTCAGGTCAAGAAGGGCTTCTTCGGCCTCGCGCTCATCCACGGCGAAAAGAAGGAAGTCTTCCCGGTTCTCCAAAACCTGGAAACCCTGGAGTACGAGCTGATCGTGCGCCTCAAGCGCCTGACCGCCAAGCCCAAGGCCATCGGCGTGGTCGAGGGGGCGCCCGGAGCCGAGTTCTTCTTCGCGCTGCCGGAGACCCCGGTCCAGCGCGGCTTCGCCGCCAACTTCGCGGGCCTGCGCGCGGGCATGTCGCAGCTTTACAACGTCTCGGGGCTGCGCCTCGACGTGATTCCCGTTCCCGACAGCATCGCCCTCCTGCTTGTCGCGGCGCCCCGGCACCTCTCGGAGATCGAGAAGTTCCGCATCGACCAGTTCGCGATGTCCGGACGGCCCGTGATTTTCCTGACGCCCGGCATGAACGTGGACCTGACGACCGGTGCGGGCGCGGCGCCCGCCGAGAACGGTTACGGCGACCTGCTGGCGCATTACGGCCTCGGCGTCCGCGCCAACATGGTGCTCGAGCCGCGCCAATGGGAGATGGTGCGCTTCGGCGCCTCGCCGTTCCCGACCCCTTATCCCTACTGGATCGTTCCCGACTACGAAACCCTCGACGGCGACAATCCCGTGACCGCGCCGCTCCAGAGCCTGAGCTTTCCATGGACCTCGTCGCTGGCGATCGACACCGCCGCCCAGCCGGGCGCGCGCATCGAGACGCTGGTGCGCAGCACCGAGCAGTCGTGGTCCGAGAACGGACCGCAAAACCTTTACCCCCGCGAGTTGAGCGAATACTACCCCGCGGAGCCCGCCAGCCACCCCATCGCGGCCCTCTTGACCGGACCGCTCGCCTCGCGCTATGCGGGCGGCGCGCCCGAGGGGGCGAGGGACTCCGAGGCGCAGGCCCTCCTGCGCGAATCGCGGGGCGATGCGCGCGTGCTCGTGGTCGCCAACGCGCTGTTCGCCACCGACTTTTACGTCGGCTACGCCAACGCCCTCGGCAATCCGCACTTCGTCCTCAATGCCCTCGACTACCTGGCGCTCGATCCGGAACTGATCCGCGTTCGCAGCCGCCAGATGCCCGATGCGCCGCTCGACGAGCGGCGCGTCTCCAGCCTCAAGGCTCCCGCCATCGTGGCCAACCTCGTGATCGCGCCCTTGTTGCTTCTCGCATTGGGCGGCATCGCCGCCATGCGCCGGCGCAGGCGGGGGGCGGCGTGAAGAAGGCCCTGCTCGCACTCCTCGGTGCCGCCATCCTGTTCGGGGCCGTTTTCGGCCTCATCAAGGTCCGCGAGGGCATCGCCGCGCGTCCCGGATTCGCCTTCGCAGACGCCAGGGTCGAGGACGCCGTGCGCCTCTCCATCCGCTATGCCGACGACAGCGTGACGCTCGCGCGCGGGGGGGACGGTTCGGGAAGCTGGATCGTGGCCGCCGACGGCTTTCCCGCCGACACCCTGCGGCTCGGGCGCGTGTTCGGGCACCTGGCGGGGCTGCAGACGCGCGAGCGCGTGCTCGATTCGGCCGATGCCGCCGCGCTGGCCGAATACGGCCTGAGCCCGGCCGAGGAAAAAATCGTGGAGTGGGAAACCCGGGACGGCCGCGTTCGCCGCGCGATCCTGGGCAAGCTTTCCGGAATCGACTTCGGTTCCGTGTTCTGGAAGCGCGCGGACGCTCCCGAAGTGTATCGCACTCCCGGCAAGTTCATCTGGGACTTTCCCTCGCGCGCGGTGGACTGGAAGGACACGAACCTCCATCACCCCCGCGCGCCGTTCCGCGCCGAGGACGTGCGCGCCGTCGAGGTCCGGTGGCTCGAGGCGGTGGATCCCGAAGGCCGGCAGGCGGTTTCGCCCGCGCGGGTGGATACCGTTTCCTGGCGCCTGGAGCGCAGGGGCGACAGCGGCTTCGCGCTCGTGGAGCCCTTCGAGGCTCCGGCCGCGCGGGAGGAGGCCGAAAAGATCTTCCGCCATGTCGCGCAGTTCAAGGTCGATTTTTTCCCGCCGGGGGAGGACGTGATGGCGCCCTACGCGGGCCTCGATGCACCCTTCATGACGCTGCGGATCGAGCTCGCGGACGGTTCCTGGCGCGTCGTCACGGCGGGCGCCGAGGTCGACGGCCTCTACCGCTACGCCCGCCACGCCTCGCACCCCGACCCGGTGAGGGTGTTCAACTGGAGGTTCGAGTATTTCAGGAA
>CBFGVC010000168.1:0-4545 GCA_965652255.1 uncultured Fibrobacteria bacterium | reverse complement strand
CGCCCAATGTGGCGCCGATCGCCCGCGACTTCCTGCCGGACCTCGAGACGCCCATCACCGCCTTGATGAAATTGCGGCGGTCGGGTTCTCGCGCCTTCCTGCTGGAAAGCGTCGAGATCGGTGAAAAACTTGCCCGCTACTCGTTCCTCGGCCGCGACCCGCTTTACGTGTTCCGGGCCCGGGGCCGCAAGATCGAGATCCTCGGGAAGGAGCCGCGCGTTTTCGAAGGCGAGGCGCTCGCGGAGTTCCGCAAGTTCCTGGGCCGCTTTCGCGGCGCCGAGGATCCCTCGCTCCCGGCATTCTCCGGCGGCGCGGTGGGCTTCTTCGCCTACGACGCCATCCGCCTGCTCGAGGACAGCATTCCCGAGGCGGGCCGCGACGACTACGGCCTGCCCGACCTCGACTTCGGCATCTACGAGGCCTTCGTCGTGTTCGACCACCTGAAGCATCGCCTGCAACTCGTCGCCAACGTGATGCCCGACGAGCATGGCGGGCTCGAGCCAGCCTACGCCCGCGCGACCGCGCTCCTCGACGCCCTCGAGGCCGAACTTCGGACTCCCTTGGCGGAAATTCCCGCCTTGGAGTCCCCCTCGCCCCTGCTTCCTCCGAAGCTGGAATGGACGTCCAACCTCACCCGCAAGCAATTCATGGCCGGGGTCGAGACCTGCAAGGAATACATCCGGGCCGGGGACGCCTTCCAGATCGTGCTGTCCCAGCGCTTCTCGGCGAAGACCGCCGCCGACGGCGTGTCGATCTATCGTCGCCTTCGCGCCATCAACCCGTCGCCGTACATGTTCTACCTCGACTTCAAGGAGGGAAAGGGAAGCGCGGGGGGCTTCGAGGTCGTGGGCGCCTCGCCAGAGACGCTCGTGAAGGTGCAGGACGGCGTTTGCGAGACCAAGCCCATCGCGGGCACGCGCCCGCGCGGCAAGGATGAAGCCGAGGACAAGGCCTTGGCGGAGGAATTGCTCGCGGATCCCAAGGAACGCGCCGAGCATCTCATGCTGGTGGACCTTGGCCGCAACGACATCGGCCGCGTCGCGGCCTACGGCAGCGTGCACGTTCCGCAGTTCATGGAGATCGAGCCGCTCAGCCACGTGATGCACATCGTGTCCGTCGTCAGGGGCAGGCTTCGCGAGGACAAGCACGCGCTCGACGCGCTGATGTCGTGCCTTCCGGCGGGGACCTTGTCGGGAGCGCCCAAGATCCGCGCCATGCAGATCATCGACTCGCTGGAGCCTACGCGCCGCGGCATCTACGGCGGCGCGGTGTGCTACCTCGACTTCCGCGGAAACCTCGACTCGGCCATCGCCATCCGCACGCTGGTGCTCAAGGACGGCACGGCCTTCGTGCAGGCCGGGGCGGGGCTGGTGGCCGACTCCGTGCCCGAGACCGAGTACGAAGAAACGCGGCACAAGGCGCGGGCGGCGATGCTGGCCGTGGAAATGGCCGACGATTCCGCACGGATGACGCACGAAACCCCATCCGATTCCCAATCCGCACGGATGACGCATGCGTCATCCCCAACGGAAGGAGAATCGGCATGATCCTCTTCCTCGACAACTACGACAGCTTCACCTGGAACCTCGTCCAGTACCTGGGCGAGATGAATCCCGACCTGCGCGTGGTGCGCAACGACAAGGTCACGGTGAACGAGGCGCTCGCCATGAAGCCCACGCACATCGTGGTGTCCCCGGGGCCCTGCACGCCCGCCGAGGCCGGAATCTCCATCGACCTCATTCGGGCGGTACCCTCCGACATTCCGCTGCTCGGGGTATGCCTGGGTCATCAATCCATCGGCGCGGCCTTCGGGGGCGTGGTGCTGCGCGCGCCGGAGCCCTTGCACGGCAAGACCTCGGTGGTGAAGAACGACCAGAAGGGCCTGTTCAAGGGGCTGCCGAAGACCTTCACCGCCACGCGCTACCATTCGCTGATCGTCGAGAAGAAATCGCTGCCTGCCGAGCTGGAGGTCACGGCCGTGACGCGGGACGATTCCGGGGACGCGGACAAGGACGTCATCATGGGATTGCGGCACAAGACGCGCCCCATCCACGGCCTGCAATTCCACCCCGAGTCCATCCTCACTGAGCACGGCAAGGCCATGCTCAGGAATTTCCTCGACCTCCGAAGCTGAGCACCCCCGCCATAGCGGACATGGAATGGCCGCGAAGGAACGCAAAGAACACAGGAAGCCGAAGTCCAGTCCGTGGACACGTCACCGAAGGGAACCCGAAATGTCCGACGCCTCCAAAGAAGCCCCCCTGGACGCCCCCAAGTACGACCCCGCCTTGCTCGGAAAGTTGATGAAGGGCGAATCGCTCTCGTTCGCCGAGATGCGCGCTTGCCTCGAGGGCGTGGCCGCGGGCGCCTGGACGCCTTCGCAAATCGCCGGCTTTTTGATCGCGTTGCGCATCAAGGGCGAAACCTCCGAGGAGATCGCGGGAGCCGCCGACGCCATGCGCGGGCATTCGACGCGCGTCCCCGTGTCGCGCGCGAACGTGATCGACACCTGCGGAACCGGCGGCGACCACTCGGGCACCTTCAACGTCTCGACGGCGGCGGCCATCGTGGCGGCCGCGGCGGGCGCGGCGGTGGCCAAGCACGGCAACCGCGCCATCAGCAGCAAGTGCGGCAGCGCCAACGTCCTCTCGGAGCTGGGCGTGAACATCGAGCAGACGCCCGAGCGCGTGGGCGCGAGCATCGACGCGTACGGCATCGGGTTCCTCTATGCGCCGAGCCTTCACCCGGCGATGAAGCACGTGGCCGCGCCGCGCGCGGAGCTGGGGCAGCGGACGATCTTCAACATGCTGGGCCCGCTGATGAACCCCGCGCGGGCGAAGCGGCAGGTGCTCGGCGTGTTCGACCAGAACCTCACGCGGGTGTTCGCCGAGGTTCTGCAGCGCTTGGGGTCGGAGCATGTGCTGGTGGTGGCGGGAACCGACGGCATCGACGAGATCTCGCTCTGCGCGCCGACGAAGGTGGCCGAGCTGAAGGACGGGGCGATCAAGGAGTATATCCTGAATCCCCAGGATCTCGGTTTTTCGCTGGCGACTCGCGAAGACTTGCTGGGCGGCGACATCGCCCGGAACGCGGAGATATTGCGGGATATCTTCGCGGGCTCGAAAGGCCCGAAGCGCGACATCGTGGTCCTCAACGCCGGGGCCGCCCTTTATGTCGCGGGCCTGGCGAAGTCGATCAAGGACGGAGCCGCCTTGGCGGCGCAGGCGATCGACGAGGGGAAGGCGAAGGCGACGCTGGAGAAGTGGGCGGGGTTCACGAGGGGGTAGGTTTTCCGGACAGCTCCCGGTCAACGATCCCGGAGAACCGGACCCGCCACCAACACCACCGCAGCGAGCAGCAAGACCACTCCCGCCGCGCGCCGCAGCCAACCCGCCGCGCGGGGCCCGACCATGGCCGCGCCCCGCGCCGCCGCGATCGCATACAGAAGCTTCGCCCCGCCCACCGCCACGGCGGCGGTCAGCAGCAGCAACCCCACGTCGCCCCGCGTCAGCGCCTTGAGGTCGAGGAACGCCGGCAGAAAGCCTAGGTAGAACACGATCGCCTTCAGGTCGATCACCGTCAGGAAAAACCCCATCGCGAAGCTCGCCGAGCGGCGGAAGGTCACCGGCAGGCTCCCCGTGGGCAAACGCGCCGGAGTCCTCAGGAAGCGAAGACCCAAGAGGGTCAGGTAAGCCGCGGCGGCCACGCGCAGCGCGAAGTGGAGCGACTCGGGCAGGCGCACCAGCAGCGACAGGCCCAGCACGGCCGCGAGGATGAAGAGCAGGTCGGCGGCCACGATGCCGAGGGCCGCCCAGGCGCCGTGCCGCAGCCCCGAGGTGGCGGCGCGCGTGGAGACGACGAGGACGCTGGTGCTCGGCATCAGCGCGAGCAGGAACAAGGCGAGGAACAACGCGGCGAGGGGGGTGATCGCGAGTGTCATGGCGCCTTAAGTCCCGATGAGCGGGCCAGGTTCCTCCGGCGCGGGCTGTGCGCAAGCACGTAGTGCATTCTTTCGATCTGATCGCGGCTGAAGACGCTCATGCAGGCGTCGGGGGTGTAGTTCATGTAATTCTCCGTCATCACCGGAACCCCCGCGCATCCGGTCACGCCGGTCGCGGGGCAGGCCGTGACCGGCTCCGAGGCCGGAGGCGTGTCCTCGCAAAAGTCGTTGTCGGCGCAGTCTCCCCCGCCCCAGGTATGCAACAGGCCCAGATAATGCCCCATCTCGTGGGTCAGCGTCCTCCCGAGACCATAGGGCGTCTCGGCTCCCGACTCCCCGAAATGGAGCGCGTTGATCAGGATCCCTTCGGCCTGGAAAGGCTCGCCTCGCAGCAGCAATTCCTCCCCCGGCAGGTCGGTCTCCGGTCCGGTGGCCATCCCCAGCACGATGTCGAGGGTGGATTCGGGCAAGGGCATCGTCCAGACATTCACGTAGCGCTCCGGATCCCAGTAACCGTAGGCGGCGTAATGATCGAACAGGGAATTCGGAGGCACGTCGTTCACGACCGAATCCGCGTTCACGCGCCGGATGCCCGAAGTAGCCGC
>CBFGVC010000167.1:0-4547 GCA_965652255.1 uncultured Fibrobacteria bacterium | reverse complement strand
CGCGCGGCGAAGGCGCTCGACGGGCTGAAGCTCGAGGGCGACCAGGCCGTGGGCGTGTCCATCGTGCGCCGCGCCATCGAGGAGCCCCTGCGCCAGATCGCCTTCAACGCCGGCGAGGAGCCGTCGGTGGTGGCGAACAAGGTGAAGGAAGGGAAGGACGACTTCGGGTTCAACGCGCGCTCGGGCAAGTACGAGAACCTGATCGCCTCCGGCGTGATCGATCCTGCGAAGGTGACGGTCACGGCGCTGCAGAACGCGGCTTCGATCGCGGGCCTTTTGCTCACGACCGATTGCCTGGTGGCCGAGAAGAAGGAAGAGAAGCCCGCCGCCGGCGGCGCGCCCGGAATGGGCGGCATGGGTGGCATGGGCGGGATGGACATGATGTAAGGATTGGCGCAAGCCAATCCTGGTAAGGGCGAATCCCATTCGCCCTTCATCATGGCCAACCGGAGACTCCTAATCCCTCGGTCCGGAAACGGGTCGGGGGATTTTTTGTTTGAGGAGACGTATGAATTCAAGTGCAGCCACCGTCGCCGTCCTCGGCACCTTCCGCTTCCCCCCCGAGCGCATCCCCGAGGTGCTCCCGCACCTCAGGCTGCTCGTCGAGGCCACGCGCGCGCATGACGGATGCATCGCCTACGATGCCGCCGTCGACGCGATCGACCCCGGCCTCATCCGCTTCTCCGAGCTCTGGCCCGACCACGCTTCGCTCGAGCGGCACCTCAAGGCGCCGCACATCGATCCCTGGCGCAGCGCCGCCGTCGATTGCGGGCTGATCGACCGCGAGTTCACCATCTACGACGTGTCGAATGCAAGGCCGCTGTAAAAACTTCCCCTCCTCCGTGACCGCGGTCACGGTTCGCCCCGGCCGGCTCGCTGCTGCCGGGCTATCCTTTCCTCATGCCAGTCGAAGCGATTTTTTTGTGGTCGAAGAATGTGCGCGCTTTCGCGCGCAAGAATCCTCCCCCCTGGCCCCCCTCCTGCTTCGCCGGAGGGGGGAAGGTCGACGTGTTTTAGCGATGCCAAAGTGGAAGAAGACGCTGATGGCGCGCGCGTTGCGGCGGCGTGAAACGTACACGGAAAAGATCGCGTGGCACATCCTGCGTCGCCATGGGATTCTTAATCTCAAGTTCAGGCGACAATTCGTAGTTCGTGGATTCATTCTCGACTTTTATTGCCATGAGCATAAGTTGGCAGTCGAAATCGATGGAAGCATTCATGAAACACAGAAGCGATATGATGCCTTCAGGCAATGGATACTTGAAGGTCATGGCCTGAAATTCGTTCGCGTCAGCGCCGAAGAACTGGAGCGGAATCCGGAGATTCTTGTGACCCGGATTCTTCAAGCCATCACT
Source organism: uncultured Fibrobacteria bacterium (assembly GCA_965652255.1). Lineage (GTDB taxonomy): Bacteria > Fibrobacterota > Fibrobacteria > UBA11236 > UBA11236 > UBA11236. Next base: position 3,192 of record CBFGVC010000167.1, on the reverse strand, counting down.
TCTTCCAAGAGTCCTCCCCCTCACCCCCCTCCACCTTCGCGTAGCGAACGGGTGGAGGGGGGCCGGGGGGGAGGATTCCCCAAAGCCCCATGACTCCCGAAGATTCCCTCAACCCCCGACAGAAACAGGTCCTCACCGCGCTCGTCGACCACTACATCGTGCGCGCCGAGCCGGTGTCGTCGAGCCTGCTCAGCCAAAGCTCGGTCCTGCGCGCGAGCAGCGCCACCATCCGCAACACCCTCGCCGACCTCGAGGAGCGCGGCTTCGTCGCGCAGCCGCACGCCTCTTCGGGCAGGCTTCCCACCGACCGCGGCTATCGCACCTACGTGGGCGAGCTCATGCATCCCGAACCCTTGGCCGACGACGACCGCCGCGCGATCGACGTCGCCATTCCCTCGCCCGCGCGGCCCGAACGCCCGGTGGCCGGCAACGTCCCCCCCATCCCCGTTTCGAACGCTTCCGCCGAAGCCCGCATGGCCGGCGCCGCCAAGGCCCTCGCCGACCAGACCCGCCTCCTCGGCATCGTCGTTCCCCCGCCCGAGAACCGGCCGGTTTTCCGCAAGGCCTCCATCGTGCCAATCGAGGAGCACAAGGTCGCGCTGGTATTCGCCGACTCGACCGCCGGCGCCGCCGGATCCGAAACCGCGGTCCGCTCCTTGCTCGTGGATACCCAGGACATCTCGATTTTCCGGCTGGAAGCCGTCTTGAAGCGCCTCAATGATGAAATGCAGGGGCGTCCCGTTTCATTTTTGAACGACTATCTTAAGGGGGTGGATGCCGTTCCCGCTCCGGCTGACGAAAAGGACGCCTTTAACCTGTTGGGCCGTTCCATTTTGAAGCTATCCCAGGAAAAAACGGGGGAGGAGGTATTCCTTTCGGGGGCCCGGAACCTCGTCGGGCACGGAGATTTTGGAAAAATCGGCGAAATCGAGTCGATTTTGGCGCTTTTGGACTCCAAGGTGACCTTGGTTCACTTCTTGCGTCAAAGGGAAAACGATGAAGGGGTGCATGTAACCATCGGGGAGGAGAGGGGGCCGGATGGTCTCCTGTTCCGCTCGTTGTCGGTGGTGACCGCGGCCTTTAGTTTGAATGAGGGGGGAGCGAAGGGCATGGTCGGCGTGATCGGCCCCAAGCGCATCCCCTACGCCCGGCTGGTGCCGGTCGTGGACTATGCGGCCCGGCGGCTCACGCCGCCGCGGGTTTGAATGTAGGGGCGAGCCACGGCTCGCCCCCTGGACGAAGGAACGAGCAAGGCATGAGCGAAATTCGCGACGATCAGCTGGACGAGAACAACGGGGGAGTGAGGGGAAACCCGGACCGGGCCGAGGAGGGCGCGAGCGCCGCAGCCGAGGGCATCGACGAGATCCTGGCCCAAGCCGCAGACGGCGCGGCCTCGGGCGAGGGTTCCTCCGCCGACACGGCGAAGCTCGCCGAGGAGCTCGCCGCCGAGAAGGACAAGAACCTTCGCCTCTACGCCGAGTTCGACAACTTCCGTCGGCGCACGGCGAAGGAAAGCTTCGAGCTGATGGCCACGGCCAACGCGAAGCTGGTCGAGAAGCTCTGCGAGGTCCTCGAGAACTTCGGCCGCGCCTTCGACGCGCAGGGGAAGGGCAGCGCGGAGGACTTCGAGAAAGGCGTGAAGCTGATCTTCGGACGCTTCAAGGAAATCCTCGAGGCCGAAGGCCTCGAGGAGATCGATCCCGTTGGCACGGAATTCGATCCGAACCTCCACGAAGCGCTGCTTCAGCAGCAAAGTGAAACGGTCGCGGAGAATCACGTGATCCAGGTGATCTCGAAGGGCTACAAGCTGAAGGGAAAAATCCTGAAGCACGCGAAAGTGATCGTGTCGCAAGGGAAGGCAGAGGGGTAGTGGGTGGTGGGTAGTGGGTAACGCAAACCCACCCCACCACCCACCACCCACTACCGACGCAGGAAAGACAACAACGGGTTGCAAGGGCGCAACATGTTGCGCCCCAACAGGAACGGACAACAACGACAGTAAGGGCGAATCTCATACGCCCGCACCAGTAATCAAACCACGGAGTCAACAATGGCCAAGATCATCGGAATCGACCTCGGGACCACCAACAGCTGCGTCGCCGTCATGGAAGGCGGCAAGCCCACGGTGATCCCCAACGCCGAAGGACACCGCACCACGCCGTCCATCGTCGCGTTCACCAAGACCGGCGAGCGGCTCGTCGGCCACGTCGCCAAGCGGCAGGCCATCACCAACGCCGAAAAGACCATCTACTCGATCAAGCGATTCATGGGCCACACCGGGGGCGAGATCGAGGCCGAGAAGGCCCGCGTGCCGTACAAGGTCACCGGCGGCGCCAATGAGGCCGCCGCCGTGGAGATCGACGGCAAGAAGTACACCCCGCCCGAGATCTCGGCCATGGTCCTTCAGACCATGAAGAAGATCGCCGAGGACTACCTGGGCGAGACCGTCACGCAGGCCGTGGTCACCGTGCCCGCCTACTTCAACGACGCGCAGCGCCAAGCCACCAAGGACGCCGGCAAGATCGCCGGCCTCGAGGTTTTGCGCATCGTCAACGAGCCCACCGCCGCCGCGCTGGCCTACGGCCTCGACAAGAAGAAGAACGAAACCATCGCCGTGTACGACCTCGGCGGCGGCACCTTCGACATCTCCATCCTCGAGATCGGCGACGGCGTGTTCGAGGTGAAGTCCACCAACGGCGACACGCACCTCGGCGGCGACGACTTCGACCAGGCCGTGATCGACTGGATCGCCGAGGAGTTCAAGCGCGACAATTCCGGCCTCGACCTCCGCAAGGACAAGATGGCCCTGCAGCGCCTCAAGGAAGCCGCCGAGAAGGCCAAGATCGACCTCTCCGGCGCGACCTCCACCAGCATCAACCTGCCCTTCATCACGGCCGACGCCTCGGGTCCCAAGCACCTGGAGCTCACGCTCAGCCGTGCCAAGTTCGACCAGATCACGGCGAACCTCGTGGAGCGCAGCCTCGAGCCCGTCCGCAAGGCCTTGGCCGACGCGGGCAAGAGCGCGAGCCAGATCGACGAGGTCATCCTCGTGGGCGGCTCCACGCGCATTCCCGCCGTGCAGGAAGCCGTGCAGAAGCTGTTCGGCAAGGAGCCCCACAAGGGCGTGAACCCGGACGAAGTCGTGGCCATCGGCGCCGCCGTGCAGGCGGGCGTGCTCGCCGGCGACGCCTC
>CBFGVC010000166.1:0-4570 GCA_965652255.1 uncultured Fibrobacteria bacterium | reverse complement strand
GAGATGGCGCTTGGCCACGTGCGGTCGGGCCTTGCCTTTCTGGAGACCTTGCCCGATACCCCCGCCGCCGGACATTTGCGGCAGGTGTGCTTGCTGATGGTGGACCGGTCCTTGTAGGGCTGGCGGAAATTCTCCGATCCGGTGAGTTGCGACGGCGAGAGTCGCCGCACGAGCCTCCAAAATCGGAAATCAAAAATCAGAAACATGAGAGGGACGAGCCTCCGCCCCCTTTTTCCTTTCGGATTTCCTATTTCTGATTTCTGATTTTCCCCCGAGGTTCCCATGTCCCAGAACATCGAAAGCGTCCTCAATGAGAATCGCGTCTTTCCTCCCCCGGAGGAATTTTCGCGGCGGGCGGCCATCGGGTCGTTCGCGGAGTACGAGGCTTTGCACAAGCGCTCCATCGAGGATCCGGAGGCGTTTTGGGCGGAACAGGCGGAGTCGCTCGCCTGGTTCCGCAAGTGGGACCGGGTCCTCGACTGGAGCAATCCGCCGTTCGCGAAGTGGTTCGAGGGCGGAACCCTCAATGCTTCCTTCAACTGCCTCGACCGCCACCTGGCCGAACGCGGCGACAAGACCGCGATCCTTTGGGAAGGGGAGCCGGGCGACCGACGCGCGCTGACCTATCGGGAACTCCACGCCGAGGTGTGCCGCTTCGCGAACGCGCTCACGGCGCGAGGCGTGAAGGCGGGCGACTCGGTGGCCATTTACATGCCGCTGGTCCCCGAGCTGGTGGTCGCCATGCTGGCCTGCGCGCGCATCGGCGCGCCGCACTCCATCATCTTCGGGGGCTTCAGCGCCCCGGCGCTGGTGGACCGCATCAACGACGCGTCCTCGGTGGCGGTGGTCACGGCCGACGGGGGCTGGCGACGCGGCCAGGTCGTGCCCCTCAAGCATACGGTGGACGAGGCGCTGAAGCAAACACCCTCGGTCAAGAGCTGCATCGTGCTGAAGCGGACGGCGCAACCCGTGGACATGACCCCGGGCCGTGACGCGTGGTGGAGCGACGTGGTCTCCGGGGTCGCCGAAGACTGCCCGGCAGCCGAATTGCCTGCGGAGAACCCCCTCTTCGTGTTGTACACCTCCGGAAGCACCGGTAAGCCCAAGGGCATCCTGCACACCACCGCGGGATACCTGCTGGGGGCGGCTCTCACCACGCGGTACGTCTTCGATCTGCGCGAGGACGACGTGTACTGGTGCACGGCCGACATCGGCTGGGTGACGGGGCATAGCTACGTGACCTACGGTCCTTTGGCCAACGGCGCGACCGTGGTGATGTACGAGGGCGCCCCCAACCATCCCGACGTGGACCGTTTTTGGGAGATCGCGGAGCGGTACAAGGTCAGCGTGTTCTACACCGCTCCCACGGCCATCCGGGCGTTCATGAAGTGGGGCGACGAGGCCGTCCGCAAGCACGACCTTTCCTCGCTGCGCCTGCTCGGCTCGGTGGGCGAGCCCATCAATCCGGAAGCCTGGATGTGGTATCATCGCGTGATCGGGGGCGAGCGCTGCCCCATCGTCGACACGTGGTGGCAGACCGAGACCGGAAGCGTCGCCATCACCCCGTTGCCGGGCGCGACGCCGACCAAGCCGGGCTCGGCGACCTTTCCGTTCCTCGGCATCGACGCGGCCGTGGTGGACGCCGACGGGAACGAGTTGCCCAACGGGCAAGGCGGCTTCCTGGTGATCCGCAAGCCGTGGCCCTCGATGCTGCGGACCCTGTGGGGCGACCCCGAGCGCTTCAAGGACGTGTACTGGAAGCGGTTCGAAAAGCAGGGGTATTACCTCGCGGGCGACGGGGCCGTTCGGGACAACGACGGGTATTTCTGGATCCTGGGACGCATCGACGACGTGCTCAACGTCTCGGGGCATCGCCTTTCGACCATGGAGGTCGAAAGCGCGCTGGTGTCGCACGCTACGGTCGTCGAGGCCGCGGTCGTGGGTTTCAGCCATGAGATCAAGGGCGAGGGCGTGGCGGCCTTCGTGACGCTGGCCGCAGGTCACGCGAAGGATTCCGCCCTCGCCGACGCGCTCAAGAAGCACGTGCGCGAGACCATCGGCGCCATCGCCGCTCCCGATCAGGTTCACTTCACCGACGCGCTGCCGAAGACTCGCTCCGGCAAGATCATGCGCCGTCTCTTGAGGGATGTCGCCAACGGCGTCGAGTCGAAGGGGGACATGACCACGCTGGAGGACTTGTCGGTTTTGGCCAGGTTGCGCGAAAGCGAGGAGGGGTAAAGCGGGTCGAAGGATTCGGGACCGGCGACCGTTCAGGAGCGCTGGATGCGCTTTTTCCGCCCCCCGGAATTCCCGGCTCGTGTTATTTTCGGAAGGACCCTTTTCAAAGGAGCCGCATGTCCCGCCTGCTTGCACGGATCTCGTCCCTTGTCCCCATTTCGCTCTTGGCATCCTTCGCCCAGGACACCTTGCCCGTTTACGGGTGGAAGAATTCCGCCGCGGGTAACCTCAACCTGAGCCAGGCGTACTTCGACAACTGGGCGAAAGGCGGCACCAACGCGCTGACATGGGAAACCCGCCTCGAGGGAGTCGCCTTGCGGACCGAGGCGGATTGGGACTGGGAAAGCAAGGGGAAGGCCGTGTTCGGGCAAAGCCGCCTCGACGGCCTGGGCACCCGCAAGGCCGCAGACGAGATCAGCCTCGAGACGATGTACACCTACAAGGTCAGCGAGTGGGTGAACCCCTTCGCGTCGGCGCGCTTTCAGTCGCAATTCGCCCCGGGATTCGAATACGACGACGAAGCGGACACGAGCGCGCGCGTTTCGGGAATTTTCGATCCGGCCTATCTCACCCAAACCGTGGGCTTGGCCAAATCCTGGCAGGAGGCCTACAAGGTCCGCGTGGGCGGAACGCTCAAGCAAACCTTCAGCGCGGCCCGGTACGGCTACGCCGACGATCCGGACACGGAAGGAGTGGAGACGTTCCGGGTGGAGCCCGGCGCGAGTTTCACGGCGGAGGTCCGCCGGGGCATCATGGAGAACATCCTCCTGAGCAGCACGCTCGACATCTTCACCAACTTCAAGGGCGCCGATGCCGTGGACGTGCGCTGGGAGAACCAGGTGAGCGCCAAGGTCAACTCCTTCGTGTCCGCCAACGCGGCGCTCGACGTGCTCTACGACAAGGATCTTTCAACGCGGCGCCAGGTGAGGCAAAGCGTGGCGGTGGGGATTTCGTTCCTGAGCATCTAGGAGCCAGTTCGAGGGGCTAGTGGCAAGTGGCGGGCAGTGATCCGACGCCGCCTTTGCACGACCACCCGCCACCTGCCACTACCCACTACCCACCCGCCACCCCTCATCATCCCCGGAGGTCAACATGCTCAAGGAATTCAAGGAATTCGCGCTTCGAGGCAATGTCGTCGACATGGGCGTGGGCATCATCATCGGAGCGGCCTTCGGAAAGGTCGTCACCTCCTTCGTGAGCGACATCATGACGCCGCCGCTGGGGCTCCTGCTGGGACGGATGAACTTCTCGAACCTGTTCGTGAGCCTCGACGGGGAGTCGTACCCCAGCCTGGCCGTCGCCCGCGAGGCCGCGGCTCCCACGCTCAACTACGGTTTGTTCCTGAACAACATCCTCGATTTCACCTTGGTCGCCATCGCGCTGTTCCTCCTCATTCGGTGGATCAACCGCCTCAAGGGGGCGGTGCCCCCGGCTCCGGCCGCTCCTGCGCCGGCTCCCACCCGGGAGTGCCCCGAGTGCCTCTCCGTCATTCCGGTGGCGGCCAGGCGCTGCGCGCATTGCGCCAGCGCAGTGGGGTAGGGGTACGGCATCACAACATCACGGCAACAGGGCGTCAGGTTTCCGATGGTGCCCGGGCCCCTCTTTTTCTGCTGTCCTGATGCTGTGATGTTGTGATGCCGTGATTCTTCTCGCGGTACTACCGTACTGTCGCACTCTCCACGGTTCCCGGCCTTCCCAATCCGCGAAGGATCGCCCCCGGCGGGATCCCGAATATCCTGGAAGGCCGCGAAGAATCCCCGTCCCTTGCACCCGGTCCTATCTTTCCCCGCATGGCCCTCCAGCGGATGAAAACCCAGCTCCTGTACCCTGAGTTCGTGCAGGCCATCGAGACCGGGGAATCCGAGGCTCTCGACGTTTTGCGCGAGCAGCTTACCATCGAGGACCTGGCCGAGCTCGTCGATGCCCTGCCCTCCGCGGCGCGGGCGACCTTCCTGGGCAAGCTTCCCGCGGCCGAGGCGGCCGAGGTGTTCCAGCAGCTTGACCTCGGGATGCAGCGCGAGACGCTTGAGGAACTGTCCTCCTCGCGCGTGGCCGGCATCGTCAACGAAATGGATGCCGACGATCGCACGGCGCTCCTGGAGTCGCTGCCGCTCCAGCAAACCAAGCGGCTGCTCAGCTTCCTGCGTCCCCGCGAGCGGGCCGAGGCGCAAAAGCTCCTGGAGTTTCCCGAGCACAGCGTCGGCCGCCTCATGACGCCCGACTTCCTCGCCGTCCGCCGGGAGTGGACGGTGGCGCGTTCGCTCGAATACATCCGGTACAACGGCGAGGACAAGGAGACGCTGAACGACGTCTACGTCGTCGACCGCGACGG
>CBFGVC010000165.1:0-4583 GCA_965652255.1 uncultured Fibrobacteria bacterium | reverse complement strand
ATCGCCGTCGCCGTGGACGAGGTAGATCGCGCGCAAGGGCGCGGGATCGGAATCCGGGGGCGGGGGGCCGTCCTCGCGCGGCGGAGGCCGCGAGGGTGCGCAGGCCGCGAGCAGCAGGACTGCCGCGGCCCATGCCAGCGCCGGGATGCGCGTCAGGATTCGCAAGGCGTCGCCGGCGTCACGTGATGAGGATGAGGATCAGCAGGATGATGATGATGGCGCCGAAACTCAGGTAAATCCCGCCGCTTCCCCACGCCACCTCGGCCTGCTCGAGATCGTGCTGCACGAAGGAAGCGAAGGCGTCGAGGTCGGCATCGCCGACCGGCGCGCTGTCGCCCGCGCCGTTCAACTCGGCGCGATGCGCGGAGAACTTCTCGTGAAGCTTCGCGAGCATGATGCGGTTCTCCTCTCCCACGAAGGGAAGTTTTCCGGCCCACTCCGCGCGGCCCTCGACCTTGCCCAGGAACTCGTCCAGGATGGCGCGCTTTTCCGCCGGGGTTTCGGCCGCCTTCACTTCCTGGACCATTTCGTTGAGCGCGGTCTTGACGCGCGCCCGCAGCGCGTCCTGCTCGTCGGCCATGGCCGGCGACGCGGCGAGCGCCGCGAGAATGAGGAAGGTGGCGAATCGGGTCATCGTTTTCATGGGTTCTCCTTCCCGGCGTGGGCCGAAATGCGGGACGGCCGTGATGGCCGCGCCTCGAAAGGAATATAGGGGGCTTGCGCGTTTCCGAGCCATGCGCGCGCCGCGCCCGGAGGAGCCTGCCGCGGAAAACGAGGCGGTAGCGTGCCGGTTATGACATTCGCTTACAGGCTGTTTACGCATCGCTTACAAACGAGGCGCGCGAGCCGTCAACGGTTGAGCGCGCGGGCCTCGGACAATGCCCGCGCGCCGTAGGGTTCGCCGAACAACAGCTGGTGGTTCAGGAGGTGGTAGAGCCGGTAAACCGGAAGGCGCTCCTTCCATCCCTCCGCGAGCGGCCAGGCTTCACGATAGGCTTCGAAGGCGGTTTCGGGGAAACCTCCGAACAGCCGCATCATCGCGAGGTCGCATTCGCGGTCGCCGTGGTGCGCCGCCGGATCGACGAGGGCGGGGCCTCGCGCGGAGGGGAGAAAATTTCCGGCCCACAAGTCGCCGTGCAGCAGGGAGGGGGGAGGATGGTGGGACAAAAGTGCGGGAAGCCGCTCCTGCAGCGCGCGGTGCACGCGAAGGGAGGATTGCGCCAGGCTTCCCGAACGCTCCAGCAAGCGAAGGAGATGGCCGATCCGCCGTTCGGCGAAGAACGCCCCCCAATCCTCCATCCATCCGTTCGGCTGCGGGGTGGTCCCGAGGAAGTTGTCGCGGGCGAAGCCGAAACGCTTCGCCGTGAAGCGATGCAGCCGCGCGAGGCCGCGGCCGAAGCTTTCCCACGCCGCCTTGTCCGCCGAGGGCGCCGGCTCGAGCCATTCCAGCCCAAGGGCGGAGAGGCCTCCGGGCGCGTCGTGGACGCCGAGGACGCGGGGGACGACCAACCCGCTGTCGGCGGCGGCAAGGGCCTCGAGACCCTCGCGCTCGGCCGCGAAGAAACCTTCCGGCGCGCGGTCGTTGAGCTTCAGGAAGATTTTCCCCGCGCCGGTCTCCACCGCGAGGGCCCGGTTGATCGACCCTCCGGCAACGCGAGTCAGGATGCGATACGGCCCGGGAATGTTCCAGCCGCGCAGGCGACCTTCAAGCCATGAGTCGGGTAGCGATGAAGGCAAGGGGTCGGTGCGGCTGATTGGGGGAGATCCATGCAGGCGGGGGCTATTTATTCGCCCTTGCCGAGGTCGCGTTCCAGCTCATCCAGCAGCTTCTCGCACGACCGGTGCAGCATCTCGTACATGAGCTCGAAGCCCTGCGGGCCGCCATAGTAGGGATCCGGCACCTCGGGATGTTCCTCGTCGGCCTCGGGATCCCATTCGCGCATGAGGCGGACCTTGGCGCGATGCTCCTCCGGCGACAGCTCGAGCAGGTCGCGGCGGTTGGCCCGGTCCATCCCGATGATCAGGTCGAAGTTCTCGAAGTCGTCGGGCGTTTCCACCTGCCGCGCGCGGCAGAGCAGCTTGATGCCGTTCTTGTTCGCCACCGCCTGCGAACGCGGGTCGGCGAAATGGCCCACGTGCCAGTCTCCCGTGCCCGCCGAGTCGACCTCGAAGCGGTCGAGGATGCCGCGCTCCTTCGCGAGGTGGAGAAAGAGGCCCTCCGCCAGCGGCGAGCGGCAGATGTTGCCCATGCAGACGAAGAGGATTTTCATCCGCCCAGCAACTCGCGCAGTTTTTCCTCGGGGAAGTCGGCGCGCATCAGGCTCTCGCCGACGAGCACGGCGCTCACGCCCTCCGCGGCCAGCAGCTCCACGTCGCGGTGCACGAAGATTCCCGATTCGGAGACGAAGGGAATCTCGCGCGGCACCATTTTCCGCAGGCGGAAGGTGGTGTCGAGGGAGACCTCGAAGGTGCGCAGGTTCCGGTTGTTGACGCCGATGAGCGGCGCGCCCGCGCGCAGCGCGGCCTCGGTCTCGGCCTCGTCGTGCACCTCGGTGAGCGGGGTGAGGCCGAGATCGCGCCCGAGCGCGATCAGGTCGCGCAGCTTCGCCTCCTCGAGGCAGGCCGCGATCAGCAGGTAGGCGCTGGCGCCGAGGAGCTTCGCCTCGAAGACCTGGTAGGCCTCGGTGAGAAAGTCCTTGCGAAGCGCGGGCAGGGAAACCTTCCCCGAAATTTCCATCAGATAATCGTCCGACCCCATGAAGAAGTCCTGCTCGGTGAGCACCGAGAGCGCGGAGGCGCCGCCGCGGGCGTAGGCCTGCGCGATGTTGAGCGGATGGAAGTCCTTGCGGATGATTCCCTTCGAGGGCGAGGCCTTCTTGACCTCGGCGATGACGTGGATGCCGCGCGGCGCGGGGGCCTTCAGGGTTCGGAGGAGATCGAACGCGGGAGAGGGGAGGGCGCGGGCGCGGCTTTCCGCATCGCGCGGGGAGAGGCGGCGTTTGGCCTCTTCGAGACGCTCGGCCTTTTTGGCCAGGATTTTGGCGAGGATATCGGGGGGCATTCTCCCGTAAAATAGCGTTTTCGGGGGCATGCGTTAGTCGAAACGGAGCGCATGAACTAGATTATGACAGATAAATGACATTATTCTGTCAGGGGGTGTTCATGGAGTTCCTGCAATTCACCGAGTTCCGCAACAGGTCGAAGGAGTTCCTGGATGCGGTGGAACAGGGCAACTCGTACGTGATCGTGCGCCGCGGCAGGCCGATCGCGCAAGTGACGCCCTTTAAGGAAACGACATTTCAAGGCTGGAAGCGGCCGCACAGAAGGATTGCTCCCAAGGGAACGAAGACCAGCACGGACTACATCCTGGAAGAAAGGGCCAAGCGGTGAATTGCTTTTTCGATACCTCGGCGCTGATCAAGAATTACGTGGACGAGAAAGGCTCGGATCGTGTCGCCGCTCTCCTGGAGGCCGCCGAAAAGGTGGTCGTGGCGCCCACCACGAAAATGGAATGCGCCTCCTCGCTTTCACGGATGCGGCATGCCGGCGCCTACACGCAGAAAGAAGCGCAGGAGTTGCTGGGGGACGTCGAAATCGACTCGCAGTACTTCGATCGCGTCCCTTTCGATCCGGAACTCGAGGACGCTTCCGTGCGCGCGACGTTCGATCACAATCTTCGCGCCCTGGATTCCATTCAATTGGGCGCGGCGATCTTGCGCCGCGGCGAGATCGATCGATTCGTGAGTTGCGACAAGGATTTGCTGGCTGCGGCGAAGAGAGAAAGGTTCCGGGTGGAAGATCCGGCGGCGTGAGGCGCCGGAACTAGCTTTTGCCTCGTCTCCGGAGGCTCGCATGCGAATGTCTTCCCCGATCATCCATCACCTCGGGAAGCCGGCCCTCGCAGCCTTGGCCGTCCTTGCCGCGGCCGGGCTCGCCGGCTGCGCCTCGGTCGAGGAGGCCTTCGAGGCGAAGGTCGCCCGGGAATTCGCCGCGCGCGATTCCGTGCCGGAGCGAATCCTGGGCGAGGCGGACATCGCCCACCTGCCGGAGCCCGTGCGCCGATACGTCGCCTACACCGGGTCGCTCGGCCGGCCCGTACCGCGCAACCTGCGCATCGTCTTCGACGCGGAGATGCGACGCAAGCGCGGCGGGATCCCGTTGCCCGCCTCCTCCGAACAGTACAACTTCCTCGGAGAAAACCCCTCCCGCTTCTTTTTCATGAAGGCGAGCCGATTCATGGTTCCCTTCCGCGTGCTGCATGCGTATTCGGATCGCGAGGCGACCATGACGGTGCGCGTTGCCGGGCTGTTCACGCCCGTGGACATCGAGGGAGAGGAGCTGACGCGCGCGGAGACGGTGACGCTCCTGAACGACATGTGCGTGTTCGCGCCCGGAATGCTGGGCGACCCGCGCTTTTCGTGGCGCGCCGTCGATTCGTCGAGCGCCGAGGTTTCCTTCGCGAACGGGCCTTATGCGGTGTCGGCAATGCTCCTTTTCAACGAGGCCGGGGAGCTGGTGAACTTCCTCTCCGAGGATCGTTCCGCCCTGCAGGACGACGGCACGCTCAGGCGCGCGCCTTGGTC
>CBFGVC010000164.1:0-4598 GCA_965652255.1 uncultured Fibrobacteria bacterium | reverse complement strand
AATTACGAGTTACGAATGAAGTTATTCTGGTTGTCGATGCTGGCGTGATATTTGCGTCTGGATTGCTCTGTGCGCATTCTCGCGCTAAAATCAAAGGGCGTCGGATGAAGAGTGAAAGTATCATCGCCAGAAAATGTTTCGCATTTGCACTTAAAGCGGTAGATGCCGGGAAGCTGCTGATGCAGGAAAAGTCGGAATACATTCTGTCAAAGCAGTTTATTCGTAGCGCCACATCCATCGGTGCGAATGTCGAGGAGGCATCCGGCGGGCAATCACGCGCGGACTTCTATGCTAGGATGACAATCGCATACAAGGAGGCACGCGAGACCTTGTACTGGGTACGACTTCTCAAAGCCTCGGGGTACTTTTCTGAAGAGCAGTCCGATGGCCTGATTCGGGACGTTGATGAGATCTTGCGAATCATCGGCTCAATTCAGGTCGCCATGAAGAAGCGTTCTTAGCCGGAACAGTCGTTCAATTCGTAACTCGTAACTCGTAACTCGTAACTCGTAATTCGTAACTTCCTTTTCGCATGCCTTCGTGTAGAGTTCCAGCAGTCGCGCGAACATCGGCCCCGGAACGCCTCTCCCCACCTTCCGCCCCTCGATCCGGGTGATGGGAACCGGCCCCCGGACGGAGGAGCACAGGAAGGCCTCGCTCATGCGGCGAACGTCGGAAGGGAACACGTCCGTCTCGCGGCAGGGGATTCTCTTCTTCCGCATCTCCCGCAAAAGCACCTGGCGCGTGATGCCCGGCAAAATGCCCGTGGCGATGGGCGGCGTGACCACGGCCCCGTCGATCACCCCGAAGAAACTCGACGTCGAAAGCTCGGCGATCTCGCCTCGCGGCCCCAAAAGGATCGCCTCGTAGCACCCGCGCGCGTCCCCTTCCGCCTTGGCGAAGATGTTGGCCAGGTAGTTGATCGACTTCACGCGCGGGTCGAGCCCCGAGGCGGCCGCCTTGTTGATCGACGAGATCGCGACCTTCACGCCGCGTTGCATCATCCCGGCCGGAAGCGGCGAGACCGGCATCACCACGACGATGAGCGACGGCGGGATCGAAGGATCGATGGCCAGGCCGCCCGCATAGCGGCCGCGCGTGAGGGTGATGCGCACCGCGGCGTCGTTCATGCGGCTCTTGCGGCAAAGCTCCCCGATCAGGGTGCGCAGGCGCGCTTCCGTAACGGGCACGGCGATGCGCAGGCGCTTCGCCGAACGGGCGAGGCGGCGATAGTGCAGCGACAGGAACTCCGGTTTTCCGTCCTTCGCGCGCAAGGTCTCGAAGAGTCCGTCCCCGAGCACCAGCCCGCGGTCGAACACCGAGACGGAGGCCTTCTCCGCGGGCAGGACGCGCCCGTTGACATAGGCGTAGGATGCGGTCCGCTTGCGCGCGCCCGCGGGCTCCGCCGAAGGCTTACGGGGTTTGGACAAAGGGCGACCTCGGGTTCAGGGGATGACGCCCGTCGCGCCGGCCCAGGAGTCCGTTGTAGAGGCCGAAGGTGACGCCGAAGCGCACCTGGGTGACGGGAAGCTCGAAGCCGAAAAGTCGTACGTCGTCGAGTGCGCGGAAGCCGCCCTCGCCGTCGGGAATTCCCGAAAGGGCGCGCGCGCCCTCGACGTACACGAGGAACGGATAGTTGTGGTAGATGCGCGCGTTGAGCTTGAGGCCAGCGCCCACGCCCTGGAACCAGCCATCGTCCCGCTTGCCCGGCGTCCAGGCGTCAGCCGAGAGAAGGTCCGCCGAAAGCGGCGACCCGTTCCACGCGCGGCCGGCCTCCCAAAAGACGTTGGCATAGAGGTCTTCGACGAAGAAGATCCACCAGCGGCGGTAGATGTCGGGAAGGAGGGGCTGGTTGAGGTCGGCGCTCAAGGTGATCGTATTCGTGCCGCTGAGCGCCAGGTTCTCGATGTCGCGCAGGTAGGGATAGCCGCGGATGAACAGGCCGCGTTCGAAGAAGTCGGCGGTGGAATCGGCGGGGTTCTCCGGGAGCCCCAGAACGCTGGAGGCGAAGACCGAAAGGACCAGCGCGCTGTTCTTCGACCAGGGCACCGGGGCGCCGTAGGTGGCGCCGAAATCGAGGTCATGCAGGTCGTAGGTGCGGTATCTTGGCGAAGGAACACCGTTTTTGAACTCGAAGCACGCGCTGGTGTAGCTGCTGTCGCAGCTGAACAGCTCGTTCCGGCTGAACGTGTGGCCCGCATAGGCCGCGAAGCCCGATGGCGCCACCAGGCCCTTGTCGTTGTAGCTCGACCCGTACAGGTTGACCAAGGTCGACAGGTAAAGCCGGTTGAAGTAGGTGAAGGCGAACCCCTGCCCGCCGCCCAGGTCGTAGAAGTTGAAGTCGTTCCAGCTATAGCCCGCGGCCATGCGCGCGTAGCTCGTCTTCTCGGCCTCGCCGACCGCGGAGGCGTCGAACAGGTCATAGGCCGCGGAGGCTTCCACCCCCCTGAACGTGATCGCGTAATCCTGCCGCTCTACGACATCCTCGACGCCTACCCCCGGAATCAATACGTCCCGGTTCGTGATCGTGTCGTAGCTGGCGATGTTGCCGCGGTAGAAGGACAGGCCCAGCGTCACCGGCGTGGCGTGGTTCGAGAGCGACAGGAAAAGCTGCGACTCCTTGTCGGGCGAGACCCATGCGCTATGCTTGCCGAAGTAGTCGAAACCCTTGCCCACCTCGGCGAGCAACGCCCCGCTCAGCTCGTTCTTGAGGACGGGGTCGGTGATATAACCCGATGCGCCGGCCAGCCACTTGGTCACGCCGTCCTCGGGAACGACGCCCTTCTCGCGCGTGGATGCGATGGCTTCCTGCCCGTAGATGATGGGCGTGAGGATGCCGCGCGTGGGCACCGGCAGGTAGGGCGCGTCGATGCCGCCGAGGTCGAAGGCTTCGATGTCCGGCGGCGCGGGCCGCGCGTTCCGGGATTCCAGGGCCTGCGAGAGGGAGGGGGTATCCTTCGCGGGAGAAGCGCTCCCGGCGATCTTCGCCGCCGAAGCGCCCCCGGTCGCGCTGGAATCGCCGAGATCCAGCATATACAGCGAAAACCCGTGCCTGTCGTAGTTCGCATAGGCCAGCTTGCTCCCGTCGGGCGAGAGCGCGGGAACGAAGGCACCGCCCAGCACGTTCGTCACGGCGACGTCCTCGCCGCTCCCAAGGTCGCGGCGGCGGACGTTGTAGATGCCGGTCTCGTCGGAGACATAGTAGAAGGACTTTCCGTCGGGCGCCCACTCGGGATCGCGCTCGTCGTGCGCGCCCGAGAGGATGGGTCGGAAGTTCCCGCCGTCTGCGTCGATGAGCCCGACATTGCGGGTCTTTCCGTCGAAGTACGAGAAGAGGAGACGCGAGCCGTCGGGCGAGAAGCGCGGCGTGTAGATGTTGAAGCCGAAGCGGCCCTCGAGCATTTCCTCGGGAGGAAAGATGGCCACGGGATCGTCCGCCGCCAGCGAGTCTCCCTCGGGCACGGGCGCAACGTAGAGCCTGAAATTGGAGGCCCCGCCGCGCACGAAGGCGATCCGCGTTCCATCCTTGCTGTAGCTCGCGTGCGCGGCGTTGAAGTCGCGCGTGAAGCGCTTTTCGGTGGGGTCCTTTCGCTCGAGGAACCCGCCCTTGCGGCGGAGGTTCGCCTGGTACACGTCGAGCGTGCGCATGCCGTCCTTGTCGGTGTCCTTCGCCGAGGAGAACAGGAAGGTGCTGTCATCCAGCGCCACGTCGAAGTGGCCGCGCGCGCCGGGAATGGCGACGAGGCGCTCCTTCTCGGCCTTGGCCGTGTCCTCCAGCTTGAGGAGGCGGATTCCCGCCCGGAAGTCGTCGCGCTCGCCGTTGCTCACGAAGAAGATCCCGTCGCCCGCGGCGTTCCAGCGCGGGTAGTAGTTGTAGAAGCCGACCGAGGTGAGCTTTTGCCCCTCGACCCGCGCGCCGATCGCGCGGGCCTGCTCATCGTAGCGCGCGAGGAGGTCGCCGCGCCACTCGCCGTAAACCTCCCGATCCGTCTTGCCCAACACGCGCCGCATCGACCCCGAGAGCGTCTGCCGGTGCATGCGGGCGTTCTCGGCCCACAGCTTGATGAGCGCGTCGTCGCCGTAGCGCGCGGCGATGAAGCGGGCCAGCGAGAAGCCCTGCGTGTAGGGCCCCAGCTCGTACTCCAGCCCGTTGCCCGCGAACACGTCCATGCGCTCGATGGGCAGGAGCTTGTCCTCCAGCGCCGCCACCCGCAGCAGCATGTCGCGGTGCGAGTCCCACGCGTCGAACCCGGCGCGCTCCGACTCGTATTGCGCCGCGCCCTCGGCCAGCCAGGCCGGCTGGTTGATGAAGGGATAAATGGTCGCGAGGCTGCCGCGCACCGGCGCGTTGTAATAGCCCTCGTAGCCCACCACGAGGCCTTGGATGAAGGCCGGCAGCTTCGATCCCGACTGGATCGAGACGAGGTGCGCGAACTCGTGGGCGATCACGTCCCGCAGCCAGTTGTGCGTGCTGCGGATGGGAAAGTCCCAGTCGGTCGCCCACACCGTCATGGTGTTCTGCAGCGAGTTGGCCCAGCCGTTCGAGAAGATGTCGTCGCGGATGACGAACTCCACCTTGCCCGGGAGGCGCGCGTTGT
>CBFGVC010000163.1:0-4625 GCA_965652255.1 uncultured Fibrobacteria bacterium | reverse complement strand
TCACCGACAGACTTCCCCGCACTCCGGGTCGCAAGGGCCGACCTGCAAGGTCACGTGCCTCGCGCCGAAGCGGGTTTCCAGCTCGCGGCGGAGAGACGCGGTGAGGCCGGCGGCGTCGGCGCCCGTTTCGGGCTCCACATGCGCGCTCAGGTACAGGTCGCGGCCCGTGAGCGTCCATGCGTGCAGGTCGTGCACCGTCCGCACCCCGGGAACGGCCTCCATCGCCGAGCGCACGGCTCCGGCATCCGTACCCTCGGGCGCGCCCTCGACCAGGATGTGCGCGCTCTTGCGCAGCACCCGCTGCGCGCCGAAGAGCAGGACGCAGGCCGTGAAGAGCCCCGCCAGCGGATCGGCCCGCATCCATCCCGTCCCCAGCATCACGGCTCCCGCCGAGATCGCGGCGACGGAACCCACCGCGTCGCCGAGGACGTGCCAAAGCGCGCCTTCCTCGTTCAGGTTCCGGCGGTCGCCGGCAAGGCGGAGCCAGAGGAAGATGGCGATGTTCAGGGCCAGCCCGAGCACCGCCACGACGAGCATGGGCTTGGCGTCGACGGGAGCGGGAGCCGCGAGCCGATCGACGGCCTTGACGGCGATGCCGATGCCGAACACGGCGAGCAAGGTGGCGTTGGCGAAGGCGGCCAGCACCTCGATGCGCTTGTAGCCGTAGGTTTTCTCCGGCGTGGGGCGGCGCAGGCTCACGTGCGCCGCGAAGGCCGCGAGCCCCAGCGCGCCGGCGTCGGAGAGCATGTGGAAGGCGTCGGAGAGGAGCGCGAGGGAGTTCGTCCATAGCCCCGCGACCGCCTCGACGACCATGAATCCCGCGGTCAGGACGAAGCAGGCGAGGAGGCGGCGGGACGATCCTGATTCGTGGGGCGATGCGCCGCCATGGTCGTGTCCTTGGTGGCGCAGGATGCGGGGGCGGGGGGACATGGGAGAAAACTAATTCGGGATTCTTCGGTAGCTTTTCTTCGGACGGTTTGGGATTACGCTGCCGACGAAGTGCCTCACCCCCGACCCCTCTCCCCGAATGATTTCCATGAACTTGGGCATCCCTCGGGGAGAGGGGGTTGCCTAGCCATGCGTCCCCTCGAATTCCAAACGAAGGATGGCGGCTCCCCTCTCCATCCTCGCGTCGCGTTGGATGGAGAGGGGTGGCCTGCCTTGGCAGGCCGGGGTGAGGCGCGTCGCGGCGAAGCTTCGATTCCGAAGGATCAGTACTTCACCGCGCAGCCGTAGGCCTTCGTGGCGGCGGGAACGACGCGCTTGCCCGCCATCGCGGCGTTCAGCGCCGCGGACGCGTAGTTGGTCGCGCCTTCGACGTCCTCGAGCTTGGTGGTGGGGCGGTCGTCGATGGCTCCGGCGTACACGACCTTGCCCTTGGGGTCGATGACGAACATGTGCGGGGTGGTTTGCGCCCCGTAGGCCTTGCCCACCTTGCCGTCGGTGTCCAGCAGGTAGGCCGTGGCGGCGGACTTCTCGGAGGCGATGCGGGCCTTGAGATCCCCGGATTCGAAATGCCCCTGCTTTCCCGCCGCGGAGGAGTTCACGGCATACCACACGACTCCCTTGCCGCGCCACTCCTCCTGGAGCGCGGGCATGTTGCCCGAGCGATAATGCTTGCGCACGAAGGGACAGTCGTAGTTCACCCACTCGAGCACCACCCACTTGCCGGCATGATCCTTGAGGGAGTGCGTCGCGCCCTCGGAATCCTTCAGGGTGAAGGCCGGGGCGGTATCGCCGGGCTTGACCGCGGCGTCGGCCGCGGTCGGGAAGGTCATGAGCGCGGAGACGAGGAAGAGGACGGAAACGAAAGGTCGGATCATGGCTTGCTCCTTTGGACATGGGGACGTTTCATCAGGATGATCAGGGCGAGGACGACGAGCACGAAAAGCCCGAGGAGGAGGGGGGTTCCGATTCCGGCCGTCCCGTTTTCCGGGGTTTCTCCGGGGACGATGGCGACCGCCAGGGCGGGCCGCCTCGTACCTTCGACGTCCCATCCTTCGGAAGCGACGAGCACGCCGCGCAGGGTGTCGGGCTCCGCGCCGACGACCTCGTCGCGAGAGGCCTCCAGCACGAAGCGCCCCTCCTCGATGACGAGCCTTTGCGGAGCGGCGTGCCCGATCACGCCTTGCGCCTCGGGGAAGAACAGCACCTCGCCGGGGCCCGCGCCCCCGGGCGCGTGCCACGAGAGGCGCAAGGACGTTTCGCCGAGTGCGGCGCGCCAGTTCCAGGCGGGAGCGGGAACGGGGAGCTTCGCCGTCAGGTCGTTCCACCATTCGCGGCGCGCTTCGTTCGCGCGTGTTTCGCCGACGGCGATTTCAACCGACAGCTCCGCCGACTCGGGCAGGCATTCATCGGCGCAGATCAGCCACTCCGCCTTGGCGCGGAGCGAGACACGTTGGCCCGCGACGGCCCCCGGGGAGACGGCGATCCACGAAGGATACCCCACCTCGCCCTTGTAACCGTAGCTCGCGAACGGCGGGGTTTCGATGCGCGTGGGGTAGGGGAATCGCAAGGAGTCCGCGCGCCAGCCCGAAGGCAAGGTCCAGTCGAGCTTCGGAGGCAGGCCGGCATCGCCGGGATTCTTCCAGTAAACGTGCCAGCCGGGGTCGGGCTTGAGTCGCAGGGCGACGCGGAAGGAATCGCCCGGCGCGACCGACACGGCTTCGGAGACGAGTTCGGCCTCGGCATGGCCGGTGCGCACGGGGGCGGCCCCGGAATGCGGCGCGACGACCGCGAGAATCAGCAGGGTCGCAGCGAATATTCCGGCGGGCATGGGTTTGAAATTACATCGCATTTCGAGGCAGGCAAACGCAGGGGCGAAACATTCGTCCCGTTGGCCGCCGGCACGGAAATCCGGCCCCGGGGGATACAGTTCGTTACGCCTCGGAACCAAGCAGGTCGTCCACCGCCTCGCGGCCCTGACGCAGCATGTCGTGCAGGTGCGTGTACCGGAAAAGGGCATTGCGGCCGGCGAGGCGCAGGTTGCCGAACCGCGCGCAGTACCCGAGCATCCGCGCGACGCTTTCGTCGGTTCCACGCTCGAGCACGGGGTAGGCGTGAGCGACGCGATGCACGGCGGATTCAAGGACGCGGCCCGGATCGAGGCCGGCGACGCGAGCGAGCGCCTCGACGCAGGCGGCGACGAGGCTCGTGCGGGACGAGGCCCACGTCGCGTCGTCCGGATCGCAGGGAATCTCCAGCACGACGCAGGTTTCGCCGGGAGGAGCCATGGAGGGATCGCGGTTTTTCGGTTCGTACAATCGCGTGAAGGGGACGTCGGGGCCGGGAAAGTACAGCGATGCGTTCACGGAGAATCGTCCCTGCCGAAGCCGCAGCACGCACAACACCAGATTGCGGAAGGCGATGCCGTCGGCATCCGAAAGAACTTCGGGGGGCGGGGCGGGATCGAGCGCGCGCAGGAAGGCGGGCAGCGGCAAGGTGCTGACGACCTGCCCCACGTCCTCCTCGCGTGCGCCTTGGGGTGTCGTGGACGTCAGGGAAAGGATGCGCGCGCCGCCATCCCCAGGCTGGTGCCGGATGCGCGTCACCCGGCTTTCGGTGAGGATGCCGTCGGGCGGAAGGCGCGCTTCCAGCGCGCGCGCGAGCGCTCCGATGCCTCCGCGCGGGTAGAGGAAGGCGCCTTCGAGGTGACGGGCCTTCCGGCGTAGAAGCTTCTCCGCGAGCAGGGCGCGGAGGTCGAGCCCTTTCAGCCTCTCGCCCGCCACGGCGGGCGAGAGCTTCGCGGGATCCCGGCCCCACAGCTTGCGGGTGTAGCCGAGCAGGAAAAGTTCGGCCAGCGTTTCGCCGTAGCGGGAGACCGCGAGGCTGCGAAAATCCCCGGGCGGACGGCGGGCGGCCGCGCGCAAGGCGAGATCGCGCAGCGCGCGGGCCAAGAGGCGGGCGGGGAGGTTGCGGGCGAGGTCGATCGGCGAGGGAGGGAAGAGGAAGCTCCGTCCGTCGCGCACGATGCGGCTGGGCGCGCGCACTTCGATGAGGGAATCGCCCAGCAACTCGCGGAAGGCGCGCGCGTCGTCGGGGTCGCGGGCGTGCAACCGGTGCGCGCCGGTGTCGAAAAGGCATCCGCCCAGCGCCAAGGTGCGGCAGTTGCCGCCGATCTCGCCCGCGGCTTCGTGAAGGCGGACCGTCAGGCCGCGCGCCACGGCGCGCTCGGCGGCGGCGAGCCCGGCGGGCCCGCCGCCCAGCACATGCAGCGAAGGCGTCACGGGAAACCGCCCCGTGGATCGTAGCGAAACACCTCGATGCGGGCTCCGAGCCTGTTCACGTACGGATTGTGATGGAAGGCGCGACGCTCGCGCGCCGGCCGGTCGATATGGTCGGAGTAGTCGCCCACCGTCACGAGCGGGCGGGTTGGATCAATCTCCTTCAGGGCTTCCAGTTCCGCTTGCGTTTCGACGGAGAGGAAGTCGGAATGAAACCCTTGCGCCGTCAGGCACTTCTGCACCCAAGGCGCGGTCACTAGCAGCGCGCCCTCATCCGGCGGATGCGTTCTCAGGTGTTCCAGCACCTGACCGATGGCGGCGGGACGCATGTGCTGACGCGCCAGCGTGACGCCCACGGTCGCATAGGCCGCGAGGAAGGCGAGAAGGAAGACGAGGGCGGGA
>CBFGVC010000162.1:0-4639 GCA_965652255.1 uncultured Fibrobacteria bacterium | reverse complement strand
TGGCCGAAGTCCATGTCGACCTCGCCGCCGTCGTCGAGCACGAACACCTCGCCGTGCTCGATCGGGTTCATGGTGCCGGGGTCGGTGTTCAGGTAGCCGTCGCACTTGACCGGGACCACCTTCAACCGGCCCGAGAGCAGGTTGCCGATGGAGGCGGCCGCGATGCCCTTGCCCAGTCCCGAGAGCACGCCGCCGGTGACGATGATGTACTTGCATCCGGTGTCGGGCTTTTTCATGCGGGGGCTCCTTGCAGGCTCGGCTGTCGCTCGGTGTTCGTCGGGGTCGTCAGGGCTCTTTCCGCCGCCGCCAAATCCTCCGGCACGTCGACGGAGGCTCCGGGGCGGGCGGCGTGCGCGCGCAGCCTGGCAAGCCCCGGCGCGCGCAATATCTCGTGCGACAATGCGATTTCGTCGGGGGAAGGCGGCAGCGCGGCGTAGGCCGCGAGGTACGAGCGGCTGTAGGCATAAGCGCCCAATTGCAGGCGGCACGACGTGCCGCCGGTACGGCCACCGGCCACGGCCCTACCACGGAAAAATCCCGTCGCCAATCCGTCCGCGTCCACCGCGACCTTCACCCTGTTGGGGTTCTCCAGTTCCTCGGCGGTCGCCTCATCCTCGTGCACCAGGAGGTGCACGGCGTCCGGTTCTCGGCGCAGAGCCGCGCACAGCGTGCGCAAGCCCTCCTCCGGGAAGGCGGGCTCGTCGCCCTGCAGGTTCACGAAAAGCTCCGCGTCGATTCCGAGGGCGTCGAGCGCGGCGAGATTCCTGCCGATGCGATCGGTGCCGTTCGAGGCCTCTCCCGACAAGACCCACTCGAACCCGTGCTCCGCGACGACGGCTCCGATTTCAGGTGAATCCGTCAAGCATGCGACGGCGTCGAAGCACCCCGCCCCCCTCGCGCGTTCCAGGGCGTGCACGACCACGGGCTTGCCGAAAATCGGGGTCAGCAGCTTCCCGAAAAAACGGGTCGACCCAAGGCGGGCCGGGACCACGCACGCGACGCGGGGCTGCATCCGCTAGCCCCCGATGACCTTGGGAATGGAGAAATGCTCGAGGTTGACCTCGGGCGCGTTGGCGAGCGCCTTTTCCTTGGGCAGCATGGGCTGCTCCGCGTCGGCACGGAGCGGACGCGGGGTGTCGTCGACGGCGGTCATGGGCTCGACGTCGTCGAGCTTCAGGGCCTTGAGCTGGTCGAGGTAGCCGACGAGGTCGCCCAGCGACGCTTGCAGCTTTTCGATCTCCTCGGGGGTCACTTCGAGCCGGGCCAGCTTGGCGAGCTTTTCGATTTCCTGTTTTTCGACGCGCATTGCCGGCTCCGGACTGCAAAATAGTGAACGAGGCGCGGAGCGCGTTCTGCCGGGAAATTTTTTGGGATTTCCGGGCGGAAGGCGATTCGTTTGCCCGGAGGAGGAAGATAATAAACGCGGAGGGGGATTCTGTCGGGGGAGAAGTCTTCCCGGTTTGGGATTCTTTCGAAGGCGAGGCTTCGTCGCGACGCGCCTCACCCCGGCCGCAGTTTACCCCTGCGCAGGCCGGGGCCGGGGCAGGCTCCCCTCTCCATCCAACGCTGCGCGAGGATGGAGAGGGGGGTCATTTCTTTGCCGATTCGGGATTCTTCGGCGTCGGGACTTCGGAGGGTTCGGGAGAGCCGGTCGAACATGGCCCGTCATCCTTCCAGATGAAATCCCAACTTTCTCTTGTCCTCCGGCCCGGCAGGAGGATCCAGCAACATGAGAAGCTTCTCGTACAGGTCGCGCAAATCGTCATCCTGCTCCAGCAGCTTGTCGTCGATCTCGGAGAGCCGCGCGAGGATCGCTTCGTTGGCCGTGATTTGCTCCCGCATGCGGACAAAGGCGCGCACGACGAACACGCTCATGCGCACGGCGTGTTCTCCACGCAAGATATTGGCGGCCATGACGGCCCCATGTTCGGTGAACACCCACGGAAGCTTCCGGCGGCCGCCGCGATGTTCAACGCGCCCGCCTTGGGCCAGGCGAGGTTTTGATATAACAGTTTGTGATATCAAAACCTTGGCCTCTTCGGCGGAGAGTTGGAACGCGAAATCCTCTGGAAATCGCTCAATGTTCCGCTTGAGGGCTTGATTGAATTGGCCGGTGGATATGCCATACATCCGGGCCAGGTCGGAATCGAGGATGACCTTTCGCCCCCGGATCGTGTGGATGACGGGCTCGAGGATGTTCGGCGCCGGGTCTGAGGATCGTGTCTTGCGCATGAAGCCGAACGCTAGCCATGTGCTTGAAATGCCGTCATACCGGCTCCGTGACGACGGTCACGTTCCCCGAAGGTTTTTTCCGCCTCTCGATCCCGAAGAACACCGAACAACCCGTCGGCCCGCGAAGAATCCCCCTAATCGATCGGGCATTCCTCCGGGTCAGTGCAGCTCTTCACGTCGAAGGAAATCGTCGAGCCGTTCTCGAGCTCGATGTCGTGGCCCACGGCCCGCACCGAATCGCCGTTCGCGAACACCGTGATCTCGACGCGTGAACGCGAATCGCGCGGGCTGCCGCCGTTCGGCGCGCCCGAAACCATGAGCGAGACGTGTCCCTGCATCTCCGAAGACTTCAGCCCGCTCCACGCCACGTCGAACATGCCCGAGGCGGGGATCGCCATGCCCGCGAACACGTCGAGGATGAGGCCGCTCGAGAGCAGGAATTGCAGGTTGTAGAAATCGCCGCCGCGCAGGATCGCGCCGCGCACCGCGCCGCTCGGGACTCCGTCGTAAGCGACCGCGCCGGCGATCCCGGCGTAAGCCGCGCCGGCGGCGAGCGAGGGGGCCGCCGCGGCCCCGGGGGAGCGCGGCGGAGCGGGAGCTTCCTCCTTTCCGCCGCAGGCGGACAGGAGGAGGGCGAAGGAAACGACCGATACGGCTGCGAGGGCGGCGGCTGAAGCCGCCCCGCGTGAAGCAGGCCTCACGCCTCGACCGGGGCTTCTTCCCCGGGCTCCTTTTCCTTCTTGGACGCGGCGGAGGAAGTCGCGGAGAAGGTCAGTTGCTCGCCCTTGCGGCCCACCTTGAGCACCGAGTTCTCGGCCACCTTGCCGCGCAGGATCTCGTCGGCCAGCGGGTCCTCCAGCAGGCGCTGGATGGAGCGGCGCAGCGGGCGCGCGCCCAGCTGCGGGTCGAAGCCCTTCTCGATGATGAGCTCGCGCACGGGCTCGGTGACCTGCACCTTGATGTCGCGGTCGGAGAGACGCGTCTCCAGCTCGCCGATGAGCAGGTCCACGATGCGCGACATGTCCTTGCGCTCCAGCGGGCGGAAGACCACCAGGTCGTCGAGGCGGTTCAGGAACTCGGGATTGAATGTCTTCTTGACCTCGTCCCGCACCATCTTCTCCATGCGCTCGTACTCGCTGTTCAGGTCGTCGAGCCCGAAGCCCAGCCCCGTGCCTTTCTTGATGTCCTTGGCGCCCAGGTTCGAGGTCATGATGATGATCGTGTTCTTGAAGTTCACCTTGCGGCCGTAGCTGTCGGTGAGCTGCCCGTCGTCGAGGATCTGCAGGAGCAGGTTGAACACGTCGGGGTGGGCCTTCTCGATCTCGTCGAGCAGGATCACCGCGTAGGGCTTCTTGCGCACCTTCTCGGTGAGCTGGCCGCCCTCCTCGTAGCCCACGTAGCCCGGGGGCGCGCCGACGAGGCGCGACACCGCGAACTTCTCCATGTACTCCGACATGTCGATGCGGATCATCGCGTCGTCGGACTCGAACAGGAAGTTCGCCAGCGCCTTGACGAGCTCGGTCTTGCCCACGCCCGTGGGGCCCAGGAACATGAAGCTGCCCATCGGCCGCTTGGCCGAGTGCACGCCCGAGCGGGAGCGGCGGATCGCCTTGGCGATCACCTCGATGGCCTTCTCCTGGCCCACCACGCGCTTGCCCAGTTCCTTTTCCATGTTCAGGAGGCGCTCGGTCTCGGCGCCGGCCATCTTGTTGAGCGGCACGCCCGTCATCTTCGCCACCACCTCGTGGATGGCCTCCTCATCGACGACCAGGCGCTCGTCGCGCTTGGCCTCGCGCCACTTCTTGCGCATGTCCTCGAGCTCGGCCTTGAGGCGCTCCTGGCTGTCGCGCAGGCGCGCGGCGGTCTCGTAGTCCTGGTGCTCGACCGAGGCTTCCTTCTCCTTCACCACCGCCTCGAGCTCCGCCTCCTTGGCGCGCAGCTCGGGCGGGATCGAAAGGCTCGCCAGGCGCACGCGCGCGCCCGCCTCGTCGATCACGTCGATGGCCTTGTCGGGCATGAAGCGGTCGTTCAGGTAGCGGTCGGCGAAGCGCACGGCGGCCTCGAGGGCGGCGTCGGTGTAGGTCACCTTGTGGTGCTGCTCGTAGCGGGCGCGGAGGCCCTTGATGATGAGGAGCGTCTCCGCCGTGCTGGGCGGGTCCACCACGATGGTCTGGAAGCGGCGCTCCAGCGCGCCGTCCTTCTCGATGTACTTGCGGTACTCGTCGAGGGTGGTGGCGCCGATGCACTGGAACTCGCCGCGCGAGAGCGCGGGCTTGAAGATGTTGCTGGCGTCGAGGGAGCCTTCCGAGCCGCCCGCGCCCACGATGGTGTGCAGCTCGTCGATGAAGACGATCACGTTGTCGTTCTTCTGCAGCTCGGTCATCAGCGACTTGAGGCGCTCCTCGAA
>CBFGVC010000161.1:0-4659 GCA_965652255.1 uncultured Fibrobacteria bacterium | reverse complement strand
ACTGGCAGAGGGAGGGGGATTCGAACCCCCGTGAGGTGTTACCCTCAACATGCTTTCCAAGCATGTACCTTAAACCGCTCGGACATCCCTCTAAGAATCCGGGGCGGGGAAAGATAGGCAATTCGGGCCGGGAATCCTAGTCGTATGGTCGAAAACGGGGAATTTCCACCGATCACCGGCGAAGAAGCGCCCCCGAAAAGTCCCCCCGTCACCCCTCGAAATTCTGCAGCTGGTACAGCTTGGCGTAAATCCCCCCCTGGGCCAGGAGGGAGGCATGGTCGCCCTCCTCGCGGATCCCGCCCTTGTGCATCACGAGGATGCGGTCCGCGTTCTTGATGGTCGAGAGCCGGTGCGCCACCACGATGGTGGTCACTTCCTTGAGCACCTTGCCCAGCGCCTCCTGCACGAGGCTTTCGGTTTCGGTGTCGACGGAGGCGGTGGCCTCGTCGAGGAGGAGGAGGCGAGGGTTCTGGTACAAGGCGCGCGCCAAGGCCAGCAGCTGGCGCTGCCCGGTCGACAGGTTCTCGCCGCGGGCGCGCAGCGGGGTGAGGTAACCGCGCGGCAGCCGCGCGATGAACTCGTGCGCGCGCACGTGCCGGCACACCTCCTCGACGCGATTCAGGTCGTAGTCGGGCGAGAGCGCCACGTTGAAGGCGATGCTCTCCGCGAAAAGGTGCACGTCCTGGGGGATGAGGGCGAGCCCTTGGCGCAGCGCATCCTCGGTGTATTCTTCGATGGGAAGGTCGCCCACCCGCACCACGCCCGAGGTCGGCAGGTAGAACTTGCTGCAGAGCGCCATGAGGGTGCTCTTGCCGCT
This sequence comes from uncultured Fibrobacteria bacterium, assembly GCA_965652255.1. Taxonomy (GTDB): domain Bacteria; phylum Fibrobacterota; class Fibrobacteria; order UBA11236; family UBA11236; genus UBA11236. The sequence goes on along the minus strand of CBFGVC010000161.1, from coordinate 3,842 downwards.
GCCCGTGGCTCCCACCACCGCCACCGATTCGCCCTCGCGAATGGCGAAGGAAACATCGTGCAGGACCTCGGGCCCGCCGGGATAGGCGAAGGAAACATTCTCGAAGCGCAGCGAAAATGGGGATGGAAGGGCGGGGGAGTTGCCCTCGGGCAAGGAGGCCTCGGTGTCGTGCAGCGTGAAGACGCGCTCGCCCGCCGCCAGCGCGGATTGCAGGGAGGTGATCTTGTCCGAGATTTCGCGCAGGGGCCGGAAGAACATGCCCGTGTACCACGAGAAGGCCACCAAGGTTCCCAGTGTGGTTTCGCCGCCGTAGAAAAGCAGCGCGCCGGCGAAATACAGCAGCACGAGCGAAAGCTCGGTGAGGCCGTTGAGGGTGGGGAAGTAGTAGGCGTAATAGCGGACATTTTGGCGCCAGGCGTCGCGAGTCTCCCGGTTGGCGCCGTCCAACCGGGCCTCCACCTCGGGCGCGCGGCCGAAGATGCGCACCACGTTCACCCCCGCGAGGCTTTCCTGCATGCGGGCGTTCATCTCGGCCATGAGCCCGCGGATGCGCACGTTGCTGGCGCGCACCTTGCGCCGGAACACCGAAGTGGCATAGAGCATTCCCGGCAGCACCACGAGGGTGGCCAGCGCAAGCTTCCAGTCGAGCACGAACATGAAGATGATGGCGTACACGATCATCAGCAGCGCGCCCGAGAGCTCGACGAGGCCCTCGGTGAACATGCCGTTGAGGCTGTCCACGTCGTTGCCGAGGCGCTGCATGAGCCGCCCGACGGGCGTGCGGTTGAAGAAATCCATGTGGAAGCCGCGTAATTTTCCGAAGAGGCGCACGCGGAGGGAGTGGATCACCTCGAGGCCGAGGCGTTGGGTCCACAAGGCGCGCAGGTATTCCAGCGCGCCGCCCGAGAGCGCCACCAGACCGAAGGCCAGCAGGTAGGGGAAGACGCCGTCCAGGTCGCGCGCCGCGATGGGCCCGTCGATCATCCCGCGCAGGATGCGCGGCTGGAAGAGCGGCAGGAACTCGGCGACCACCAAAAGTCCGAGCGCGCCGAGCGCAAGCCACTTGTGCGGCTTCGCGAGGGAAAGGATGCGCACCCACAGCTTCCGGTCGAGGAAGGAGGCGGTCTTGTCCTTGTGGAGGTAGTCGTTAGTCGCCAACGAGAACTCCAAGGGCGGAGAAAATCAGAAATAGGAAACCAGAAATAGGAAAGAACGCGTCCTGTCCTGCCTTCCATGCCACCTTGTTTTCGGTTTCTGATTTCATATTTCCGATTTCTGATTTGGCCTTCAGGCGCGCTCCAGGCTTTCCCTGAGCCGCTGCTTTTCCCACACCGAGGCGTACGCCCCCCCGAGCCGAAGAAGCTCCTCGTGCGTGCCGCGCTCGGCGATGCGTCCGTTTTCGAGGAAAAGGATCTCGTCGCAGTGCAGCACGGCGGAGTACCGGTGCGCGGCGATCACCAGGCAGCGGTCGCGGAACAGGTTGCGCAGGTGGCCGAGCACCACCTCCTCGGTCTCTGCGTCGAGGGCCGAGAGCGTGTCGTCGAGGCAAAGGACGGGGGCGGGCGAGAGAAGCGCGCGCGCGAGCCCCACGCGCTGCCGCTGTCCGCCGCTCAGGTTGATCCCCTTTTCGCCCAGCACGGTGTCGTACCCGGCGGGGAATTGCGGCAGGTCGCGCGACAGTCCCGACCACTCGGCTGCGCGCTCCATGTCCGGAGGGGAGGGATTCGATCCGGCCTCGGCGCCGAAGAGGATGTTCTCGCGTATCGTGGTGGAGAAGAGGAAGCCGTCCTGGGGGGCATAGCTGAAGCGCGCGCGCCATTCGTCGTCCGGAACGTCTTCGCGCGGGCGGCCGTCGAGGCGAAGGCTTCCCGGCTTGGTGGGCGGGTAAAGGCCGCACAACACGTGCAGCAGCGTGGTCTTGCCCGCGCCGGTCGCGCCCACGATGCCAAGCGATGCGCCCGGCTTGAGCGAGAGGGAGATGCCGTCGAGCGCGGGAACGTCGCCGCCGTACGAAAACGCGAGGTCGCGCGCCTCGAGGGAGGAGAAGGCCGATGGGCGGCGGGAGAGGGCCGTGGCTTGCGGCTCATCGCCCATCGCCCATTGTCCATTGTCCACGGAACGAGCCGTGGATCGTGGATCGTGGATCGTGGGCGATGGGGAAGGGGCTCGTCCCTGGTTTCCCGTTTCCCATTTCCCGTTTGCCATTCCCGGCGCCAAGGGCGCCGGAGCGATGAACTCCGACTGCAGCTGCAGCAGGCGATCCAGCGAAACGTTGCCGCGCTGGATCATGCTCGCCACCCAGCCGAGCCCGATGAGGGGGAACTGCAGCCTCAGGAGGTAGAGGATCGCCGCCGATAGGGTGCCGAGGGTGATTTCGCCCTGGATGACCATCCGCCCCCCCAGCCAGGCCGAGAGCACGATGCCGATCACGCCCAGCACGCCGATGGCCGGCCAGATCGCCGCGTTGAAGCGCGCGATGCGCAGGGAAGAGTCGCGCAGGTCGGCGGAGGCGGCCGCGAACTTCCGCTCGAAGGGCGAGGCCCGCCCGAACCCCTTGACCACCTGGATGCCGGTGAGGGTGTCCTGCACGAATCCGTTAAGCGCCGCGAGATCCTTCTGGATCTTTCCGAAGTGCGCGTACATGCGCAGGAGGAACCAGTTCGCCAGAGCCGGCATGACGAGGGCGGGGAGGAGCCCGGTGAGCAGGAGCTTCGGATGCAGCAGCGCCACGGCGACGGTGGTGAACGCCAGCAACAATCCCATCCGCGCCAGGTGAAGCACGACCGGGCCGACCATGTCGCGGATGCGGTCGAGGTCGTTGGTGGCGCGCGACATGAGGTCGCCCACGTTGTGCCGGTCGAAGAAGGCGCGCGGCTGCGCCATGAGCGCGCCGAACAGGTCCCGGCGCAGCGAATATTCGATGTCGCGCGAGGCGCGGATCACCCAGAGGCGTTGATAGAAAAGCAGGATGCCGGAGGCCGCCGTGGCCGCGAGGATGATGCCGAGCGCCTGGAGGATGTAGGGGAGGCTTTCACCCGCGCCCAGGCCGTCGAGCACGACCTTCACCATCCACGGGCTGACTTGGTCGAGCGCGGTCGAGATCACCACGAACGACCAGCCCCACAGGATCGGCCCCTTGTGCTCGGCGAGATAGGGCTTCAGCAGGGCCCAGCGTTGCGCGAAGCGGTAACGGGCAGGGGCTTGGGAAGAGGGGTTGGCCAAGGTGGATTCCGCGAGTGATCCGGAGCGATTCCGGCCTCGCCCGACAGCGGGAGGGCCAAAAATCGTTCCGACGACGAAATCTGTTAAAGTTGGCCGGGAATGGAAAGTGAACAGGGGCGAAGAATTTCCCCAAAACCCGATGAAGCGCGCGCGGAGCGGCTACCGGGCGGAGCCATCGCGCCCCATGCCAAGGCTATGCGCGCCGAAACGGCTTTTCAAGGCCGGCGGCATCGAACAAATGCGGATCCGCGCAGAGATCCAGCACGTCCTGGTGCAGGCCCAGCGCGATGCGCAGGTTGAACAAATCCTCTTCTCCGATGCGATCGCTGCGCCGCGGGCGACCGGCGAGGAAGGGAATCCCCGACCCTCCGGCCAACGTGCGCGGAAAAAGCGGCTCTCCCATGACCTCCCCCTTTCTCCTTACCCTTTAATGTACGGCATCGGCCCAGGCGGATCCAAGCGGGAACGGTCGGAACCGGAATCCGATAACACGGCGAATCTTTGACGAAAACGCCCTCCTCAAGTAGCTTTGCCCCCCACGTTGGGGTATCGTCCAATGGTAGGACAGCAGATTCTGGATCTGCCTATCGAGGTTCGAATCCTTGTACCCCAACCACTTT
>CBFGVC010000160.1:0-4694 GCA_965652255.1 uncultured Fibrobacteria bacterium | reverse complement strand
TTCCGGACCGATCACGTGCACGATGCCCTGATGGCCCGACTTCGCGCCGAAGAACTCGATGCCGTTTTCCTTCGTGTTGTTCTCGATGGCCTGGAGCATTTGCTCGGCCATGTCGTCGGCCAGCGGACGCTGGCGCTCGCGGATTTCCGTCGGGATGATGTGATCGACCGTCGCGAAGGTGCGGTGGGGAAACTTCACCTTGAGGCCCTGCTCGCGCAGGAGCGCGAAGGCTTGGGGCGAGGTGACTTCGTGGACGAGATGCAGGCCGATCAGCACCTGATATTGCCCGGAGGGCAACTGGGTGACGACGTGGCGATCGAAGACTTTTTGATAGAGATTTTGGCCCATGGGAGAGGAAATTTAGCAACAATGGGGGGGTACTGGCGGAGTCGTAGGACTGTTCGGAAATCTTCGGAATCGCGGGATACCGGACGCCTGTCTTCCATGCCCCTTGCGCCTTGAAGCCCGCCGTTGCCGCCGCCCGGAAGCCGTTCCATGCATCGAGACGCGGGTATACCTATCCCGTCCCGGGCGCGGGCCCGTCCGGCTTCTTCCCGGGATTCTCCTCGCTTGCTGGTTTCTCCTCCTCGGGCATCCACACCAGCGACATAAGCCAGGCGATGACGATGGCCGTCGCGCCTCCCAGCAGCACCTCGCCCGCGCGGATGAGCGCTATTTGCAGGCCGACCGACCAGGATTGGGCCGTGAGCCCGGCGGTCAAGACCACGCCCGCGGCGATGGGAGTGGAGCGCCAGCTGGCGGGCGACTCGGGGGCGCGGGTCGAGAGCAGCACCGCCAATGTCACCCCGATGGGCAGTATCCAGTGGCGAGGTCCGGCGACGGTGAGTGCGAGGATGGCGATGCCGCAACCCACGAAGGTGTTGTAAAGCCGCAGCCGGAAGTTTTCGAGCGCGTTCTTGATGTGGGGCTCGGTGATGAACACCATCGAGATTATGGCCCAGATCGCGTGCGTGTCTCCCAAGCGCTGGAGAAGGATCCACAGGAAGGCCGTGCCCAGGAAAATGCGGACGGCGTAGTGCACCGCGAGGGGATCCCGGGCGAGGAATTTTCGGAAAGGGGCTGTGATCCGGGAGGCGGACATGCCGGAAGGAATAATAGGTCTTGCAGCGCTCATCGTTGCCTCCGCGCCGACTCGCGCGCGCCCGGTTGCGTTCAGTTACCTTTGTCGTGATGAACGCACGGGATTTGGGGGTCTCGGGAAATCATTCCGGCGGCGAGCGCGGATCACGCCCCGAACGCGGCGGCCTCGACGCCGTGGCGCAGGCGAGGCGGCGCATGACCGAAGCCGTGTTTCGCCGCCTGGGAATCGAGGATGACTTCTTGCGCCGGGCCTTCGAGGAGACTCCGCGCCACCTTTTCCTAGACTCGGCGCAGCGCCACGCGGCCTACGACGACGCGGCCCTGCCCATCGGGCTGGGGCAGACCATTTCGCAGCCGACCATCGTGGCGATGATGACGCACGCGCTCGCGCCGGGGCAAGGGGACAAGATCCTCGAGATCGGGACGGGATCGGGCTACCAGACGGCCATCCTGGCGCGCTATACGCTGAGGCTTCACACCATCGAGCGCCTGTCCGAACTCTCGCGGCGCGCGCAGGCCGTGCTCGAGTCGCTGGGGCTTCGCAACGTGATCTACCGCACGGGAGACGGAAGCCTGGGATGGGAAAGCCGCGCGCCTTACGATCGCATCCTGGTGGCGGCGGGAGCGCCGGTGGCACCCGAGGCTCTCAAGCGCCAGCTCGCCGACGGCGGGAGGCTGGTGATCCCCGTGGGAGGGCGGGATTCGCAACGCTTGCTCGCGATCGACCGCGTGGGTGACGGTTTCGTCGAAACCGACATGGGCGAGTGTCGTTTCGTCCCGCTTGTCGGCGCGCAGGGCTTCGCCGAGGAAGCGGAGAGGCGGCGGGAAGGGTACGGGTTTTAGGAGAGGGTGGGTAGTGGCAGGCGGCAGGTAGCCGGTGTGTGGGTAAGCTTTCGCCACTCACTACCCACCCCCACTACCCACCACCCGCTACCTTCCTCCCGTCCCCCGCCCCTTCTGGAACCCGTCGATGGCGACGGCGAGGCGGCGCGCGATCTCGCGCTGACCCGAAGCCGACGACAGCACCTTCCGGTCTCCGGGGTGGGTGAGGAAGCCCATCTCGAAGAGCATGGCGGGCATGTAGGCGCCCACGAGCACGAAGAATCCCGCCTGCCGCGCCCCCGTGCTGTACCGGGGGATCTGGAAGCCCGCGAAGCTTCGCACCACCGACTCGGCCAAGGCCTCGCTCTGTTTCGAGTAGAGGTTGAGCTGGTGCTCCAGCAGGATCCAGTCGAGGGGAGATATCTCGGTCTTTTTCTTTCCGCTTTGCTCTTCCGCGGCCTGGTTTTCGCGCCGGGCGATGGCCTTGTCCTCCTCGCTCTCGGCTTCGCGCAGGATGTAGCCGACGTATCCGGTCACCGAGGCGAGCCGGCTGGCGGTGCCGGCGATGGAGTTGCAGTGCAGGCTGATGAACAGGTCGCCGCCGCTGTCGGAGGCGAAGCGAGGCCGCTCGGCCAAGGTGAGATACACGTCGGTCTCGCGCGTAAGCAGCACCCGGTAGCCCCGCTCCTCCAGCTCGCGTCGCAAGAGCTTCGCCACGGCGAGGTTGATGTCGGCCTCGCGCACGCCGGCAACGACCGCGCCGGGATCCTTCCCGCCATGGCCGGCGTCCACGATGATGGTGGGGCGTTTGCCTTCCTCCGGCGCGGGGGGGCGCACCGTGATCCGCCAGCCGCTGTCCTCGCGCGCCATCTCCACGGAGTCGCGCGCGCCCCGCAAGCGCAAGGTGAACTGCGCCGTGTTGCCCTGCTGACGCGCCTCCACGCTCTGGAGGGGGCCGGTCCCGTCCAACCGCTTGGGGACGGAAGGATCGATCGTGCCTCCGAAGGCCCGCACGATGTAGTGGGGGCGCGTGAGCACGCCCTGCCATTGCAGGCCCGCGGCGCCGGGGCCCCCGGGAGTGCGAAGACGCAGGACGGAGCCCTCCGGCGTCTCCTGCAGCGTCATTGCCGTCACGCTGGCGGGGGCAGGCCGTCCGGGGACGCCGGAGGCCGCCGGCGCCGCCCCCGGGCTCAGGTCGATTCCGAAGCGGGCCCTCAACACGCGCAGCAGGGGATGAAGGGGGAGGTAGATGCGCTCCGGGCCCCTCCGCACAGGGTAGGTGAGGTTGTAGGTCCGGCCCTGCACGGCGAAGAAAGGGTTGTCGAGGGTGAAGGTCCACTCGCGGCCGACCGCGTCGCGGAGGCTGAGCTGCTGGGCGGCGGGATCCCAGCGGGGCGTGGCGGCGAGAAGCTGCGCCATGAAGTCGGCCGTGACGTAGGCGACGTCCTCGAAGGTGGTGTCGGCGAAGGTCCCGCCGCCGAAGGCCACCTCGGAGGTGCGGGCGGGAGGGAAAGAGATCGCCGCCCGGGCTGCGGGCGGGGTCAGGAGCGGCGTCAGGAGGGCGAGCAGGAACCCTGCCGCCGAAATGGGGCGCAAGACGCCGTAAATGCCTCTCATCGCAGCCACTCCATCAGCGGTTTTTCTGGCGCAGAGCGCGCGCGATCTCGATCTTCGCCTCCTGCTTCGCCTTGTCGGCGCGCTTGTCGCGCGCGTCCTTGCCCTTGCCCACCCCGATCAGCACCTTGAGGTGGTCGCCCTTGAAATAGGCCTTGAGCGGGACGAGGGTATGACCCTGCCGCGAGGTCGCCATGTCCATTTCGCGGATTTCCTTCGCGTGCGCCAGCAGCTTGCGCTCACGGCGCGGCGCATGGTTGAAGTGAGCCGCCTTGGCGTACTCGTCGATGTAGGCGTTCACCAGGAACAATTCTCCCTTGCGCACTTGGGCGAAGGCCTCGGCCAGCGAAAGCTTGCCCATGCGGATCGACTTGATTTCGGTGCCCTTGAGGACGATTCCGGTCTCGTAGGTCTCGAGGATGGAATAATCGTGCCGGGCCCGGCGGTTTTCGATGACGGGGAGGGGGGAGGACACGGCTAAAAACTAGGATTCTTGGCGGTTCTTCGTTGGTTTGGGATTCTTTGGGGGCTGTTCGCTGGATGGTTTGGGTTTGGGAGAACGCGAACGCCCCCATGGCCGGCTGTGTTACGGGGGAATGTCCGGTGTTTTCCCAAACCCAAACCGACGAAGGAATGAACCTCGGAGAATCCCGAACCACCGAAGAAATGATCCGGGCTATTTCTTCTTGTCCTTCTCCCCGTTCAGCACCGCCTTCAGTTCCTTGCTGGCCTCGAAGACCGGCTTGAAGCCCGCGTCGATGTGGACCATCTCGCCGGTGCGGGGATTGCGCGCTTCGCGCGCCTTCTTTTCCTTCACCTTGAACCGCCCGAAGCCGCGGATCTCGATGTTCTTGCCGTCGCGCAAGGATTTGGCGATGGAATCGAGGAAGCACTCCACGATCACCTTCGTGTCGACCTGCGTGAGGCCCGTCCGGTCCGCGATCGCGTCGACGATGTCTTTTTTGGTGACGTTTCCCATTCCGGGAGAACATATAGCACTTGCGGGGCGGCAAGTGCAAGTGGGAGGGGAGGTTGGGGAAATTAGGGGCAGGGGAGACGGTGGAAACAGGGGCGGGAAAGGGGGAGGGGACAGGTAACGGGTAACGGGTAACGGGGAAGAGAACGGGAACAAGGGGGGGAAGGCTGTTACCCGTTAC
>CBFGVC010000159.1:0-4717 GCA_965652255.1 uncultured Fibrobacteria bacterium | reverse complement strand
TCGTGGTCGAGGCGCTGGTTGATGGTCACCATCATGCCCAGCTCCATGCACTTTGCGATCACCTGCGCGGGCAGCACGTTCATGAGGCCGGCGAGCTCGCCGATGGTCACGAACTCCGACACGTTCAGGACGCGCTTCGCGCCCTCCTCGCCGGCGTCCTCTTCCTTGCGGTCCTTGAGGCGGGCCTTGGCTCCGGGCGTGCGCGAGAGGCTCGCCATCACCTTGCTGACGTTGTTGCGCGCGGTCAGCAGCTCCTGCTCGATCTGCTCGCGGGTCTTGCGCTTGCCGCGTCCGCCGCGCGAGGGGCCGGAGCGACCGGGACCGCCGCCGGGACCGCCAGGGCCACCGGGACCGCCGGGACCGCGGCGATCGCGATCGCCGGGGCCGCCGCGGCCGGGCGCGCCGCCGGTGACTCCGGCCGCCGCGGCGCGCAGGGCGTAGATGTCGCGCGGCGGCTCCGAGCCGCCGCGTCCCGCGCCCGCGCCCGCGGGGCCGCGGGGCGCCAGGTGGCCGCCGGTGCGGCCGAGGCCGCCGCCGGGACCACCGGGTCCGCGAGAGAAATGTCCGGAATAACCCGGACCGCGATCGTCGCGGCCGCGCATGCGGGCCTGGCTCTCGGCGCGCGACTTCGCGATGCGCGCGAGCAAGGCCGCGTCGGGCTTCTCGATGGAAACCTTGAGGGTCGAAGCCGGCGGGGCAGGCGGCGCGGGAGGAGCCGGAGGTGTCGTCGAAGGCGAAGCGGCAACGGGTGCATCGCCCGCGGGCGGCTCCTTGGCCTCGGGCTTGGTTGCTGCCGCTGCGGGCGCCTGTGCCGGGGCGGCGAGGGCCGGAGCTTCGGCAACAGGCTTGGGTGCGGCGGCAGTTGCGGGAGCAGCGGGAGTGGCGGGCACGGCGGGTGCGGGCTTCGCGACCACGGGCTTTGCCGCCTCGGGCTTCGAAACCACGGGTTTGGCTGCATCGGGAGACGCGACCGGCTTCGCGGCCTTTTTGACCAGGGCGGGAATCGCCGCGGGCGGAGCCTTCTTGATCACCGCCTTCATCGGGATTTTCTTGCCCGCCTTGACGAGCTCCTCGCGCTCTTTTTTCTGCTTTTCGGCCGCGAGCAGGGGCTTCACCTTCTGGAACGAGGCGGCATCGATGGTGCTGGAGGGGGTCTTGGCTTCGACACCGGCCTCGTGGAGCAGGCGCAAAAGCACCTCGCTGGTCACTTCGTTGTCTTTGGCCAGCGTGGAAACGCGCTTTTTCGGGCTATCCGTCATATTCACGCCCAATGTAGTATTTGGGCTTTCCCTGCCTCGTTAAGGTTTCCGGCGCCTATTGCCGGGGGGCGGGAAGGAGCGCGGGGCAGCCGCGCGCGATCCCCCGATTCGGAATGGGGTCGGCGCGGCCCGGAGCCGCAAGCTCCCGTGTCCGCGCCGTGCCGCGCCGCCATCCCGGTATTCGAATCCGGCACGGCGCGCGGGCGGGGCGGACTATGTCGCGTCTTCCGTCGAAGAAGCGGCGGACGCCTGGGTCTCGGAGCCCTCGGCGGCGACATCGGAAGCGTCGGAAGCATCCCCGGGCTTCTTGGCGAAAAGCGATTCCAGCTCGGAGAACTTGCTGGCGGGCGCGGCGGCTCCGCCCTCGACCGCCTCGGCGCCTTCGGCCAGCAGGCCGGGACGAGGCTTGAAGAGCTCGGCGCGCTCCTCCTCGGGCATGTTCGCGAATTCGGTCTCGCCGTAGATGTCGATCTCGCGCCCCACCATCTTGCTGGCCAGGCGCACGTTCTGTCCGCCGCGGCCGATGGCCTGCGAGAGGTCCTCGTCGGCGACGATCACCACCATGCGGCCGTCGCCCACGTCGGTCATCTGCTTGATGTTCGCGGGCGAAAGCGCGCGGCGGATGTATACGTTGAGGTCCTCGCTCCAGTGGATGATGTCGATGCGCTCGTTGCTCAACTCGCGCACGATGGCCTGCACGCGATTACCCTTCATGCCCACGCACGCGCCCACGGGGTCGATGCGGTCGTCCTTGGTGGAGACGGCGATCTTGGCGCGGAAGCCGGGATCGCGCGCCACGCCGCGCACGGTCACCACGCCGTCGCCGATCTCGGGAACCTCGAGCTCGAAGAGGCGGGCGAGGAACATGGGATGCGTGCGCGAGAGCGTGACCTGGGGTCCCTTGGTGTTGACGCCGACCTCGGAGAGGTAGGCGCGCACGGTGTCGCCCTGGCGGTAACGCTCCTTGCGGATCTGCTCGCGCAGCGGCAGGATGGCCTCGGTCTTGCCCAGGCTGATCAGGATGTTGCCGCGGTCGACCTGCTGCACCTGGCCCGAGACCAGCGTGCCCACCTTGTCCTGGAAGTCCTCGTAGATCTTCTCGCGCTCGGCGTCGCGCACCTTCTGGAGGAGCATTTGCTTGGCGGCCGAGATGGCGGCGCGCCCGAAGTTCTCGATGGGGATCTCCATCTCGAGGTAGTCGCCTTCGGCGGCCTCCTCGTTGTACTCGCGCGCCTCGTCGAGCAGCATGTACTTCTCGTCGACGGCGGCGACCTCCTCGGCGGTCATCTCGGGGTCGACGTCGGGATAGTCCTCCACCACGGTGACGCGCAGGAACACCCCGATCTCCCCCGTCTCGGGATCGACGTCGGCCTCGATGTTCTTCTGCAGGTCGAGGTACTTCCGCGCGGCGTTGACCAAGGCCTGCTTGAGCGTGTCGAGCACGATGCCGGCATCCAGGTTCTTCGTCTTGGCGATGAGCGTGAGGTTTTCGAGGATGTTGCCTTCCATGGCGTCTCCCGGGGTGATGCGTTTCATGATTCCTTCAACCGACCTTGATCTCGAGCTTCGCGAGCGCGACCTGGCCCATGGGCACGGTCACGTTCCCGGAGGATGTTTCCAGCACGGCGGCCTCCGCGTCGACGGCGACCAGCTTGCCGCGGTGCTCGAAGCGGTTTTCCACCTTCTCGCGGCAGCTGACGCGCACCTCGCGGCCGAGGTTGCGCGTCCAGTCGGCGAGCGTCTTGAAGGGCCGGTCGAGCCCGGGCGAGGAGACCTCGAGCACGTAGGCCTCGTCGCCGAGCCAGTTCTCGGCGTCGAGCACGGCCGACATGCCGCGGCTGACCTTGGCGCAATCGTCGACGCTCACGCCTTCGGCCTTGCCGAGGTACACGCGCACCACGCGGCGGCGGCCGGCGCGGAAGATCTCCGTGTCCACCAGCTCGAGCCCGTTGGTCGCGGCGACGCGCCCGGCCAGCTCGGTTATTTTCTCCAGAACGTCCATCGTTCCTTCCGTTTTCCGTTTTTCATTCGCCCGGGGATTCCGAAGCGGACCGACGAAGAGTCGCCCCCGCAGAAAACCCCCTGAATCAAAACTTCGCAGGCCCGGAAACAAAAAACCCCTCTCGGGGAATCCCGAAGGGGCCTTCCAAGCGAACCGGTTTTCTCGCCGACCCGCCCGTTCCGCAAGCGCTCGGCTTCCGAAACCACGGGGCATATGATAGTAGTTTTGTCGTCCTGCGGCAAGGCCCAAGGCCCGCGCAAGCTGTTTTTATACCTCGAAATACGGCGGAAACAACGATGATTCAAGCTCTGGTGTTGATTCTCGTGGGCGGGGCCGGGATCTGGTTCACCGCGCGCCACCTTCGGAAGAACTGGCTCGAGATCCGCGCGCGCAAGGGGTCGGTGAAGGCCTCCGACCTGATTTTCAACCAGGGCCTGAGCCTTTTGTGGTTCGGGTATTTGTTCGCGTTCTTCACGGGGCTGATCGTGAACAACCTGTTGTTGAAATAACAAGGCATCAGTAGGGGCGCCCGCACGGCAACACAGCAGCACAACATCACAGCAACAGGTCTTCGCTTCTACCTGATCCCTCCGTTGCTCCGTTGTTGTGCTGTTGTGATGCTGTGCTGTTGCGTCAACCCGCCAGCCCCTTCGCCCTCCGCCACAACGCTTCGAGGTCTTCGACCGGCCTCCCCTCCAGCGGCTTGCCCTCCTCCTCCGCCATCGCCTCCATCGCGCGCCAGCGCGCGGTGAACTTCGCATTGCTGCGCGACAGCGCGCGCTCGGGATCGAGGCCGACGCGACGGCCGAGGTTGACCACGGCGAAAAGGAGGTCGCCCAGCTCCAGTTCCATCGCGGCGCGCGCGCCGTCCTTCGCTTGCGCCTCGCCGCCCTTCTCCATCGCTGACGCCTCGGCCTCGAACTCGGCGAGTTCCTCGCGCACCTTCTCCGCCACGCCCTTCCAGTCGGGCCATTCGAATCCCGCCTTCACCGCGCGCTCCGAGATCTTCAGCGCCTTCGGAAGCGCGGGCAGCCCGCGCGGAATGCCGTCGAGCAGGCTCTTCCGCTCCCCGCTCTTCTCGGCGTTCTTGATCGCGTCCCACTGCGCGGTGACCTTGTCGGCGGTATCCACGCCCGTCGACGCGTCGGCGAACACGTGCGGATGGCGGCGGATCAATTTGCCCGCGATGTCGCCGATCACCCCTTCGATGTCGAAGGAACCCCCCTCCTTCGCGACTTGTGCATGAAAGACAACCTGCAACAGGACGTCTCCAAGCTCCTCGCGCATGTGCGCGGCGTCCCCGCTCTCCGCGGCCTCGATGAACTCGTAGGCTTCCTCGACGAGGTAGGGCAGAAGAGTCGTGTGCGTCTGTTCGCGGTCCCACGGGCAGCCGCCCGGCGCGCGCAGGCGCTCCATGATGGCGACAAGGTCGGCGAAGGAGTAGGGCGGTTGGGGA
>CBFGVC010000158.1:0-4729 GCA_965652255.1 uncultured Fibrobacteria bacterium | reverse complement strand
CTTGCCCATCTGGAGGTGGCGGTAGATGTTCTCCACCACCACGATGCCGTCGTCCACGAGCATGCCCAGCGCGATGATCAGGGAGAACAGCACGATCATGTTGAGCGTCACGCCCATCGTCTCCAGCACGAGGAACCCGATCATCATGCTGAAGGGGATGGCCGTGCTGATGAACAGGCTGTTGCGGAACCCCAGGAACAGCGACAGGGTCAGGATCACGAAGATCACGCCCAGCACGATGTGGTTCTGCAGCTCGCTCACGATGTGGCGGATCTCGGTGGACTGATCCATGGTGTAGTCCACGTTCGTGCCCAGCGGCCAGGAGGGGCGCGCCTTCTCCACTTCCCTCTTGGCCTCGTCCACCACGTCGAGGATGTTCGCGCCCACGCGCTTGGTGACGCTGACCGCCAGCGAGTTCCTGCCGTTCAGGCGGAAGATGGTGGACTGCTCGCGGGCGTACCCGAAGGAGACGGCGGCGACGTCGCGCAGGCGGACCAGCTCCGTCCCCCGGGCGCGCACGACAAGATCGCCGAACTTCTCGGGGGACTGCACCTCGCCGGTGAGCTTGATGGAGAAGCGGTTTCCCCCCGCCGTCAGCGTCCCGCCGGGAATGTTGCGGTGCTGCGTCTGCACGGCCATCACCAGGTCGTTGAGCGACAGCCCGTACTGGCGGAGCCGGGCGGGATCGGCATCGATGGCGATCTCGCGCTCGCGCTTGCCGGTGAGCTTGGCCTCCAGCACGCCCGGGATGGCCGCGATGCGATCCTTCAGGTTTTCGGCGACCTCGTCCAGCCGCTCGGCCTCGTAGTCGGCGGAAAGCGACAGCACGAAGATGGGGATGTTGGAGAAGTTCAGTTCCTGGACGACGGGCTCCTCGATGTCGGCCGGGAGCTCGGGCCGGGCCTCGTCCACCTTGTCCTTCACGCGGCGCAGGGCGGTCTCCACCACCACGTTCGCGTTGAACTCCACCTGAATCGACGAGTACCCCTCGCCGGACACGGAGCTGACCTTCTTCAGCCCGTCCAGCCCCTCCAGCTTGTCCTCGATTTTTTCCGTGACCAGCTTTTCCATGTCCTCGGGCGAGGCGCCGGGGTAGATCACCGTCGTGAAGATCAGGGGGATCTTGATTTCGGGAAACGACTCGCGCGGCAACCGCAGGTAGGACAGCGCCCCCGCGAGCAGCAGGATGAACGCCAGCACCAGGATCGTGACGGGGTTTTTAACGGCGAATTTGGTCATGGGGGGAATCTCCCTTGTCGATTTTTTTTCGGGACCCCGTGGGTTTCCCGCTCGGTGGGGCGCACGGTAGTGCGCCCCCTACGGTTCTCCGGAATCGTTAGAATTCAACCCGCGTGCCTTCCGAAACCTGGAAGGCGCCCACGGTGATGATGCGGTTCCCGGCCGACAGGCCGGACTCCACGACAACCGAGTCGCCGCGCGACGGGCCGAGGACGACGGGAACCTTGTGCGCCACGCCGTCGCGGACCACCATGACGGCGGTGCCGTCCTGCAGGCGGAGCACCGCCTGCGAGGCGACCACCAGCGCCTTTTCATGGCGCCGGCGCAGGATGTCGACCCGTCCGATCATACCGGGCTTGAGGGCTCCCCCGGGATTCTGCAGTTCCACGCGGGCGGTGACCACGCGGTTGCGTGCCTCCACCGCGCGATCGAGGCTGCCGATTTTCCCGGCCACGGGCGCGGAGCCCGCCTGCAGCAGTTGGAACTCAGCCCGCTGTCCCTCGCGGTAGCCGAACGACTCGCTCTCGGGGATCGACACCAGCGCTTCCAGGCGCGACAGGCCGGCGACGCGCACCGTCGGCGATCCCGGAGCCGCGTTCTGGTAGCGCTCCACGAAGCGGCTGACGAGCACGCCCGCGAAGGGCGCCTCGCAGCGGCCGGCCTCGTGGGCGCGCTGCGCCTGGATGAGCGCGACGCGCGCGCCCTGGTAGTCGAGCTCCGCCTTGTCGAGCACGGCCTTGCCGACGAAGCCTTCCTTCACGTTGCCGCGGGCGCGCTCGATCTCGCCCTGCGCCAGGTCCAGCGCGGCCTGGGCCTGCTTCAGCTGGGCGTGGTACAGATCGGTCTCGATGTCGCACAGGGCCTGGCCCTTTTTGACCTCGGCCCCCACCTCCGCGACGCGGTTCACGCGCCCGCCGCCCGGCAGCGGCGCCGTGAGCAGGACGTCGTCGGCGCCGCGCAGTTCGGCGGAGTACCGGCCCCAGTCCTCGAAAGGGCGCGGCTGCACCACCGCGGTGACCACGCGCACCACGGCGGCGCTGTCGGCGGAGACCTGCTTCGGGTCGGCCTCCTTGCCCCCGCAGCCGGTGAGCGAAAGGGGCGCCGCGGCGAGCGCCGCGAGCAGCATGAGCAACGCGGGCAGTGAAAGGGCCGCGGTCGGAATCATTCTTTGGGGTTTCATTTGGAAGTCTCCTCAAGCAAGTTCATTCCCAGGGCCACGCGCAGGGCGGCCAGCGCCCGCGCCTTCTGGTAGCGGGCCGCGAGCAGGCCGGTTTCGGCGCTGCGCAATCCCTCTTCGGCGGCCAGCAGGTCGGTCACCTGTCCGGCGCCCGCCCGGAAGTCGCGCCCGATCAGGTCGAGCGCCTCGGCGGAGGCGTCGCGCGCCGCGCGTGCGGCGGCCAGGGCGGTGTCGGCCGCCTCGGCCTCGCGCCGGGCGCTTTCGATCTCGATGCGCGCGAAGGCGCGCGCCTGCCGCTCGCCCAGGGCCGCGCTGCGCGCGTCCGAGTCGAACTGCCGCGCCTTCGAGTTCATGGAGAGCCCGTCGAAAAGGTTCCAGGTCAGGCCCACGCCGATCTGCCAGTCCAGGTTGTTGTCGAAGTCGGTCAATTGCCCGTCGAGCTCGTAGGCCAGGATGCCCACCTTGCCCTGCAGCCCGAGACTGGGCAGATAGAGCATGCGGTGGTAGGTGGCGTAACCTCTCATCGTCTCCGACTGCAGCCGCAGCGCGGCGAGATCGGGCCGGTTCTCCAGCGCGGCCTGGAGTCGCGCGCCGCCGGTGTCAGCCGGGGAGACGGGAACGGACAGGTCGGGCGCGGCGGAGGTGTCCAGCGCCAGGGGAGCCCGCGCGTCGCGGCCCAGCAGCCGGTTCAGGTTCATGCGGGCCGCCTCGGCGTCCCGTTCCGCGCGGATGCGCTCGGGTTCCAGGGCCTTGAGCGCGGCCTGGGCCAGCAGCAAGGCGCCGCGGGAGCCGGCTCCGCCGCGGAAGTTGGCCTCCAGGAAACCCACCGCGCGTCCCTGGCGCGCCAGCGAGCTTTCGATCACCCGGAGGCGGGCCTCGGCGATCGCCACGCCGTGGAAGGCGTCGAGGGTCTGCAGTTCCAGCTCCTGCGCGGCGCGCCGGTTGGCTTCGTCCTGCGCGCCGATTTGCTTGCCGGCCGTGCGAAAGGACTGGCCCAGCCGTCCGAAGGAGAAGAGCGGCTGGGTCACCTGCACGCCGTAGCTGAACACGTTCTGCGTGGCGCTGTAAACCGGCGGCATGGCCGGCGCGCCCGGGTCGCCTCCGAGCGGCAGCGTGCCCAGGTTGAACGGGGTGGCCCCGCGTCCCGCGTTGGCGTAGCCCTGCACGTTCGGCAGCGCGCCGGCCCAAAGCTCGCGCTTCATGGCGTCGAGCTTGACCGAGGTTTCGGCGATCAGGCGGGATTCGACGCTGTGTTCCCGCGCCGCGCGGATCGCGTCGCCGAGGGTGAGCGGCGCCTGCGCGGCGGCGGCCCCCGAGAGCAGCGAGAGGATTCCGAGGCTTCTCAAGGGAGCTTTCAGGGACGCTTTCAGGGCCGGCGGCGCGGCGGGGAAGAGTGAAATCATGAACGTTCCTTCCGGGCTTTTTCGGTGAGGATGCCCTCGAAGAGCACCTTGGACACCGTCTCGTACACGCGGGCCGGCGGGATGTCCAGCCGCGCGAAGGTTTCGGGATTCAGCACGTTGCGCACCGTCTCCAGGTAGATCAGCATGAACACGTCCGGGTCGATGTCCTTGCGGAAATCCCCCTGCGCGCGGCCTTCCCTGAGCAACGCGCCGAAGTCTTCGTGCACGCAGCGCTGGCGGCCTTCCTCGACTTCGCACCACACCTCGGGATTGCTGCGCCGCATGTCGTGCACCAGCGCGGGGCTCAGCTGGCTGAACAGCTTCGACAGGTACTCCACCATGCGCCGCAGGCGCCGGGCCACGGAGCAGGTATTGTCGCGGCAGATGGCGCGGATGTCCGCGTTGCGAAGCTCCGAATTCCGCCGCACCACGGCGCGGAGCAGTTCCTCCTTGCTGGAGAAGTGCTGGTAAAGCGTTTTCTTGCTGACCCCGGCGGCGCGGGCGGTCTCGTCGGTGGTGACGGAACTGAATCCCAGGCGAAGGTACTGCTCGGTCGCGGTGTCCAGCACGCGCAGCGCAACCTCCCCCGCGGGCGCGGGAGGACGCCCCACCGCCTGGCCGCGCGGCGTTTCCCCGGCTTTCGGAGCCGCGGGACGCTTTGCCTTGGCGCGCTTCGGGCGCGGCGGCGTTTCGGAGGGATGCGGCATCGGTAATTAGGAAACTATTGGAGTTTTCGAGGTTTCCAATCTAGACGCCCGCGGGGCGGGACGTCAAGGGGATTCCGGGGAATTTTTTTGCGGGGACGTTTCAGGGGGTTGACTACCTTTGGCCGCCCGTGTTCCCGTAGCTCAACAGGATAGAGCTGCGGTTTCCTAAACCGCCGATCCCCGTTCGAGTCGGGGCGGGGACA
>CBFGVC010000157.1:0-4732 GCA_965652255.1 uncultured Fibrobacteria bacterium | reverse complement strand
GTGGACACGGGCTCGCCGTCCACCCGGATGCGCTCGCGGAAGCTGACGAGGTGCGGGGACGTGTACAGTCCGACGCGGCGGGTTCCGAGCGCAGGCAGCATGGCCGCCAAGGCGGCGCAAACGCTGCCCTTGCCGTTCGTGCCGGCGACGTGAAGGAATGCCAGGTCGCGCTCGGGGTTGCCCAGCCGGGACAGCAGGTCCCGCGTCCTCTCCAGCCCCAGCTTGATGGCGAACTGGTTGCGGGCGTAGAGCCAGGAGAGGGCGGCGGGGTAGGAGGGAAAGCGCACGAGAGAATTACGAGTTACGAATTACGAGTTACGAATAAAAACGCGGCGCGTTGGTCATTGCGTTCAATTCGTAATTCGTAACTCGTAATTCAGGATCACTTTTTCCAGAGGTGATTCAGCACCCTCGCCACCGTGGCCTTGAGCTGCGGGCGCGGCGCGATGAGGTCGACGAACCCCTTCTCGAGCAGGAACTCGGCGCGCTGGAATCCCGGCGGCAGCTGCTGGCGGATGGTCTCGCGGATCACGCGCTCGCCGGCGAAGCCGATCAGCGCGCCCGGCTCGGCGATGTGCACGTCGCCCAGCATGGCGTAGCTCGCGGTCACGCCGCCCATGGTGGGGTTGGTCAGGATCGAGACGTAGGGGATGCGGGCCTCGCGCAGGAGCGCGATCTCGGCGGAAGTGCTCGCCATCTGCATCAGCGAGAGCACGCCCTCCTGCATGCGCGCGCCGCCGGAAGCGGACACGACCACGGCGGGCCGCTTCAGCCGCAAGGCGGCGCGAAACACCCGCGCGATCTTCTCGCCCTCGACCGAGCCCATCGAACCCCCGACGAAGCGGAAATCCATCACGCCCAGGACGATCGGCGTCCCCTCGAGCGAACCGGTGCCCGACAGGACGCCCGAATTCGTGCCCGTTTTCTTCTCGGCCTCGGCCAGGCTGTCCTTGTACTTCTTCTTGGCGGCGAACTTGAGCGGGTCGATCGAGCGCAGCCCCGCGTCCATGGGGCTGAAGGTGCCCTCGTCGACCAGGATGCGAACGTAGTCGGGGGCGCCGATGCGGAAATGATGCCCGCAGTTCTCGCAGACGTGCACGTTGCGCGCCAGCTCCTTGCGGTACAGGATTTCCTTGCACCCCTCGCACTTGACCCACAAGTCGGTCGGCGTGTCCTTCTTGACCAAGGTGCCGATGCCCGATTTCGCCTTGCGGAACCATTCCATGTCGTTTTTCCGCCAATTTCGTGGAACGCTCAAGATAACCTCCGGGGAGGAGGCGTCCAACACCCGGATTTTTCGGGGGGGGGGATGTTCCGGGGCCACGGGCGCCCGGCGACGGAACGAGAAAGGCCGCCCGCCGGTCCCCGAGCGAGTCGGGGCGGCGGACGGCCTTTTCGTGGACCGTTCCCGTGAACCGGCGCGAAGCCTAGTGATGCGCTCCGGCGCTCAGGTCCACCGGCCTGTAGCCGCCCTTCGAGCGGAAGTACAGGATCAGGATGATGTAGCAGATCAGCATGATGACGGGCAGGATGGCGACCGTCCGCAGCGCGTCCTTCTTGGAGCCTTCGACGGCGGTCTGGATGACCTCCTGCTCCTCGGGGGTGGCCTCGGCGGCGACCTTCTGCTGGTCGATGGCGCTGTAGGAGCCCAGCACGCTGCGCTTCTCCACGGTCACGTAGGTGTCGTGGATGGCGGTGCCGCTCTGCAGGTCGTGCGCGGCGATGTTCCGGTCGATGGCGCGGTCCTGGGTGATGCCCAGGAACACGGCGCCGATCACGCCCACGCTCAGCATGCCCATGCCGCCCGTGGCGTTCAGCGTCAGCGCGCCGCCCTTGGGGAAGCGCTCCGCCACCACGCCCAGCATCGCGGGCCAGAAGAAGGTCTTGCCGACGCCGTACAGCGTGGCGACCAGCAGGATCATCATGGAGGTGTGCACCATGGAGAGCGAGAAGAGGCCGATCGCGGCGATCGCGGAGCTGACCGCGAGCAGGCCCAGCGGGGTGAAGAAGGCCACGATGGGGCCGGCGAAGAAGCGAAGCACCGTCATGATCGCGGCGGTGTACACGATCACCCAGCCGGCATGCAGGCCGATGGCGCTCATCTCGGGGCCCATCAGGTCGGTGATCCACGAGTCGGTGCCGAGCTCGGTGGTGGCCAGGGGCACCATGAGCAGGAGCAGGAAGATGAACAGGGGACGGCCGAGCGTGCGGACGTAGGCCCAGTACACCGCCGTGGTGGCGAGGATGAGGAACCAGGTCAGCATGCCCGAGAACTCGAACACGCGGCCGATCTCCTGGTAGATCAGGTAGGAGACGATGAACACGCCGAGGGCGCCCACTTCCTTGAGCATGTCCTTGTAGGGCACGCCCGCGGCCACGCGCTCGTTGACCGGGAACTTGGCCGGAATCAGCAGGATGCCATAGATGATGACGGGAATCAGGATCAGCAGAACGCGCGTCTGCCAGGTGATGTCGCCCAGGCTGATGGCGATGAGGCCCGCGAGCGCCAAGCCGCCCGGCCAGCCCGCGTGCAGGATGCTGAGCCACTTGGTCTTGTCCTTGCGGAACATGGTGGCCACGACCGGGTTGATGACCGCCTCGACCGTGCCGTTGCCCAAGGCCACGATGAAGGTCGCCCAGTACAGGGACCAGTAGCCGGTGGCGCGGAGGGTGAGGATCACCGAGACGAGGTGGCAGGCGAATGCGAACCACATCGCGGTCTTGTAGCCGACCTTGTCGATGATCAACGAGAAGACGATGATGGAAATGGCGAAGGGCCACAATCCCACCCCGAAGATTTCACCTTGCTGGGTGGCCGAAAGGCCGAACTCCTGGCCCCAGTCCCCGATGGAGAAGGCTCGCACGATGAAACCGAACGAGGTCGCGACAAGGGAGATGAAGCAACACCAGAACAGTTTCATGTCCGGTGCGTCGTGAGTTTGGGACTGTGACATTTTCCCTCCTTGGGGGTAAAAAATGGAGCCCCTAATCTACCGGCGTTCGTTCGGGCGTGGGGTCTTTTTTTAAGGAAAATAAACCTCGAACCGCCTGTTTTTTATCATAAAGCGCATGTTTTGACGGTTATTTGACGTTTCAACGCGCATCTCGTTCAAGCTTGTTCCATGGAAGCTTCAATGGACGTTCAATTGTTCCAGGGAATCCAGCCCGTCCACGCGGTCACGAGAACGAGTCCGCCGAACACGATGCGGTACCAAGCGAAGGGCACGAAATCATGCGTGGCGACGTAGCGGATCAGCCAGCGGACGCATAGCCAGGCGGAGACGAAGGAGAAGAGCAGGCCGACCGCGAAGGCGGGAACGTCGGCAAGGCTCAAGAGGGCGCGCGATTTCCACAAGCTGTACGCCCCGGCGCCGATCAGGGTCGGGATCGCGAGAAAGAAACTGAACTCGGTGGCGACGGGACGGGACAGTCCCGCGATCATACCGCCGATGATGGTGGCGCCCGATCGGCTGGTGCCGGGCACGAGCGCCAGGCATTGGAGCAGGCCCACCTTCAGGGCGTCGAGCGGGCTCATTTGGTCGGTGGCGACGACGCGGGCGGGCGCATGCCGACGCTTGCGCTCGATCCAGAGGATGACGAAGCCTCCGACGACCAGCGCCGCGGCCACCGAGACCGGGTTGAACAGGTACTCCTCGATGGCGTCCCCGAAGAGCAGGCCCAGCACGACGGCGGGGAAAAAGGCCACCGCCACGTTCCCGGCGAATTTCCGGGAGGCGGCGCTGCGCGGGAGCGAGACCAGCGTCTCGCGGATGCGGGCGGCGTAGATCCCGATCACCGCGAGGATGGCGCCCGTCTGGATGGCGATGTAGAAGACGTCGGCCTTGGGGCCGGTGAAGCCGAGAAGCGAGCCGGCGAGGATGAGGTGGCCGGTGGAGGAGACGGGAAGGAACTCGGTGAGGCCTTCGACGATGCCGAGGATCGCTGCGATGAGGAGCATGGCGGGGAAGGTAGAATGTAAGGGCGACCCATGGGTCGCCCTTACGACACGTTATGCACGATCCGGTACGCCTCCGTGCTTCCAACCTCCCGCCTGCAGCGGTCCCTCCCCGCCGTCCTTGACCAGGCTCACGCCTTCGCCGGCCACGACTTCGCCGATGTCGCTCACCGGGCAAGCCTCCCGGAGTTTCGCGAGTTCGTCCGCGGAAAAATTCCCGGTGAACAGGAGCTGGTACTCTTCGCCGCCGTGCAGGAGGTGCCCGCGCGCTTCGTCGCGCGCGAGCGTCGCGAGCGCGGGATGCGCGGGAAGCCGCGCGGCGTCGATGCGCAACGCGCATCCCGAGCGCCGCGCGAGGTGCCAGGCTTCGGACGACAGGCCGTCGCTGACGTCGATGCAGGCGACGGGGCAGCCGGGGCGGTTCAGCAGCGCCAGTTTAGGGCCGAGCGACAAGGGCGGGGAAGGGTCGAGATGCGCGCGCACGAGCGCCGATCCGTCGTGCCCGGAATGTTCCGCCCGTGGCCCCGAGCGCACGAGGAGCGACAAGCCCGCGGAGGAACCCCCCAGGGAACCGCTGACGTAAACACGTTGCCCCGGCACGGCTCCGCTTCGCAGCAAGGGCTCGCCCGCGACCGTTCCCAGCACGGTGATGGAGAAGAAGCTGGAGTCGGGCGACGTGGCGGTGTCGCCACCGGCCACCCGGAAACCGAAGGCGGATTCGAGATCGCGAAGCGTTGCGCCGAGCGCGTCGTAGGTCGCGTCGTCCCAATCGGCGCG
>CBFGVC010000156.1:0-4751 GCA_965652255.1 uncultured Fibrobacteria bacterium | reverse complement strand
AGGATATGGTCGATGAGCGACACCGGGTCCGTTGAATCCCTCGCACCGTTCCGGTTCTTGTCCCACCACGCCGACCAGCGCGCCGACTCCGGAGAAACCCGCGACGAAGCGTTGAACAATTCCGGGCCCGCCTTGGTGGTGTCGTAATCCTTGATGATCGCGATCACGCTGCGGGCGCGATCCTTGTACTCCGAAGGCCCTCCGACGGCAGGATCGAAATCATTGAAGTCCCCCAGCACCACCGGCGCGTAGCCCCTCGCCACGATCTCCGTGCGCACGATGTGCGCGGCGATGCGGGCCTGCGTCTCGCGCTTGCGCGTGCGCGCCGGATCATCGGGATGCGCGAGCAAGTGAACGCCGAGCAGGCAAATTTTGGGGGCCTCGATGCAGGCCAGCGCATGCTTGGTAAGTCGTTGCCGGCGAGGGTCGTTTCGGGGCATCTTCGCGGGGCGACCCGGCAGGGTGTCCGCAAAACGGCGGATCGCCGCGCCGTCGATCGTGTCGAGGCGCACGCGCGGCGACACGAGAAAGGCCACGTCCTGCCCCGTGCCCGTGTCCTCCGACTCGACGTGCAGGACGCGATAGCCGAAAGGCTTGAGCGCGGGCTCCTCGGCGAGCCTTCGCAGCGCGGCGTGCGAGGTGACTTCCTGCACACAGACGATGTCCGCCGCGATTTTCGCGAGGATCCCGGCGAGCGCGCGGCGATGCGCCGCCAGTTCTTCCTCGGACCTCCACGGCGCCATGCGCGTTTCCGCCGCGGTTTCGGTCAGCCACTTGACGTTGAAGGTGGCGATGCGGATCGAAGAGGCGTGGGTCGTTGCGACGAGAAAGAGAAGTAATGCGAAATGCGAAATGCAAAATGCGAAATCAGGAATGCGGAACTCGGAGTGATCAGGGCGGATGTTTTGCGGTTCCTGTCCTTCATTTCCCATTTCGCATTTCTCATTTCGCATTTACCACCTCCCACAACGCCAACATCTCCTCCGCCTGCAGCGCTCGTAGAATCGGCTCGTCCGGTCCTTTCAGGCCGCGGCGGACGGCATCGAGAAACCCGCGCGCGTTCCACGCGCCGCCGGCCAGGAGCTTGTCGCGGAGGGGATTCGTCCCGAGCAACGCTTCGGCGCGGGATCCGATGCGGTCGAAGGCGGGGTGGCCCTCCGCCGCGCGCAGCCAGTAGCCCGCGTTCCCGAAGTCGCCCTCGCGGCGATGCACGAAGTAGTGGAGCAGGTCGTGGTCGCTTTCTCCCTCGTCGGATTGCGCGACCTCATGCGCGGCGTCCCAATGGTCGTGCCACAAGAGCGCGAGGCCGAGCGCGACGGGCCGCGCGTTCCGCAGTCCCCCTCGCACCTCGCGCTCCGCGAGGCGGCCCGCGCGCGGCGCGCGGCCAAGGCCGGGGGGATCGTCGCGGTTGAGCGAGAAAGGCGTTTCCATGCGTCGTGAAAGTCTCCCAAGGAGTCAAATTAGGACAAAACATCGCGGCATACACGCATAAAATCGCGATGGAAAGGGTTGCGTTGGCGCATTCCACTAATCCTTGCTACTATGCGACTAGTCGAATCGCGCGGTGTTTGGCGCGCGATTCCGGCCCCGGGCCCCGCGCCCGTTCCGCATACGGCCGCTCGCGGCCCAACTCCCCCGGAAAGGAACATCACATGGCCGCCATCAAACGCCGCAAGGGCGACACCGGAAAGCGTTACTCGGAGGCCGAGCGCAAGCGCATCCTCGCCTTCATCGAGAAGAAGGGACGCGGCGGGATTTCCGCGGCCACGCGCGAGTTCGGCGTCTCGTACATCGCGCTGCGCCGCTGGATGCAGCACGGCACGGGCGGAAAGGCGCGCGCCGGCCGCGTCGCCAAGGCGGGGCTCGACGGGCGCAAGGCCCGCCGCATCAAGACCGCGCTGGCCACGGTGAAGTCGCTGCGCGGCGAGCTGGGCAAGCTCCAACGGGCGCTCAAGCAGCTGCTGAAGTGAGCGCGCGGGGCCGGCGCGCCCCGCCCCGCCTGTCGCGTGTCCTCGGCGGCGTTTTTTTAAAGTTGACGGAAAACCAAGGAATCCCATGCCTTCCATGCTGATCCGGGGCGCGCAGGTCGTGTCTCCCGAGGGTGTCCGCCGCGCGGACGTGCGCTCCGAAAACGGTATCACCCTCGAAGTCGCCCCCGACCTCTCCCCGCGTCCCGGCGAGCAGGTGATCGACGCCGGAGGCCTTCACCTGTTCCCGGGAATCATCGATCCGCAGGTCCACTTTCGCGAGCCCGGGAACACGCACAAGGAAGACCTCGAATCGGGATCGCGTGCCGCGGCCGCGGGCGGCGTGACGGCGTTCCTCGAGATGCCGAACACCAACCCGCCGGGCACCACGGCGGCCATGATCCGCGACAAGTACGCCCTGGCCTCCACCAAGTGCCACGTCGATTTCGGGTTCTTCATCGGAGCCACCCCCGACAACCTCCATGAGTTGAACTCGTGCCCCGAGGCCTGCGGCATCAAGGTGTTCATGGGCTCGTCCACCGGCACGCTTCTCGTCAGCGAGCGTCCCGATCTCGAGAAGATCTTCGGCAACGGCCGCAAGCTCATCGCCGTGCACGCCGAGGACGACGCGATGATCAAGGCCAACAAGGAACGCCTGGGGGACAAGGCGACGCTCCAGGATCATCCCTTCATCCGCTCGCCCGAGGCGGCGCTCAAGGCCACGAGGCTGGCGGTGGAGCTTTCGAAGAAATTCAACCGCCGCCTGCACATCCTGCACTGCACCACGGAGGAGGAGGCCGATTTCCTCCGCAAGGAGAAGGTGGAAGGATTGATCTCCGCCGAAGTGTGCCCGCAGCACTTCCTCCTCATCGCCCCGGAATGCTACGACAAGCTCGGCACCTACGCGCAGATGAATCCTCCCTTGCGCGAGGCGCGCCACGGCAAGGCGCTGTGGAAGGCGCTGGTGGACGGCGTGATCGATTGCACGGCCACCGACCATGCGCCGCACACGCGCGAGGAAAAGGACAAGGGTTACCCGCTCGCTCCCGCCGGCATGCCCGGCGTGGAGACGCTGTTCCCGCTCATGCTCGACCGCGCGCTGGGCGGGCAATGTTCGCTATCCGACCTGGCGCGCTGGATGTGCGAGGCGCCCGCGCGCCTTTACGCAATGATCGGCAAGGGTAAAGTGGCGGCGGGATTCGATGCCGACTACACGCTGGTCGACACGGCGTCATCGAAGACGATCCGCAACGGCGAGCTGCACACGCGCGTGAACTGGAGTCCTTACGACGGCTGGACGCTGAAGGGGGCGGTGAAGAGGACGATCGTGCGCGGCAAGGTGGTCTACGAGGACGGCGTTGTCGCGCCCGAAGGCCGGGGTTGGGGGAAGCCCATCAAGTTCGATGCTTCGTGGGAGAAGGGAAAATGAGAAATGCGAAATGAGAAATGCGAAATGGAAGGTAAGGTCTCCTTCGTGCACGTGTTCCAGTGGTGCACGTTCTTATTCATTTCCCATTTCGCATTTCTCATTTCGCATTCGCAATCCCCATGACCCCGAAGAATCCCTCTGTCGGCATCGCCGGGGCCGGCCAGATCGGCCGCGCCATGGCGCGGCACTTCGTGAACGCCGGCTGCGAGGTTCTGCTCGCCAACAGCCGCGGCCCGGAAACCCTGGAGAATGCGGTGACGGAGCTGCGAGTCCTTTCGACCGGCGCGGGAGCGGCAAGGGCGGGCACGATGAAGGACGCCCTGGCGGCCGACATCGTGGTGCTCTCGGTCACTTGGGATAACCTTGAGGCCGTCCTGTCGGGCGCGCCCGCATGGAACGGCCGCATCGTCGTCGATGCGATGAACCCCATCATCAACCCGGGCTTCAAGATCGCCGACCTGGGCGGCCGCGCCTCGAGCGAGGTGGTCGCCGACAAGGTTCCCGGCGCTCGGCTGGTGAAGGCGGGGAACACCTTCGCCGCCGTTTCGCTGGCGCAAAGCCCGCTCGTGGAGGGCGGCCGCCGCGTGATGTTCCTGTGCGGCGACGACGCCGACGCCCGCAGGATGGTGGGCGGCCTCATGGACACGGCGGGCTTCGCCGTGGTGGACCTCGGCCCGCTCGCGCAGGGCGCGAGGCTCATGCAGTTCCCGGGCGGGCCGCTCCCCGGCCTCGACCTCGTGCGGCCGGGGTGAGTTTCCAGGGCAGGGCTTTCGCCGGGCTCAGGCCTCTCCGCCCCGCGCCTTGAACACCCGGAACAGCCACGCCAGCGCGGGCAGGATCAGGATCGAGCCGACCAGCAGCGCGCCCGCCAGGTGATTCAACGCCGACTCGGGCGCATGCGAGTTGAAGAACGTCAGGCCGCCGCCGGGCATGTTCACCAGCACCGGATATTGCACCCGGAACCAGCCTCCCAGCACGAGCGCCACCTGCGCGCCCGCCAGCGCGCGCGCCGTCCAGATCCAATCCATGCGCAAGGCGATGGCGAGCCAGGGGAGCAGCAGGGCTGCGAGCAGCACCGCGCTCCACGCGGTGCGCGAGGCGAGGAACTCGAAAAGCAGCGGGACGCCGTCGGCGTGCGCCGCGGCGAAGACCGCGCCGCCCATGGCGATCATGATGCCGCCCGCGACGAAGGCCTTGCGGCGAAACGCATCGCGCAACTCCCCGGCCGGGCACTCGCCGATCAGGTATACCGCCGCGAGGAAGGCGAACAGGCACACGGTGAAGGCGCCGAGCGTCAGCGGAAAAGGCCGCAGCCACGGCGCCACGTAGGCCGCCGGATAGGTCGCGGCGGCGGG
>CBFGVC010000155.1:0-4806 GCA_965652255.1 uncultured Fibrobacteria bacterium | reverse complement strand
TACGGCATGCCGCCCACGGGCGGCGTGGGCATCGGCATCGACCGCATGATCATGTTGTTGACGGATAGCCCGACGATCAAGGACGTATTGTTGTTCCCGTTGATGAAACCGGAATAAAACGCGCCGCGTTTTATTCCGGTTCGTAGGGGCGAATGACATTCGCCCCTACGGGCGCCCGGTCGGGCGCATCAACGGGAACATCGTAATTTCTGTGTTCCCCCGGAGGCCCCATGAAAACCCGATTCCTCGTCCTCTCCACGCTGTCGGCGTTGTGCCTGATCCCGTTCCCGTCCGAAGCGCAGGCCGCGCAGGGCCCCCTCGGTCCCGGCCTTTACGCCAACGTTTACACCTCGAAGGGCCTCATCGTCGGGGAACTCGAGTACCAGAAAACCCCACTCACCGTCGCCAACTTCGTCGGCCTCGCGGAGGGGACGAAGAAGCACAACCGCGCGGGCTCGAAGCGTTTTTACGACGGTCTCACCTTTCACCGCGTCATTCCCAACTTCATGATCCAGGGCGGAGATCCGCAAGGCAACGGCATGGGCGGCCCGGGTTACCAGTTCGAGGACGAGATCGTCCCGTCGCTCAAGCACTCCGGCCCGGGCATCTTCTCGATGGCCAATTCGGGCCCCGCCACCAACGGCAGCCAGTTCTTCATCACCCACGTGGCCACCCCTTGGCTCGACGGCAAGCACACGGTGTTCGGCCGCGTGGTGGAAGGCCAGTCGGTCGTGAACGCGATCCGCCAAGGCGATCGCATCGACTCGATCCGAATCGAGCGCGTGGGCGGGGCGGCCAAGGCCTTCAAGTCGGACGAGGCGGCCTTCGAGGCCATCCGGAAGGCGAAGGCCGACGCGATCGTCGCCAAGCAGAAGGCCTCCGAGGCGGCTCTCAAGGACCTTGAGAAAGGCGCGAAGGAGACGGCCTCGGGCCTCAAGTACGTCGTCCGCAAGGAAGGCAAGGGCGATAAGCCCGCGCGTGGAACGCGCGTGAGGGCGCATTACACGGGTACCCTCGTGGACGGCACGAAGTTCGACTCCTCGCGCGACCGGGGACAGCCGTTCGAATTCAACGTGGGCGAGCGGCAGGTGATCGCGGGATGGGACGAGGCCTTCCTCGACATGCGCAAGGGCGAGCAGCGCACGCTGATCATCCCGCCGCACCTCGGTTATGGCGATCGCGGCGCGGGCGGGGTGATTCCGCCGGGCGCGACGCTGATCTTCGACGTGGAACTGATCGATTTCTAGGTTTTCCGTCATGCGGTTTTTTCCGGTCGTCGCGCTGTGCGCTTTTCTTCCGGCGGTCGTGACCGAGGCGCAGCCGACCCCGGAATCCTTAACCCTCCTGGCACAAGCCAAGCCCTCGGGCGGCGGCTGGCTCGACGATCCCGCGCCCTCCGGGCCTAAACGCCCCGCGCCCGCGCCCCCTCGCACGGTCACGGGAAGCACCGCCAACCGCACCGCGTACCTCGGCTACCAGACGGCGCTCTCGACTTACGTGTACGGCTTCGGCGTGCCCATCGGACTGGGGTTCGACGATGCGAGGACGTTGATCGCCACGCCCTTGATCGTGGCCCCGGTGGCTTTCGCCGCGCACCTTTCCACCGTCCCGAAGCTCGATTTCACCGAGGCCCACGTGAAGGCTTCCTTTTACGCCCCCACGGCGGCGGTGTACTCGGCCACGGCGTTGTCGTTGGCCTTCGCGCCCAACGCGGGCGACGGCTATCGCATCGGGTCGCTGATCGGCGCGGCGGCCTACCCGGCCGGGCTCTGGTACGGCTGGAAGCTGGGCGACGCGTATCGCTCCGAGCCCGAGCGTCTCGACCACAAGATGCTCTTCGCCTTGGGCTACGGCTTCGTGGGCTTCGTGACTCCCTGGCTGTACTACGAGAAACCGGGCAGGCATTCCGAGGAAATCATCCGCATCGGCCTTGGCCAAAGCGTGGGCATGGCCGCGGCGGGGCATTTCATCTCGGATTACTACCGCCCGGGGGCGGCCTCCTCGGGGGTGCCGATGGGCGTGGCCACCCATGCCGCCTTGGGCGGCCTCGGAGGCATCGCCGTGGCGGCGTATTCCGACGCGTCGTCGAGCTGGCGGCCGTGGACCGGCGCCGCGGTGATCGGCGCCACGCTGGGCTTCACCGAGGGCGTGTATTTCTTCAAGGACAGCCGCGACACGCGCGAGCGCTCGCAGTACGCTGCGCTGGGCGCGGCCGGCGGCGCCATGATGGGCCTCGGCATCCAGATCCTCACCTACAACGACAACTACACCGCATACGGGCACAAGGTTTCCTGGGCCTCGTTCCTCGTGGGGGGCGCGTTCGTGGGCTACACGGCGACGTATCTGCTCACTCCCGGCCTGACCGGGACGGCCTCGGTCGACCCTCGCCGCGAGGCGGGCGAGGCGGAACCCATGCGCTGGACGTTCAATCCGTTGCCCGCGCCCGAATACGTCCTCTCGCGCGGGGAACCTTCCTCGCGCTGGAAGGTGCCGGGGGTTACGTACCGGTTTTGACGACGGAATGTAGGGGCGAATAATTATTCGCCCCTACGTTCAATGCCTCCCCCGGCACCGCCATCGTCCGCGCAGGCCCCCGACAACGTTCCCGCCCACGGCGCATAATCCCCCAATTGTCGCTGAAATCTCCGTTTTAACGGGCATCCGGGTTCCTATCTTTATCCTCCCGCTTCTTCCCCGGTTTTTCGGGGAGATCAACCCGCGGAAAGGCCTTGTCATGACCCCGTCCGCTCCCGATCCGAAAAAGCCCCTTGCCTCCATCGCCGACGTGCAGGGCTACGACGACACCCGCCGCATCGACATCGACAAGGTGGGGATCAAGGACATCAAGCACCCCGTGCGCGTGGCCGACCGCAGCGGCGGCGAGCAGCACACGGTGGCCACCTTCAGCATGCTCGTGTACCTGCCCCACAACTACAAGGGCACGCACATGAGCCGGTTCGTCGAGATCCTCAACCGGCGCGAGAAGGAAATCACGGTCGAGAGCTTCCAGGCCATGCTCCCCGAGATGGTGAAGCGGCTGAACAGCGAGAAGGGCATCATCGAGATGCGCTTCCCGTATTTCGTGAACAAGCGGGCGCCCGTCTCCAAGGTCGAAAGCCTGATGGACTACGACGTCACCTTCATCGGCGAGCACGGGCACGGCAAGACCGAGATGACGCTCAAGGTGGTCGTGCCCGTCACCTCGCTGTGCCCTTGCTCCAAGGAAATCTCCGAGTACGGCGCGCACAACCAGCGCTCGCACATCACCGTGACGGCCCTCCTCGCGCCCGCGCCCACCTTCGTGTGGATCGAGGACATCGTGGACCTGGTCGAGTCGGTGGCCTCGTGCGAGCTGTGGGCGCTGCTCAAGCGCCCCGACGAGAAGTGGGTGACCGAGCGCGCCTACGAGAACCCGAAGTTCGTGGAGGACATGGTCCGCGACGCGGCCCATTTGCTCAACCAGGACGACCGCATCGTGAGGTACACCATCGAGTCGGAGAACTTCGAGTCGATCCATAATCACAGCGCGTACGCGCTGATCGAGAAGGATAAGCGGGCGGAGAAATAGGATTCTTCGAGGCCGTTTCGTTGGATGGTTCGGGATTCTTCGAGGTCGATGCGCCTCACCCCGCCCCCGGCGCCTGCGGCGCTACCCCCTCCCCTCTCCCCGAATGAGATTAAACCCTTGTGATGTCACTCGGGGAGAGGGGAGGGGGCGTGGTTTGGCTCCTTGGACTTCGGGGGTGGGGTGAGGTGTTGAGTCGGCAGGGAATTCTTTGTCGCCACCTTCTTCTTCAACACCCTTGCACTTCGCACTTCATCGACGACATCGACTGCGGCAGCCGATGGTCGGGCCCGTAGGCCCGGATCTTCTCCGCCACGGCCTTGCAGGCCGGGCGCGTGCCGAAGTACACGATGGTGCGACCCGTGAGGTCGACTTCCACGGCGCAGCGGAAGGCCTTCTCGCGCGAGAGCCCGCAGGCGTGCGACAGCATTTCGACGACGTAATCGTAGGTGTGCTCCTCGTCGTTGAAGAGCATCACCTTGCAACCGCGCTCGGCCCGGGTTTCGGTCTCCACCCCGGTTTCGGGGGACTCCTTGGGGTCGAGGCTCATTTCGCGATCACCTTGCCCCAGAAGTAGGCCCACGCCTTCTCTTGCTCGCCGGCGGGAAAGGCGTGCCGGCTTCCGTCGGGCGCGGGAAAGAGCGCGTCGAGGTAGGCGTTGATGACGGCGCACGTTTGCCGCAGGAAGAAGGCCTGGCGGCTTTGCACGAAGGCGAGATCGTCGAGCGCGTGCGCGGGGAGGTAGGTCTCCAGCGGGTTGAATTCGCCGGGCCCCTCGGGCGCCAGCACCGAGCGGCGGTAGCGCTCGAAGAAGGCGTCAACCAAGGGGCGGTTGTCCTCCTCATGGTCGCCCATGAGGCGGTCGAACAAGGCGCCGCCGCTGCCGCAGCACTTGAGCAGCTGGAGGAAGAGGCCCAAGGCCGATTCCTCCACGCGGGCCGCGATCTGGAGCAGCTCGCGCGAGGAAAGCGCGGCGAGGTCCTCGAGGCTGCGGAGGCGGGGGCCGCGCCGCAGGCCCGAGAGATAGGCCAGCATCATGCTTTGGTGCTCTTCGGACAGCACGGGGAAGGTTCCTGTGGAGGAATATAGACAGTGGGGGCGGGGGGAGGGGGGATTCTCCGGAGGCCATGCTTTCGCTGGTTCGGGATTCGGCTGCAGGCCGATCTTCGTGGGAGAGCGCTAAAATCAATAGAACAATGCAGCAATAGAACAATGCAGCAATAGAACAATGAACCCGATGG
>CBFGVC010000154.1:0-4814 GCA_965652255.1 uncultured Fibrobacteria bacterium | reverse complement strand
GCCGCCATCGCGAAGGATCCGGAACCGGAGCGCTGGCGCGCGCGCGTAGCGCCGCTCGACCATCCGCGCATCGCAAGGCGCTTCCTCGACGCCTTCGATGCCGCCGCGCTCGTGACCTTCGAGGTGGAGCTGTGGCCGCATTGGATTTTGGCGGCGCGGCGCGCGGGCGTTCCGGTGCTGTGGGTCTCGGCGCGTTGGAACGCCCGCGCGCGGCGGCGGTACGGCGTCTTTCCCGCCGCCGCACGGCGCGTCCTCCGCCAACTTGACTGGACACAAGCCCAAGCGCCGGACGACGCGGAGGCGCTCCGCCGCGCCGGCTGCCCGCGTGTCGAGGTCGGCGGCGACCTGCGGGGATTGCAATACCTCGAAGAAACCCGGACGATCGTTCCCGCCGCGACAGGATCCCCCCCCGGGGCCGAATCCCCACGGGCCGGAATCGCCTTCGTGTCGTTCCATGCCCGGGAATTGCCCGCGCTTCTCGAGATGCTGCGCGCCGCGCCCGATGTCCCGCTCATCGTTTTTCCCCGCAAGGCATCCGAGGTTCCGGTGTTCCGGAAAGCGCTCGCGCCGCTTGGGTTCGCGCTGCATTCGGAAAACCCGCGCGCGGCGCGCCGCATCGTGGACCGCTTCGGGCTGGTGGAGGCGACATTGCGCGCGACCCGCGTCGCCGTGGTCGGCGGATGTTTCCTTCCCGACGACCGCATCGGCGGCCACAACCTGTGGGAGCCTTTGCTCGCGGGCTGCCGCGTGGCGGTGGGCCCGCATCACGGGAACCAGGCGTGGCTGGCGGGAAGGATGCGCGCGGCCGGGCTCCTGCGCGTGCTCCACGGGCCGGATGAATGGATTGCGTTTCTTTCGCAAACCGACGCGCCTGACGATGCGGAAACGGTCGCGCGGGTCGCGGAATCCGCGCGCGCGGAATTATCCGATGCGGCGTCGGGCGTTCGCGAACGCCTTGCCGCCGCCTTGGCGCGACGGCGCGCGCCCGCCTGAAACGAAGCGGAAACGCCTGTCGCGCGAAACGGCGGAAAAAACTTCGTCTTGCAATTCCTGTCATATCAACGACTAATGATTTCGGTAACGCCGGCGCGCACATTCCGGGTGCGCCGAGGCCCGCCCGGCAGTAAATTTCAGGTGTGAGTTTCTTGACGTCTCCCGGGAAAAAACTCGACGCCGTCGCGGGGTGGATCGGCCTCGTCCTTTGCGTTTCCCTGCTGCTCGCGGCGGGCGCGGGGTGGGCGGCGAAGCGGCCCTCCGTGGGCAAGGAGGCGCCGGCCTTCACGCTCGACGCGCTCGCCGGCGGCACGGTTTCCTTGTCCGACTTTCGCGGCAAGGTCGTGCTCGTGGACTTCTGGGCGAGCTGGTGCCTGCCGTGCCGTCGGCTGATGCCGCGCATCGCCGCGCTCAAGGCCGCCTATCCCGAAATCGAGGTGGTGGCCATCAGCGTGGACGCCAACCGGGACAAGGCCATCACCTTCCAGCGCTCGGTGGAACCCTCGCTGCGCACCGCGCACGACGGAAAGCACAAGGTGGCGGACGCCTACGGAGTGGAGCGCATGCCGAGCAGTTTCCTGGTGGACCGCGACGGCAAGCTGCGTTTTCGTCACGACGGCTACGGCGAGGACGATTTCGAGGCGATCGAGCGGCAGATAAGGCTGCTTCTGGAAGAGTGACCTCACCCCCGGCACCTGCGGTGCCGGGGGTGAGGCGCGTAGCGACGAAGCATCGACCGCAAAGCGTACCTTTCCCCCAATGCCCCCGAAGAAAATCCTCTTCACCGGCGGAGGGACCGCCGGGCACGTCATGCCCAACCTCGCGCTCGCGCCGCGCCTGCGCGAGGCGGGATGGATCCTCCACTATGCGGGCTCGGCGGGCGGGCCCGAGCGCGCGTTGGCCGAGGGCGCTGGAATTCCCTTCCATGCCGTGGCGACGGGAAAGCTTCGCCGATACTTCTCGTGGCGGAACTTCACCGATCCCTTTCGCGTGGTCGCCGGCGGTTTTCAGGCTTTCTTTTTGCTCGGTCGGCTCAAGCCCGACCTCGTGTTCTCGAAGGGCGGATTCGTTGCCGTGCCGATCGTCTATGCCGCGGCGCTTCGGGGCATCCCCGTCGTGCTGCATGAATCCGACATCACGCCGGGCCTCGCCAACCGCCTGTGCCTGCCGTTCTGCCGCAAGGTGTGCGTGAGCTTCCCCGAGACCCTCGATCACTTCACGGGCGATGCGCGCGGCAAGGCCGTGTTGACGAGGTCTCCGATTCGTCCCGAGTTGTTTGCGGGGAATCGGGAGCGCGGCCTGAACCTGCTCGGTTTCGCCCCCGAAAAACCCGTGCTGCTGGTGATGGGCGGGAGCCTGGGCGCGAGGGCGTTGAACGAAGCCCTGCGCGCCGCCCTCGACCGTCTTCTCGAGCGCTTTCAGGTGGCGCACCTGTGCGGCAAGGGATGGAAGGAGGCGAGCCTGGAGGAACGAATGGGGGGACGGGAGGGCTACCGTCAGATCGAGTTCGCGGGCGCGGAGCTGCCCGATATCTTCGCCGCGACCGACCTCGCCGTCTCCCGAGCGGGCGCGAACTCCCTGTTCGAGCTGATCGCCCTGCGCAAACCCATGCTGCTCGTTCCCTTGCCGGGCAAGGCCTCGCGCGGCGACCAGATCCTGAACGCCGAGTCGCTAATGAAGCGCGGGCTTGCCCGCGTGCTGCTTCAGGAAAACATGACGCCGACCGCGCTGGCCGGGGCGGTGGAGGCGCTGGCGAACGACGCCGAAGGCCTTCGCGCCGCGCTGGAGGCTTCCGGCCCGGCGGATGGAACCGAGGCCGTGCTGCGGGTGATCGAGGAATTCGGGATTGGGGGTAGGGAGTAGGATCTGTAGGGATAACGCATGCGTTATCCCTCCGGCGCCCATCCCACTACTCCCGGCCTCCTCCCCCTTCTACCTTGTCCCCCCATGGAATGGATCCTTTACCTCGCCGACTTCATCCTGCGCATCGACGACCACCTCGCGGAGATCATCAGCAGCTACGGCACGCTGACCTACGCGATCCTTTTCCTCATCATCTTCTGCGAGACGGGGTTGGTGGTGACGCCCTTCCTGCCCGGCGACTCCCTGCTGTTCGCCGCGGGGGCCTTCGCGGCGGTGGGGCTCCTCAACCCGTGGATCCTCTTCGTGCTTCTGGTGCTTGCGGGCATCCTCGGCGACGGGGTGAATTACTGGATCGGCCGGACCTTCGGGCTCAGGGGCTTCAGCGACACGGGGCGCTTCCTCAACACGCGGTACATCGAGAAAACGAACGCCTTCTACGCCAAGCACGGCCCCTCGACCATCGTCATCGCCCGCTTTCTTCCCATCGTCCGCACCTTCGCGCCCTTCGTGGCCGGCATGGGGCAGATGGACTACCGCCGCTTCACGACCTACAATGTTTCGGGGGCGATCCTCTGGGTGGGCTCGTGCGGCCTGGCCGGCTACCTGTTCGGCAACATCCCGGTGGTGAAGGACAACTTCAGCCTGGTGATCATGGGCATCATCGTGGTGTCGTTGATTCCCGGCGTGGTGGGAGTTTTGCGAGCCCGCTTCGCGAAATAATCCGGGGCGCCGTTTCCCGCGGAAACCCGACCCGCCGAACAATCCCTCTCCGACATCGAAACACCGCCCCCGCGCTTCCCCTTCGCGTTAGATTTGACCTTCGCCTTTCGGAGGTCCCGTGCTGCAGTCCACGCAAAACACCTTGAACAACGTCGTGAGGAAGTTCGTCGTCGGCATGCTGGCCTGGGCGGGGATCTCCGCCGCGCCGTCCGCGCAAACGGTCATCCAGCTGCCCGACTCGCTGTGGAACGCCGGGGACACGATCACCTGGGTGAAGCGCGTGGCGCAATTCTGCGAGGGCCCCGCCTGGGAGCCTTCGACGGGGGCCGTGTATTTCACCCGGCAGATCTCGGGCGCGCAGCACTGGCCCATCTACAAGATCCGTCCCGGCGTCGATACCGGCGACGTGTTCATCGCCCAGCCCCGCCAGGCCAACGGGCTGGCCTTCGACCCGCAGGGCCGACTCGTGGCGGCGCAGAACCAGCGCCTCACGCGCTACAAGTCCGACGGCTCCGAAGACTCGATCCTCGTGGCCTCGGGCGCCAACGGCGTGAGCTTCAACCTGGCCAACGACCTCAGCATCGGATCGAACGGGGCGATTTACTTCACCACGAACGGCTCGCAAGTCTATTATCTCAGCCCGACCCGCCAGCTTTCGATCGCCTACACCGGCGCAACCTCGGCCAACGGCGTTTACTGGATCGAGGAAGACAGCGCGGTTTACGTGCACGAAAGCCGTCAAGTCAAGCGGTACACGGTGGGCCCCGGCGGCGCGCTCTCGAATCCGACGACCTTCATCACGGTGGCGGCGGGAAGCGGCGGAACCTACGCCGACGGCGGCACGATCGACATCCACGGGAACCGCTACGTCGCGAATTTCACGCAGGGAAACCTCAAGATTTTCAACGCCAACGGGGACTCGATCGGATTCATCGTGCCGCGCCTCGCGACGGGAACGTCCTACGACGCCTTCACCGGGAACATGGGCAACGTAAGCAACGCCGTGTTCGGCGGGGCCGACATGAAGACGCTGTACTTCACCGGCGACGGCGGCCTGTACAGCATCCGCCTGAAGATTCCGGGACGCCCCGCCATTCCCGGAACCGTCTCGCTGCGCGCGCGCGTCGACGCGGCGCGGGCCGCGGAGGCGGCGAGCGCGGCCGTCCATCGCGACGTGCGGGGTCGCCTGCTGCCCTCCGAAGGAAGCGCGGCCACGCCGCGCGTGCCGGCCAAGGCGC
>CBFGVC010000153.1:0-4815 GCA_965652255.1 uncultured Fibrobacteria bacterium | reverse complement strand
TAGAACAATGCAACAATAGAACAACACAACATCACAACATCACAACGGCACAACGGCAAAAGAGACGTCGCCAACGGCTTCAGTCACTTGCTTCGCGTTCTATTGTTGTGATGCTGTGCTGCTGTGTTGCCGCTGTGTCCGCCCCTACTCGCACCGGAACTTCGTGCTGCCTTCCGGGATTTCCTCCGGATACTTCCCGTCGAAGCAGGCGGCGCAGTAGTCGTCGGGCGATCCCGGCCCGGTCGAGAGCAGTCCCTCGATCGAGAGGTACTCCAGGCTGTCGGCGCCCAGCAACTTGCGCGTCTCCTCCTGCGTGAGGTTGCCCGCGATCAGCTCGGTCTTGGAGGGGAAGTCCATGCCGTAGAAGCACGGATTCAGGACCGGGGGAGACGAGATGCGGATGTGCACTTCCCGCGCGCCCGCGTCGCGCAGCATCTTGGTGAGGAACTTCAGCGTCGTGCCGCGCACGATCGAGTCGTCCACCAGCACCACGCGCTTGTTGCGGAGGACGCCCGCGATGGGGTTGAACTTCAGCTTCACCTTCTGCTCGCGCTCGTTCTGCGACGGGTCGATGAAGGTGCGGCCCACGTAGTGGTTGCGAAGCAGGCCGATGTCGAAGGGGATTCCCGATTCCTTCGCGTAGCCCAACGCGGCGGTGTTGCTGGAATCGGGCACGGCCACCACGACGTCGGCCTTGACGGGGTGCTCCTTGGCCAGTTGCTTGCCGATCTTGCGGCGGATCTTGTCGCAGCTCTCGCCGAAGATGCGCGAGTCGGGGCGGGAGAAGTACACGAACTCGAAGATGCAGTGGGCCTTGCGGGGCTTTTCCGCGATCATCCGGGAGTCCAGGCCGTTGGCGTCGATGCGGCAAAGCTCGCCGGGGTTGATGTCGCGCACGTAGGACGCGCCGATCAGGTCGAGCGCGCAGCTCTCCGAGGCCACGACCCACGCCTCGCCCAGCTTGCCCAGGCACAGCGGCCGGAAGCCGAAGCCGTCGCGGGCCACGTACATCGCGTCCCGGCTGAGGAACACGAGGCAGTACGAGCCGGTCAGCTTTTGCAGCGACTCGGCGATGGCCTCGCCGAGGTCGGCTTTCCTGGAGCGGGCGATCTGGTGGAGCAGAACCTCGGTGTCGGAGGTGCTCTGGAAGATGTGGCCCGCCTCCTCCATTTCGGCCCGGATGTCGGGGGCGTTGACGAGGTTGCCGTTGTGCGCCACCGCGAGCGGTCCCCGCTTGGTGGAGACCAGCATGGGCTGGGCGTTGTTGATGTTGCTGCGCCCCGTGGTGGAATAGCGCACGTGGCCGATGGCCGCGTTGCCGACCAACGGCTCCAGCGCCTTTTCGTCGGTGGTGAGCCCCGTGACAAGGCCCATGCGCTTGACCAGTTGGATATCGGCGCCATCCGTGACCGCCACGCCGACGCTTTCCTGCCCGCGATGCTGGAGCGCGTACAGTCCCATCAAGGTCCGACGGGCCACCTCGGGGCCGCCGAACACGCCCATGACCCCGCATTCTTCGCCGAAACCGTCTTCCGTTGCGCTCATGGATTCCTTGGGTGGAGGAAAGGACAAATATAGGATTTTGGCGATTCTCCATCGATGATCAGACTGGCAAGCTTGAATGCCCCCAGGGTGTCGGGACTCGGGGGGGGCGCCCATTTGTTCCGCGCGCCTTGGCTATTTTGTATTCTAGCTTCTGTTCGCCCGAGGGGGTTTCTTATGACAAGAACCATGAAAAATCTGATCGAAGGCGCAAAAGAGGCCCTTACGCTGAAGGCGTCGACCGATTATTCTACCCCTACGCGGGGCGGGTTCCACAAGGATTCCCTAAATTTCAAAGGGGATATCCGCAAGATCGGCAGCGATTTCCGCAAATCCGCGAACGCTTATAAAGTCTCCAAATGAGCCGCTCTACTCGGGCCCAAGGGGACGGGCGGGGAAGTTTTGCCGTCGAGCACCATGAAACCGATAGTCCTATTATCCCGGTGGCCCAGCTTGAGCGTCTGAACGCCTTTAAGCCCGAGGCTGTTGATTTCGTCATTCGCCAAACAGAGGCTGAAGCACTATTCCGACGCGGTGAAACCAAGCGCGTCAACACCCTTATCTTCATTGAAAGGATGTGTGGTCAGTTTGGTGCAATACTCGTTGCAGGTGGGGCTATTGCCGGGGCGATATATGCGGCAAAAATCGGACAGCCGATCCTTGCTGGTACGATAGTCACGGTTGCTTTAGGGACTTTGTGCATTGCCCTGATAAAGGGGCGTGCCGGGAAGTAATCAGGACTTTTCGAGAAAATTTGAGGCGCTCCTCGCGGTTCGTTTCCGCTCCGCATCTCTGAGCATCCAGTTTCCGGTGGTCTCCCGAACCCGAATCCTCCAGCGCTCCACCCCCCGAAGGATCTCCAACCGGCGAAGCTTTGCCCGCAAAGGATCCCCCGGTTATCTTTCCCAAAAAATCCCTGAAATTTCAAAGGATCCCCCATGGTTTCACCCAACGGCGACTTCGAGGACAAGAACTCCCAGTCCATCAACATCGAGCTCCCCGAGGCCGTCGCGGAGGGCACGTACGCCAACCTCTTTTTGGTGGCCCACAGCGGCTCGGAGTTCATCCTCGACTGCGCGCGCATCCTGCCGGGCCCGCCCAAGGGCAAGGTGCAGGCCCGCATCGTGATGACGCCGGCGCACGCCAAGTCGCTGGCCGCGCTCCTGCAGCAGAACATCTCGCAGTACGAGCGCAACTTCGGCCCCATCGGGCCCTTCGCTCCCGGGATGCCCGGCCAGTCTCCGGAAGATTTCTGATGGGAAAGGTTCTTTGCCTCGACATGGAGGGCGTGCTCACGCCCGAGATCTGGCTTCACGTGCGCGACCGCAGCGGCGTCGCCGAGCTCAACCTCACCACGCGCGAGGTGAAGGACTACCGCGAGCTGATGGATCGCCGCGTGGAGATTTGCGCCCGTCATGGCGTGACGCTCAAGGACATCCAGGGCTGGATCGCCGAGCTCGAGGTCCTGCCCGGCGCGCGCGAGTTCACCGACTGGGTGCGGTCGAAGTACCAGCTCGTCATCCTGTCGGACACCTTCTATCCCTTCGCCGACAATTTCATGCGACAGCTGGGGAATCCCACGCTGTTCTGCCACGACATCCGGGACGAGCGCGGCGAGGGCGGCGCGGCGGGAAGGCTCGCCTACACGCTGCGGCAGGAGAACCAGAAAATGCGCGCGGTCGAGGCTCTGCGCTCGCTCAACTTCCGCGTGGCGGCCGCTGGCGATTCCTACAACGACATTTACATGCTGCAGGCCGCCCACGTCGCGACCTTCTTCCGCGCGCCGGAGGGCATCCGCGGCGAGTTCCCCGAGTACAAGAACCTGTCGGAGTTCTCGGAACTGAAGGAGTGGGTGGAGGAGAATCTTTGAGGAATGGAACAATAGGGCAATAGAACAATGAAACAATGAGAAGATGGGCGGCGTGAGCGGCTGAGGTCCGGGCTATTCGCCCCTGCGTTTATTGTTCTATTGCCCTATTGTTCTATTCCCCCATCCTTCCCCTCACCCATCCCGCGATGTCGGCCAGCTCTTCCGGCAGCATCGTGTGATCCTTGTCGAAGGTCACGAACTCCACGTCGACGCCCAACTTGCGCAGGTCCTGGAACTGCCGTCGGGCCGGTTCGCAGGGAACGACGGGATCGCGTTGGCCGTGGGTGACCAGGATGCGCTGCGAGCGCGCGGCGGGCGAGAACGCGGCCGGATACTCCTCCGGGAAGGCGAGATAGCCCGAGACGCCGACCACGCCGCCCAATGGATCCGGCGCGCGGAGCGCGACGTCGACGGCCATCAGGCAGCCTTGGCTGAAGCCGAACAGGAAGGTGTCGGCCGGGGCGACTCCCTGCTCCGCGAGCTCTTCCAGGAGTCCAAGCAGCAGTTCGCGGCTGCGGCCGATGCCGGGCGCGGGATTTCCCATGAAGTCGTACCACGCGTATCCGCCGTAATAGGGATCCGGCGCGTTCAGGAGCAGGTAGGACATCTCGGGTATGCCCAGGACCGAAGGCAGAAAGCGGTAGCCGTCCAGCGAGTCGCCGAGGCCGTGAAGCACGATCATGACGCGTTCGCGGGATCCGGGAACGGCTGCGGGGATATGGCGATGGGTGAAATGGCGGGTGGAGAGCATGGGGGCAATAGGGCAATACAACAATAGAACAATACAACAATACAACAATAGAACGATGGAACAGTACAACGGGTGAGCGGGACAACGGGACGGAGCAACGGAGCAATGGCGCAGTGCGACGGGTCGCGCGATGAGAGGGCGACGGAGGGCGAGGGGCCCGGGCAGGGGGGAATTTTATTTGGGGGGTGCTTCGCGGGAGAAGCTTTTCCGGGGGGCTTCGTCGGCGCGTCTTCGGAGGAACGAGGGAGCCGGGACAGGGCTCCTTGTCCCACGCTTCCGGCTCCGGGCTTTAGTTCAGGATGTAGGACGCCAGCCGTTTGCGGAACAACACTTGCCGGGGTTCGCCGTTGACCTCGTGCTCACGGGCCACATCGGAGCCAAGGTAGCCGATCCCCGGCGCGTAGTAGGCGTCCGCGTGAACCATCTCCCCGCGCCATCCGCGGTAATGCGCGCACCGGAAGGTCCCCGCCGGGGTCGCGCACAACGTGTCGGGGGCGACCACCTCGATTTCGATCGTGTCGATGACGGGAACGAGCGCGCCGTCCTCCGCGCGCAGGTCGAGGAAATGGGTGGCGTACCTCTCGCCGCGCCGCGCCGGATATTTGACGTGCAATGTCTCGAAGAGGAACTCCGCCGTGTCGCGCGCGACGCC
>CBFGVC010000152.1:0-4836 GCA_965652255.1 uncultured Fibrobacteria bacterium | reverse complement strand
TTCCCACGGCCCCGATCGTCACGGTGATCTTTCCCTGCCCGATGGGAGCGGGCGGCCCCACCCGGAACAACGTCACGCTGTACGATGTGTCTCGCCCGGAAAACACCTTGATGGTCGCTTCTCCCCGGTAGAGGAGGACGTTCTTCTCGCCGAACCAGTCGCCGTAAACATCCATGCGAATCACGGCGTCCCGCCCTTCCGGGGACGCCAGCACGTAATCGCGGCGAAGCTTCACCGTGTCGCCGAGCAACGATTGGGCCGGGAACGTGCTGTCGGCGACGATCCCGTTGTCCACCCATAGTTCGCAGCTCGTGACGCTGTCGCGGATGGGAAAGAAATTGGCAACCAGCATGGAGTACATGGCCCGCAGGTTCAGGGATATCTCCGCCGTGCCCTCCGCGGGCACGGTGAACTTGACCGAATCGCGGTATATCGTGATGCCTCCCTCGTCCCTGGCTATTCCTTCCAACGACCAGGTCTTGAGGGACGACAGGTTCTCGTAAGTCTTCAGGACGGTTTGCTGCGAGTTCCCGGACAACGGGATGGTGTCGCGGCGGGTGATCTCCCCCGGGCTGCGCAGGATCAGGATCAGGTTCCGCATCATGATGGCGTTTCCGGCGCCGGCCTTGCGCATGGCGCCGATTTTTTCCAGCTGGACGTGAATCTCGGCCTTTCCGCGTTTCCCGGAGCGGGGCTCGTTCAGGCATCCGGGCATGGCGAAAATCGCCAGGAGGCCCAGTAGCAGAGGCAGTCGTTTCATCATGGCTTCCATCAGGGGAGAAAGGGTAACTGGGGCAACATATAAAAGAGGGGTGGTTCCCGCTTGGCACTTCGGCGGCACGCGGGGCCCGGGGCGGTTTTTCGGGAATTTTGGCGAGGATGTAAATTTGTCATCATGTCGCGGCGATACGTCATCGAGGGTGGGGTCAGGCTTCGGGGGCAGATCTCCGTCCGGGGAGCGAAAAACGCCGTCACCAAGGAGATGGTGGCCGCCTTGCTGGCGCCGGGCGTCTCGCGCCTTCGGAACGTTCCTGAGATCGGCGACGTCGAGATCAGCAAGCGGGTGATCGAATCGGTGGGCGTCAAGGTGGCGCACGACGCCGTGGGCGGCGTCATCGAGATCGACGCGACGACCCTGTCGGGACCCGAGGTTCCGGAGGAATACTCCGGCCTCAACCGCATCCCCATCCTGCTCGCGGGCGCGCTGCTCCACCGATTCGGGCGCGCGGTCATCCCCGCGCCCGGAGGTTGCGACATCGGCGCCCGCCCGCTCGATTTCCACCTGCAGGGTTTCGAGCGCCTCGGCGCCAGGGTCGAGCGGCGCCAGGGCGCCTACCACTTCACGGCCGACCGGCTCGACGGCGCGCGCATCACGTTGCCGTTCCCCAGCGTCGGCGCCACCGAGAACCTCATGATGGCGGCCGTGCTGGCGCGCGGGACCACGGA
This sequence comes from uncultured Fibrobacteria bacterium, assembly GCA_965652255.1. Lineage (GTDB taxonomy): Bacteria > Fibrobacterota > Fibrobacteria > UBA11236 > UBA11236 > UBA11236. The sequence continues at coordinate 3,390 of CBFGVC010000152.1, read as the reverse complement.
GATCCGCAACGCCGCCGTGGAGCCCGAGATCGTCGACCTCGCCCTGCTCCTGCAGTCCATGGGCGCCATCATCGTGCAGGAGACCGACCGCACCTGGGTGATCCAGGGGGTGGACGCCCTGCGTCCTGCCGACCATCGCGTGGTCAACGACCGCATCGAGGCGGCCTCCTTCGCCGCCTCGGCCGTCGCCACCCGCGGCGAGGTGTATATCCACGGCGCCGACCAGCTGCACCTGCTCACCTTCCTCAACTGGCTCCGCCGCGCCGGCGGCGAGTTCGAGGTGAAGGCCGACGGCATCGTCTTCAGCGGGCGCGACGCAAGGCTCAAGGCCGTGGCCGCCGAGACGGGCGTGCACCCGGGGCTCATGACCGACTGGCAGCAGCCGCTGGTGATCCTGCTCACCCAGGCCGAGGGGATGTCGGTGATCCACGAGACGGTTTACGAGAACCGGTTCGGCTACACCGAGGCCCTGAACCGGATGGGAGCGAACATCCAGTTGTTCTCGGAATGCCTGGGCGGCAGCGAGTGCCGCTTCCGCCACCTCGGCCATAAGCACTCCGCCATCATCCAGGGCCCCACGCCCCTGCACGGCGCCGACATCGAGATTCCGGACCTTCGCGCGGGCTTCTCCTACCTCGTGGCCGCCGCGCTGGCCAAGGGCCGCAGCCGGCTCACGGGCGTGCGCTACATCGAGCGCGGCTACGACCGGGTGGTCGAGAAGTTCCGTGCGCTGGGGTTGCCGATCGAAGTCGAGGAATGAATGCCAAACCTGCAGTCGGTGAATCACGTGGCCTTCGACGGGAACACCTTGGTGGTCGCCGCCGGCAAGGGCGGCGTGAAGGTCGTGAGCGTCAAGTGGAAGTGAAATAAAAATGCGAAATGAGAAATGCGAAATGAGGAATAATGGCGACGGCGGGGACGCTGAGTCGAGCAGGGCCCCCGTGTTCTTGTTTTCGTTTCTCATTTCTCATTTCGCATTTCGCATTTCCTCCCCATGACCCGCGCTTTCAGCTTCCTCTCCAAGAAGGGCGGGGTGGGGAAGACCACCTTCACGCTCAACTGCGCGCACGCCTTGGCCTTCTCGGGCTATCGCGTCCTGCTCGTCGACCTCGACGCCCAGTCGAACCTCACGAAGCACCTGCTCCATAAGGGGCGCGACGGCGCGCTGCCGCGCGACCCGGCGCGGCCCGACATCTCGAAGCTGCTGCAGCAGCGCTGCGCGGCGGACGAGGCCTGCCTCGAGACGGGCTATCCCGGCCTGCACGTCGTCGCAGGGAGCCCCGACCTCGACGACCTCCTGCTCCTCAACCCGCGCCTGGCGCGCGAGCCCAGCCGCCTGCGCGCGATGCTTTCCCCGCTCTACCCGCGCTACGACTACGTCCTCATCGACTGCCCGCCGGTGCTCAACTGGCTCACGCGCATGGCGCTCATGGCGGCGGGCGAGGTGATCGTGCCGACCCAGCCCGAGGCCTACGCCCTGCAGGGCCTCGACGACCTCGTGCCGTGGCTCGACAAGATGACGGCCACCGCGCGCCTCTACCGCATCGTGATCAACATGCACCGTTCGAACACGCAGCTGCACCAGTCCCTCGCGGCGCGCATCGAGGAGGCGTATCCGGGTCGCGTGGCGAGGCAACGCGTGCGGCTCACCATCGACCTCGCCGAGGCGGCGCGCGCCGGGCTCAGCGTGTTCGAGCACGCGCCGGCCTCGCTGGCGGCCATCGACCTTTACGCGCTGTGCTTCGAGCTGTTCGGCTTGTCGGCCGAGGGCATCCGGGAACGGATGAGGGAGAGGGCGGGATTGTAGGGGCGAATGACATTCGCCCCTGCAACCCGCCCGAACCCACGCAGAACCGATTTCGCAGAAACCCGTGAAAAACCCTTCGATTCCGAAGGATCCCCCCATAATCCCCTGATTTTCCCGGTTTTACGCCTTGGCAGGGTACTCGGGCTTAAATAACTTTGCCATCCTCCCCAAAAAGGGGATTCCTGTCCGCCGACGTTTTCAAAAAGCGAGCGGCGGGCCGATCCGGCGGGAATGTCTCCCCTCGGAAGACCGAAGGAAACAACGTGAAGAGATACGAAACCGTCCTCGTCGTGGACGCGATGATCCCCGACGAATCCATCGCCTCGGAGTTCGACGCGGTGGCCAAGCTCATCGAGACGCAGGGGAAAATCACCCGCGTCGACCGCTGGGGCAAGCGCCGCCTGGCGTACCCCGTGCGCAAGCGCACCCATGGCGAATACGCCGCGTTCTACTACGAGGCCGAGGGCTCCGTGCCCGCCGAGCTGGAGAAGCGCCTGCGCATCAACGAGAACGCGCTGCGCTGGCTGACCGTGGCGGAGAACCCGTGCGGCATTCCGCCCGCGCCGTCCGCCGCCGCCGAGGCTCCCGCCGCCGAGGGCGAAGAGAAGACCGAGGGCAAGACCCGCAAGGAAGGGGACGAATAATGCCGATCCGCGAACGCGACAACAAGAAGGACGGCAAGCGCGAGGCGAAGATCCGCAAGCGCAAGACCTGCTGGTTCACCGAGAACAAGATCGCGCACGTCGACTACAAGGACGAGAAGATGCTGCGCCGCTTCATCAACGAGCGCGGCAAGATCGTGTCCCGCAAGGTTTCGGGCACCTCGGCGCGCCACCAGCGCGAGCTGGCCATCGCCATCAAGCGCGCCCGTCACTTGGCGCTCCTGCCCTTCGTGGCAGAGAACATGCGATAGGCCGGGGAGGACATCACCATGGAAATCATCCTGAAAGAAGACGTCGAAGGGCTCGGCCGCGAGCTCGAGGTGGTCAAGGTCAAGACCGGCTACGCGCACAACTACCTGTTCCCCCGCGGCCTGGCAGAGTTGGCGACCCCGGGCGCGCGCAAGCAGCTCGAGGCGCTGCGCGCCAAGGCGGTGGCCCGCTCGGCCCGCGAGAAGGCTGGCTTCGAGGCCTTGGCCGCGAAGCTGCAGGGCGTGTCGCTGACCATCGCGGCGAAGGTCCAGGACGGCGAGAAGCTGTACGGCTCCATCCAGGCTGCCGACATTTCCGCCAAGCTCCGCGAGGCCGGACACGACCTCGACCGCAAGGTCGTGGTGCTGCCCGAGCCGATCAAGGCGCTGGGCATGTACACCATCAAGCTTCAGCTCCACCGCGAGGTGGAGGCGAAGGTGAAGCTCTGGGTCATCTCGGACGAGTCCAGGTAGGACCGGTCCGCATCGACAGGGGGCCCAGGAAGCCGTTCGCGCGGCTCTCCGGGGCCCCTTTCCTTTTTCCGGCGCAACCCTCTTCCAACCGCCCGATCGCCCGGGCCGGGAGGCATCCATGACCGCCACCACCGACATCATCGTACTCGGCGCCAGGGGCCGCATGGGCCGCATGGTCCTCCAGGCCTGCGCCCAGCGC
>CBFGVC010000151.1:0-4959 GCA_965652255.1 uncultured Fibrobacteria bacterium | reverse complement strand
TCATGCGCATCTTCGGCGGTCCCGACCGCATCATGAAGTGGATGGACCGCATGGGGGTGAAGGACGACGAGGTCATCTCGCACCCGATGGTGAACCGGGCGATCGCGGGAGCGCAGAAGCGCGTCGAGGGGCAGAACTACGAGGTGCGCAAGCACCTGCTCGAGTACGACGACGTGCTCAACAAGCAGCGCACCGTGGTCTATCGCCTGCGCCGCCGCATCCTGCAGGGCGAGGAGATCCAGGACGAGATCCGCTCGCGCCTCGACGAGGCGGCCGACATGGTGGTGGCGCAGTACGCCATGGAGGGCAACTATCCGGAGGCCTGGGAGCTCGACAGCCTTTATGCGGAGGTGAAGCGCGCCTTCGGCGTCGATTACCGCATCGCCGAGGACGCGCTGCAGACCCAGACCTCCGCCGAGACGGCCGAGCAGATCGCGGAGAAGATCCACGCCCGCTATGCCGAGATCGAGGCCGCCGTGGGCTCCGAGACCATGCGCGAAGTCGAGCGTCAGGTGCTGCTCGGCGTGATCGACATGGCCTGGCGCGAGAACCTCTACGCCATGGACGGCCTGCGCGACGCCACCCGCTTCCGCGGCTATGCGCAGAAGGACCCGCTGCAGGAGTACAAGAAGGAAGGCTTCGCCCTCTTCGGCGCGACCCTCGAGCGCATCGCGCTCGAGACGGTGCAGCGCCTGCTCCACATCGACCCCGACTTCCTCGCGCGGCAGCAGGAGGCCATGCGCCAGGCGCGCGAGATGGAAGCGCGCATGCGCGCTTCCATGCAGTTCCGCGGCGCTGGCGAGCCCGGGGGCGGCATTCCGGGAGCGACCCCGGGAGGCCTCGCGGGATCAACGCCCGCGCCCTCGTTCTCGGCCCCGCAGGCCGCGCGCCCCATCGCCGGTCCGCTTCCGGGAACCGTGGTTCCGCGCGCGCCGCAGGGCATCCCGGGTATTCCGGCGGCGCCTAACGTCGGCCGCAACGATCCTTGTCCCTGCGGCAGCGGAAAGAAGTTCAAGAAGTGCCATGGCCAAGATGCCTGACACTCGGGGCGGGGGACGGGATCCGGGAGACGATAGGGCTGTAAGGGCGACCCATGGGTCGCCCTTACGAAGAGAGTCCATCTCCCCCCGGCCCCCGCCCTTTTTCGTCCTCGAGGGCATCGACGGCTCGGGGAAGTCGACGCAAGCATCCCTGCTCGCGGCGGCGTTGGAGAAGCAGGGGCATGCCGTGGCGCGCGTGCGCGATCCCGGCGGCACGCCGCTCTCCGACCGTATCCGCGCGCTGCTGCTCGATCCTGAAAACACGATCGCCCCCGCCGCCGAGCTTTGCCTCTATGCCGCGGCCCGCGCCCAGCTCGTGGCGGAGGTGATCCGTCCCGCCCTCGACGCCGGAAAGGTCGTGGTCTGCGACCGCTTCACCTGGTCCACGCACGCCTACCAGGGCGCGGGCCGCGGCCTCGACGCCGCGCACATCGCGCGACTGGAGGAGGTTTCCTGCGCGGGCCTGCGCCCGGCGCACGTCTTCCTCCTCGACCTTGATCCCGCGCGCCGCGCGGAGCGGCTCCACCTCGCAGGCAAGACCCTCGACCGCCTCGAGCGCGAAGGCGAGGCCTTTTATACGCGTGTCCGCGAGGGTTTTCTCGAATTGGCATCCTCGCGGGCCGGCGAGGGCACGGTGCTCGACGCGACGCGTCCGGCGGAGGAGTTGCACGCGGAAATCCTGGCGAAGGCGATGGAAATATTGGGGTAGAAGGAGTTTTCCGAAGTCGAAGGATCCTCGCTACGCGCCTCGCCCCCGCCCCTCTCCATCCAACGCTGCGCGAGGATGGAGAGGGGATTGTCGGCGGGTCGCTCTTGCGGACCCCCGTCGAAGAAAGGTTTTCCAACGGATTAAGCTTCCCGCGAGAGACCCTCGAAGCTGATCGCGTGAGCGTCACCCCTCTCCCCGATTTCGAAAAAGTCCGTTGAAGTCATTCGGGGAGAGGGGCAGGGGGTGAGGCGATAAGCCCGCGAAGAATCCCGAACCCCGAAGCTTCGTCCCGGAAGTAGGTATTTTCCCCCCATGACCAAACCCAACGCCTTCCTGCTCGCCGGCGCCGCCGCCGTGATCGGCCTGGTCTTCGTGGGCGGCCGGGTGCGCGCCGACGGCGATCGTTTCTATTCCGATCTTGTCCGGCTCGACCGCATCGTCACCAAGATCAGCGAGAGTTACGTGGAGGAAGTCTCCTCCCGGGAACTCCTCGACGCCGCGGTGGAGGGCATGCGCGGCGTGCTCGATCCGCATACCGCCTACTTCGAGGCCGACGACTTCAAGGATCTCAAGATCAGCACGGACGGCGAGTTCGGGGGGCTTGGGATCCAGATCGGCATCCGCGACCGCATCCTCACCGTCATCGCCCCGATCTCGGGCACGCCCGCGCACCGCATGGGCCTCCGCGCCGGAGACCGCATCCTGCGCATCGACACGCTCGACACCCGCGGCGTCACCGTGGACGACGCGGTGGGCAAGCTGCGCGGCAAGCCGGGTTCGCGCGTCACCTTGCGCATCGGCCGCGAGGGCGTGGCCGAGCCGCTCGATTTCACCATCACCCGGGCCGTCATCAAGATCGAGAGCGTGCCCTACGCAGGCCTCCTGGACGATTCGACGGGATACGTAAAGGTCACCCAGTTCAGCCGCAACACGGCCTCGGACCTCGAGGCGGCGCTGAAGGAGTTGCGCGCGGCCGGGGCGAAGGCGCTCGTGCTCGACCTGCGCATGAACCCGGGCGGCTTGCTCGACCAGGCGGTGGAGGTGTCGGAGCTGTTCCTCGGCAAGGGACGGACCGTGGTCAGCACGAAGGGCCGGGTGCGTTCGCAGAACCAGGAATTCCGCAGCGGCCGCGAACCTGTTTGGACCGGGAGGCTCGCGGTGCTCGTCAACGGGGGGTCGGCCTCGGCGTCCGAGATCGTTGCGGGGGCCATCCAGGATTGGGATAGGGGCCTCGTCCTGGGCTCCACCACGTTCGGCAAGGGCTCGGTGCAGACCGTCTTGCCGATAGACGGACGAGACAACGCATTGAAGCTGACGACGGCTTACTACTACACCCCTTCAGGCCGGAACATCAACCGCCCCGAGAACGGGCGACGCGGCGCCGCGATGCGGGAAGACGAGGAGGTGGCCGGGGCTTTGGCCGATTCCGCCAAGCCGGACAAGGCCGATGTCGTCGACACGGCCGTTTTCAAGACGAAGGCGGGCCGCCCGGTCAAGGCCGCAGGCGGGATTTCGCCCGACATCGAGGTGGCTGACCGGAGGTTCCCGCGCTTCGAGCTGGAATTGTTCCGGCGCAACCTGTTCTTCGCCTTCACGGTGAAGCACCGGGCCGAGGTCGAGGCCGACGGGCCGTTCACCCCCGCCTTCGAGGTCTCGCCGGAGATGCTGGAGGCGTTCCGTTCCTTCGTGTTCGCCGACACCGCCATCAGCCGGTATCGCGGCCCCGCCGCGCTCGCGCTCGCGCAGTCGCGCGAGGCTTGGGCCAAGGAGCGGATCGACAGGGGAGAGGATACGGCCGGCGCGGCCGCGGCCGATTTCCGCAAGGCTTACGAGGCGCTCGACGCCGTGATGCGCGCCGAGGCGGCGCGCGAGTTCGAGGCGAACCGCGAGCGCATTCGCCGGGAGCTCAAGGCCGAATTCCTGGGAGCGGTGCTGGGGGAGAAGGCGCGCACGGCCTTCGAGCTGGAGGACGATCCGCAGGTTCGCGAGGCGCGTCGCCATCTGGGCGATGCGAGGCGGCTCGCCGCGGCGCTCAAGCCGCGCGCGAAGTAGGCGTCACTCTTCTCCGCCCTCGACGTGGGTTCCGCCGATGTACCCGGTGCAGCAACCGAGCTCGTTTTCCGAGAACCGCATCACGGATATGCGACCGCCGTTTGCGAAGTCCCTGAAGGCAACGTATGGCGTCCCATTCGCGGAAATACCCAAGGTGACCTCATCCGCGATGCCCTTAGAGATGCCGGATTTCACAATGATTTCCCAATTTGCGCCGGTCCAGCGCATCATGGTGGCCTTCGCCTCCTGGGTGCCATCCTGGAATGCGACGTGGGGTTTTCCGCCGAAAATCACGAAGTCGAAGGCCGGAATATAGCCCGGCGAGAAAGCAGATTTTCCGACGATGCCCCATTCGGATCCATTCCATCTCATGATCGTGGGCCGATTGTTTTGCCGAAAGCCGAGGTAGGGGGCGCCGTCCGCATCCGAAATCGCCGCCTTGACGTGGTCGACCGCCCCGGATGAGATTCCAGCCGTCCCGACCGGAACCCACGCGGAACCACTCCACCGCATCATCGTGGCCTTTTCCTCGTTCGCGGCGTCCTGAAACGCGACGTACGGCGTGGAATTCGCGACCACGAGGGACAGCTTCGTGGCGGATCCGGGAGTAAAGCCGGCATTTCCCACGAAGACCCAATTCACCCCATCCCAGGACATGACGGTGGCCCTTCCTCCGTTCGATGCATCGCGGAAGGCGACATAGGGGCCGCCGCTTCCCACCGCGAGCTTGATGTCGGCGGCGCTGTCCGCGGAGAATCCCGGGCTGCCGACAGCGGTCCATGACGTCCCATCCCAACGCATGACGGTGGCCCTTCCTCCGTTCACCGGATCCTGAAAAGCCACATAGGGAATCGGGCCTTCCAGCGCGAAGGAGAGGTCGTGGGCGGCCCCGGGAGTAAATCCGGCCATGCCGATGTCCGACCACGCGTCCCCGTCCCACCGCATCACGCGGGCTTTTCCTCCGGCCCCGATATCTGAGAAGGCGACGTACGGGACGGTGTCGGCGAATGCCATCGAAACGTGCCGGGCGTCTCCGGATGAAAAACCTTCGACACCCACGTAAGACCAGCTCGATGGATCCATGTACCCGTTGACGGTCGAATTTCCCACGGCCCCGATCGTCACGGTGATCTTTCCCTGCCCGATGGGAGCGGGCGG
>CBFGVC010000150.1:0-4966 GCA_965652255.1 uncultured Fibrobacteria bacterium | reverse complement strand
ACGACGGCGTGCTTTCGGGCATGCGCCCGGGAACCATCATCATCGACTGCTCCACCGCCGTGCCCGCCTCGACGGAGCGCATGGCCAAGCTGGTGCATGACGCCGGCGGCCGCTTCATCGACGCGCCCATGACGCGCACGCCCAAGGAGGCCGCCGAAGGCCGCCTGAACCTGCTCGTGGGCGGCGACAAGGCCCTGTTCGAGGAAGTCCGCCCCATCCTCGCCTGCTTCGCGGAGAACATCACGTACTCGGGCCCCGTGGGGTCGGGCCACATCATGAAGCTATTGCACAACTACGTCTCGCTCGGCACGCTCACGCTCATCGCCGAGGCGGCGGCCACGGCCAAGCGCTTGGGGATCGACACCGCGACCTTCGTGGAGGTGCTGGCGCAGGGCGGCGGCCACGGCGCCGCGCTCACGCGCATCCAGCCCTACCTGCTCTCGGGCGACGCGGGCAACATGCGCTTCAGCATCTCCAACGCGCACAAGGACCTGGGCTACTACAACCAGATGACCCAGGACGCGAAGCTCGACAACACCATCGCGGCCGCCGTGATGGAGACCTTGGGCGAGGCCAAGAGCCAGGGTGACCCGAACGGGTTCCTGCCCGAGATGGCGACGCGAATCGCGGCGAGGTAGCTTACAGGGGACAGCTGACCGCTGACAGCTAGCGGCGGACAGCTTACACCTGAAAACGCGAACACGAAGGCGGATCCCATGGGGTCTGCCTTTTTATTGGGCGGAAATGGGGGCCACGTTGCCGACCCCGGACTGTTCGGGGCCTTCGGATTCGGGTGCGGGTTCGGGGACTCCCTACCCCCGACTCCCTACCCCCGACCCCCTGCGCCGGACTCCCCATTCCGCCCTCGCGGCCAAGCTGTCACCTGTTCGCCGTTAGCTGTCAGCTCCCCGCGCCTCCGACACCGAAGTCTCACCCAGCAATGACATATCCCTGACAATTCCGCCCCTCCGGCGGCGTACATTACAACCATCGGCTCATGAAACCGGCCGCCCGGACGGAAACCACGGCTTCCTCTCCCCAGAGACCTTGGCGCCCGAAGAGACGGGACCGGACGGTTCGGAGCCGAATACATCGCGACACAGGCGGCCCGACGCTTTCAGCGAAAGGGCCGCCTTCTTTTTTGCCTGCGGCCCGACGCTTTCAGCGAAAGGGCCGCCTTCTTTTTTCGGCCTTGACAAGTAAGAAATTACTTACCTATTATCCGCTCATGACCTCCCCGGCCGAAGAATCCGCGGAAACCTTCGCCGCCATCGCCAGCCCGGTGCGGCGGCACATCCTCGACCTGCTCGCCGAGGGCGAGCGGCCCGTCAACGCCTTGGCCGCCGACTTCGCCATGAGCCGGCCGGCGATCTCGCAGCACCTGCGCATCCTCCTCGCCGCCGGGCTCGTCGCCGAGACGCGCCGCGGTCGCGAGAACCGCTACCGGCTCGTGCCCGAAAACCTCGCGCCCGTGCGCGAATGGATCGCGCGCTACGAGCGCTTCTGGGACGACCACCTGGGCCGGCTGCAGGCCGTGCTGAAGAAAGGGAAACCGTGATGTCCGATGCTCCCAACACCGACACCATCCGCCGGCAGATCGTCCTCCCTCACCCGCAAGAGGAGGTCTGGGAAGCGCTCACCACCCGCGAGATCCTCGCCGAGTGGCTGCACCCCAACGACTTCGAGGCGCGCGTGGGGCATCGCTTCGCTTTTCAGGTTCCGGCCAAGCCGGAAGCGAACTTCCCCGGGCTCACGGTGCGCTCCGAAGTGCTCGAGCTGGAGCCCCGGCGCAAGCTCGTGCTGGCGTGGAACGCCGAGCCTCCCGTGGCCGAGACCCGCATCAGCTTCCTGCTTGAGCCCGACGGGCCGGAAGGAAACGCCACGCGGCTCCGCTTCGAGCACACGGGCTTCGACCTCGGCCACCCTTTCGGCAAGCACGCCTTCAAGGGCGCCGATTACGGCTGGAAGGTTTTGCTCGACCAACTCGCCGCCGGGCTCGCCGATCGCCTGAAGAAAAACTGACGAGCGATCGGACCGAATCCCGAACCCGAACCCCCATCCCGAACCTACCTTCACCCGTGAGGCCCTCATGAACGCTCTCTTCTGGACCCTGCAAGTCCTGCTCGCCCTCCACACCGCCATGGGCGCCGTCTGGAAATTCGGCAACCCCGTGCAGACCGCCGTGCCCACCTTGGCCGCGATTCCGAACGGGATCTGGCTGGCGCTCGGCGCGGTCGAACTGTTCGCCGCCCTCGGCCTCCTCCTGCCCGCCTTCAACCGGGGATGGGCCATGCTGATCGTGATCGCCGCGCTCTTCGTCGTGGCGGAGATGCTGCTCTATACCGTCGTGCATCTCGCCTCGGGCCACCCTTTCAACGCCTCGGTGATCTATTGGCTGGTCGTGGCCGCCGTGGCGGGATTCCTCGCCTGGGGCCGGTTGTCGCTGAGCCCGCTTTGAGCCGAAAGGAAACAATCGTGCAAAAACCCAAAACCAAATCTTCCCCGAAGTCCTCCGCCCGGAAAACCGCGTTGTCCGGCATGGCCAAGACCAAGGCCAAGCCTCCCCTCAAGCCCGACGCCGACGGCGTCGTCCGGCTCGCGGGCGGCAACCCGCAAATCGCCAAGGGCGACGGCGATGCGCCCGTGCAGGCCTACATCAAGGCGATGCCCGGCTGGAAAAGCGCGCTCGGCAAAAGGCTGGACGACCTCATCGTGAAGGCCGTGCCCAAGGTGGAAAAGGCCGTGCGGTGGAATTCCCCCTTCTACGGCGCGGGCAAGGGCTGGTTCCTCTCCTTCCACGTGCTCACGAAGTATGTCAAGGTCACCTTCTTCAACGGCGTCTCTCTCAAGCCCATGCCGCCCGGAGCGACGGAGAAAAGCGGCGAGTCGCGCTGGATCGATATTTACGAGAACGACGACTTCGATGAGAAGCAGTTCACCGCCTGGGTGAAGCAAGCGGCGAAGATTCCGGGGTGGGAAGGGAAATAGGGGGATTCTTCGGCAGTGAAGCGTTGGGACAATGCAACAATAGAACAGTGCGACAATGAACACGCCCTTAGGCTTCATTGTCGCAGTGTTCTATTGCTGCATTGTTCTATTACCGTTCCACCGCTACCTCTTCGGGTTCGCGGGCTCCTCGATGCCCCGCGTCCGATCGCCCTTGCCATCGCCTTCGTCCTCGCGATCGACGCGACGGTTTCTTTCGCTCTCGGGATCGGGTCGGGTGTTGGGAATCGCGGCGTCCGCGTTGACGTCGATCTCCTCGTCGGCGCCCTCCACCCCGCCCGGCGGCTCCTGGCCCGTGCGCGGGGTGCCCGGATTGCCGGTGCCGTCCTCCGCGACGAGGTCCACGTCGAAGATGGGATCGCGCGCGTCCTGCGCGAGGGTCAGGCCCGCGCCGACGCCCCGTTCGGCCTCCTCCTCGCGCAGCCCGCGCGCGGCGCCGGGCGCCAGGCGACCTTTCTGTCCCTCCGTTTCCGCTGAACGGCCGGGTTGTTGATCGGATATCGTCATGATGAGCCTCCAGGATGATGCCCGCGGCGGTTCGCCGCGTTCGTCTTCATAAGCAGGCTCCTAAACGCGGCGCGCGGGATCAAGGAGAGGCGAGGTTTTGGCCCGTAACGGATCGTTCGCGATTATTACGATCGGAGGTGTCCCACGGCGACGGTGATATTCCGGTCATCCGCCGTTCTTGTTTCGGTCATCCAACTGTTTCAAGCCGGCGCGCGCTTCTTCTTCCCCGCCCGTGCCGGTTTCGAGTCCTTCCGCGAAGGCTTTCGCATGCGTCCGGAACGGCTCCGCGACGGTCGTTCGAACAGCTTGCGCAATCCCCGGATCGACAACTCGATCCCGAGGGGCAAAAGCGACACCACCGCCACGCCGATGAGAACCCACACGAAGTGCTCCCGAACGAAGGGAAGCCGCCCGAAGTAATACCCCGACAATCCATAAGCCGACGTCCACATGAGCGTGCCGGGAAGGCTGAAGGCGAGGAAACGCGGATACGAGACGCCCCCGACCGCGGCGGAGAACGGAAGGACCCCCCGCACGACCGGGACGAACCGTCCGAAAATAATGGCGCGCCCGCCGTGACGATCGTAAAATTTCTCGGCGCGCGCGAGGACCTTGCGGCCGAACGACCGCCCGAACCGCTCCAGCGGGGCGCGCCCGGCGATGCGGCCGAGCAGATAGCTGACCTGGTCGCCGCAAAAGGCCGCGACCGCGAACAGCGGAAGAAGGATGAGGATGTTCAGCGACTCGTAGCGCGATGCCAGCGCGCAAGCCACGAAGATGAGCTCGTCGCCCGGCAACACCATCAGCAGCACGAGCCCCGTCTCGGCAAGCAGCACCGTGAAAAGGATGAGGTACGTCCACGGCCCGAAGAACCGCAGCAGCGATCCGAGATGACGGTCCAGGTTCACGATCCATTCGGCGAGTTGGTCCATGCAAGCAGCATACAAGGGGGCCTACGCTGGGGCGGCCGGATTGTCCGGCAATCGTTGCAAGAATCGGTTACCCGACGGAAACATCGCGGCGCGAGCTCTCGCGGCTCGCCCGCTTCCCGTCGACTTTGGATCGTAAAACCGGGAGGCGTCGGAAATCCGCGTCGGATGAAGCCGCTTCCAGAGGGGAGGGAACCATGGCACGAGGAAAAACCACCCACAAGCTCCCGAGGGGCCGACGCGCGACGCAACGCGTCCTCAGGGCGGAGGAAGAGATGGATCCGGCCTTGTCGGGCCGCGAACCCGACGCCGACCGGAACGACAGCCCGGATCCGATGGATCCAACGGGAAACGAAGTCGAGAACGGCCCGGAGGTCGATCCGTCGGATCCCAACCTCAGCGCGGCCCTGGCCGAGACCGGCGCGCAGGAGGATCGCGCGAGCCTTGGCAAGCGCGAGGAGGGCATGATGGAGCTGGATGATCCGGAGGAGGAAGAGCGATAGAACAATGCAGCAATAGAACAA
>CBFGVC010000149.1:0-4970 GCA_965652255.1 uncultured Fibrobacteria bacterium | reverse complement strand
GGCACGTGGCGCGCGGCGAGGTCGGCTACGTGCCGCAGGAGGCGGCCATCGAGGCCGACACTCCGGCCACCGCGCTCGACGTGGTCCGCGCAGCGGATCCGGCGCGCTGGGGATCGAATGCCGGGGAGGCCCGCGCCTTGCTGGCGCGCGTCGGACTCGGCGAGGGGACGGGAGCCCGATTCTCGGAACTGTCCGGCGGGCAGCGCCGTCGCGTGCTCTTCGCGCGGGCGCTCCTCGGCGAGCCGAAAGTGCTTTTGCTCGACGAACCCACCGCCAACGTGGATGCCGAGACCGAGGGCGAAATGGAGGGATGGGTGAACGCCCTGCGCGCCGAGCGCGGCACGGCCGTGCTCGCCATCAGCCATGGGACGGAGTGGGCTCCCAGCGCCCGGGTCCTGCGCCTCGCGCGGGGAGGCCTGGCCCATGGCTGACTTTCTCGCAGTCCTCCCGTTCGCGGGCGTTCCGCTTTTGGCGGCGCTGCTATTCGCGGTGATCCTTCCGCCCCTGGGGGCGGGCTTGCACCTGAGGAATGAATCGCTGCTCGGCATCGCCCTGCCGCCCGCGGGCACCGCCTTGCTCGCGGTGGCCGCCGCGCTGCACGGAGATCACTGGCAAGGATACGGCCTGGTCGATTTCCTTCTCGTGGCGGGAGGCCTCGCCGCGGTCGTGTCGCTGCTTCCTCCCGGGGCGGGTCCCCGCAAGGCCAACCTTCGCACCCGTTCCCTGATGCTCGCCGCGCTGTTCAGCGTGGCCAACGCGACCCTCCTTCTGGTGCTGGCCCTTTCGACGCACGCCCGGGCCGAACTGATGCATTCGCTCAGCGGCGAAATGCTGGCCGTCACCTCGGGCGCGGTGCTGACGACGGCGATCGGCGTGCTGGTCGCGTGTCTCCTGTTCGCGCGCTTTCGCGGCCACGTGCTGGCCTACCTGCTCGACGAGGAGACCTATCGCATCCGCTTCCGCAGGGCGCGCGTCATGTCCTTCGCCTTTCCCGCCGCCGCCGTGCTCGCCGTGACCGCCGCGGTGCTCTTGGAGGGACCCATTCTCGCCACCGGCCTGTTGGTCTTGCCGCCGCTCCTCGCCGAGCGTCGCGCGCGCGGCCTGATTCCCTACCTGCTGGCGTCGATGGGCATCGGGGTCGCGGGGACGCTCGGCGGATTCCTGGTCGCCTTGGCGGCGGACCTGCCTCCGGCCCCCGCGGCGGTGGCCGGGGTGTTGGCGGCGGGCCTCGCTCGGCGCTGGCTCGGCCTTCGGCGCTGATTCCTCGTCGCCCCCTTGCTACCTTCCCGGTGAATGCCCGCCGCCTCGCCACGCTCCCGAAGCCTTGTGAAAGCCAAAACCGCCTCCGCCGCGCCCGCGGCACGCCTCGGACAGCGCAACACGCGTCCCCGGGCCGCGGTCGTGGCCATCCTGGAAACGGCGCCGGGTCCTCTCACGGTTCCCGAGATCCACGCCTTGGCCCAAAAGGTCAAAACGGCGGGGACGGCTGGAGCCGTCGGCATCGCCACGGTGTATCGCACACTCAACCTTCTGGTGGAGAACGGGCAAGCGCGCATCGTGGTTCCGCCTTCGGGCGAGACCCGCTACGAGGCCCACGGGCACAAGGGCCACCATGATCATTTCCAGTGCAGGGATTGCGGCAGCGTCTTCGATATCGACGTATGCCAGCTGCACGGCCTGGACGGCGTGACGCTCCCCGGGGGCTTTCGCGTGGAAGGGCACGAGCTGACGCTCACCGGCCTGTGCCCGGCTTGCGCCACGGCCCGGAGGCCGTCCCGCGGCAAGCCGGCGAACCGGCGCGCCTGAGTTTCGCGCGCCGGCGCGATTGGGGCGTTGCTCGGGGTTACTCCGGGATGCACATCCCCTCATCCTCGGGATCCTGCTTGTAGCCCGGGTCGCAATGGCACGAGGTGCCATGCAGGTGGCCATGCCCGCCGCACTCCGTCGGATCGAGGGGGGCATGGTGGATGATGACGTGCCCGAACACGCGCCCGAGGTTGTCGATTCCGTCCACCCAAGGCTCGAGCGTCGCCTGCGGGGCCGGGATCGTCTTTGGCGTGGCCGTGGGCGATGCGGCGGTGAAGACCCTCGGCCTGCCTTCGAGGCCTTGCGGGTAGTAGGTCCCGGCCAGCATCCCGTCGTCGGCGATTCCGTTCAGGGTCGTCGGATGGCTCGCGACGCGGTAGGATTGGATCGAATAGGAATCGCCCGACGGCGTGGCGATGAAGCCCCGCGAGACGTCCCACCAGGATCCGGTGTCGCCCCATAGCCCCACGATCGTGCCCCCCTCGTTGATCTCGATGGGGAAGAGCCGTCCCGCGCCTTCGGCGGACAGGGTCGTGAACACGCCGTTCTTCAGGACGTGACCCGTGCCCCCGAAATTGGTGTAGCCCACGAGGGTTCCCGCCTCGTTCAGGTCGGTGACGGCGCCTTGCGTCGTGCCCGGACGACGGATCTCGGTGACCTGGCCCGACTTGTAGTCGTAGATGAACCCGTAGCTGTCGGAGGTGGCGCGCACGTTGGCCAGCCCGACGACGCGGCCCTTGGCGTCCGCCCCGCGGATGATGGTGCGATCGACGCCGGGAACCTGGATGTTCGTGAACGCGTTCTTGCGGAGGTCGAGCGCGAAACCGCGGTCGTTGGATTCGGGAGTGGCGCGCGACCAGCCGTAGGCCACGCCCTTCACGGGGTCCACGGCGGTGATCGCGGTTTCGCCTTGGCCGGGCAGGGCGAAGAAATGCCAGCTCTCACCGTCGAGGATGAAGCCGACCGCGGTGTGTTCCGCGAGTTCGGCGAGGGCGACGTTGCCGCGCAGCGCCTTGCCGCCGGAATCGTCGGTGCCCGTCGTGCCGAAGCAGCCGGAAAGGAACAAGGCCCCGAGTAGCAGGCCGGAGGAAACGTGATGGGGTCGGAACATGAGCGGACTCCTTTCGATGAAACCTTGCCGCTTTAATGATAAATATATATCAATACCATTTATCCCGGAACCCCATGGAGCCCAGACCGATGAACGCCTTCCCTTCCCAATCCCCTCCCGCGGGGAAAGTCCACCTCTCCCGCCGGGATCGCTTCTCGCTTTGGGCCGGCTTCGCGTGCGCCGTTCACTGCGCGCTGACGCCCTTGGCCGTGCTTCTGATTCCGAGCTTGGGCCTCGGGTTCCTGGAGAACCCGTGGCTGGAGGGAAGTTTGCTCGTGGCCGTGCTTTTGCTCGGCGGCAACGCCGTGGCGCACGGGTGGAAGGTTCACCGGCGCATGGGGCCGGCGGTCCTGTTCGTCGCGGCCTTCGCGGCGATGTGCCTGGAGTACTTCGTCACGGGATCGGTGGCGTGGATGATCCGGATATTCGCGGCGGTGGGGCTTGTCGCCGCGCTGCTGTGGGCCCGGGGAAGCGGGCCGGGAGGGCACGATGCGTGCCTTCACGAGGGGGAGCCGAAGGTTCGCATGACGGCAGGATCCCGGAAAACCCGGGACGCGGATGGATGAGAATCCCCGCCTTCCCGAACGACGATTGAACCCCGAAGAATCCCAAAGCCGACGATGATCGCATGGCGGGATGGGAACGCAGGGGGTGCCTGCGAAGGCCTCCGCATGCTCGGGGGACCGGTTTCGGCGCTCCGGAGAAAGGATGTCGTCCGGGTGTTGCGGCGCGCCGATGAATAGGCATTTTTAACGGGTGTTTTCCGTTCGTTCCCTCGTCGCGGCCGCCTCGTCGCTCGCGCTTTCGGCGGCCTTGGCGAACGCCGCCTCGCCGCAGACGGCGTCAGCGGCGGCCGGGCCGCGCCATGCCGAGGCCGCCGAGTGGTCGCGCGCCGGCGACACCGTGCGGCTCACGGTCCTGACTCCCTGGAAGGGCGCGCGCAAGCCCCTCAAGCATTTACTGATTGCCGGGCCCGTTTCGGGCAAGGGTCGCGAGGGCGAAATTCGCCTGCCCGCGCGCCGCATCGCCTGCCTCGCCGCGGTGCACGTGGGTTTTCTCGCCGCGCTCGGGGAAACCGGCCGCATCGTCGCCGTCGACGCAGGGCGGCACGTCTATGACTCCGCCGCCCGCGCGGCGATCGCCGCCGGAAGGATCGTCGAGGTCGGATCCGACGCGAGCCTCAACGTCGAACGCCTGCTCGCGGCGAAGCCCGACTTGGTCCTCGCGAACGCGGTGGGCGCATCCGGGAACGCGGCGCTCGACCGCCTGCGCCGCGCCGGCATTCCCGTGATCGTCACCGCCGAGTGGATGGAGAACCACCCGCTGGCGCGCGCCGAGTGGATCCGCGTCATCGGTGCGCTGGTGGGCGCGGAGATCCGGGCCGACTCCCTCTTCGCCGTGGTGGAATCCGGGTATCGGCGTCGCGCGGCGGAAGCCCGCGGGCGCGAATCCAAGCCCACCGTGCTCCTGGGATCGCCCTTCCGCGACCAATGGTTCGTGGCGGGGGGGAGGAGCTTCATGGCGCGCCTGCTGGAGGACGCGGGCGCGAACTATCTCTGGGCGGAGGACACCACGGCGGGCGGCGTGCCGCTCGGGTTCGAGGCGGTGCTGGCGCGCGCGCGCGCCGCAGACGTGTGGCTGCACCCGGGCTGGCGCACGCTCGGCGAGGGCCTGAAGCGCGACGCGCGCTTCTCCGTCTTCTCGGCCTTCAAGCGCGGCGACGTGTACGAGCACGACGCGCGGCGCCACGCCGACGGCGCGGACGACTACTGGGAGTCCGGCGCCGTGCGCCCCGACCGCGTGCTGGCGGACCTCGTCTCGATCTTTCACGGGAACGAGGACACGCTGGTGTACTATCGGAGGCTGACACCTTGAGAGTTACGAATTACGAATTACGAATTACGAATGAAGCTCATGCGGCGATAAATGGATCGTGCGCCTTGAAACATCGTGCTTCCGCGCGCAGGATCTTTTCGTCTTTCCGCGTTCAATTCGTAATTCGTAATTCGTAATTCAGAACCTTGCGATGCCGAAGAATCACCTTCTCTTCCCC
>CBFGVC010000148.1:0-4982 GCA_965652255.1 uncultured Fibrobacteria bacterium | reverse complement strand
GCCTCGATGGCCGCCTCCTGCGGCACGTAGCCGACCTCGCCGCGCGCCACGTGCCAGCGCAGCGTCCCGCGCGAGCGCGGAACCAGGCCGAGCAGCCCGCGCAAGAGCGTGGTCTTGCCGCTCCCGTTGCGCCCCTGGAGGATGAGGAATTCCCCGGCGCGCAGCTCGAGGTCGATGCCCTGCACCACGAAGGGAGCCGGGGCCGGGGCGTATCCCAGGCTCAAGCCGCGCAGCTCCAGCACGAGGCCGGGGGCGTTCATCGTTTCTCCCCTTCCGTCGCCGCGAGCGCCGCGAGCAGGCGGCGCAGGTTCTCGCGCTGCAATCCGATCCACGTCGTCGCATCGCGATGCGAGCCCGCCATGTTCAGGAACTCGACGCGCGCCGCGCCGATCTCGGTGGCGACCCGTTCGGGCAAGCGAGGGTTCTGCGCCTGGTTGTGCAGCACGATGCGCACACCCCGCTCGCGGGCGGCGGCGGCGAGCGATTGCAAATGACCCGCCGACGGCGTCACCCCCGGCTTGGGTTCGATCGACCCCACGACTTCCATGCCGTAGAACTCGGCGAGATACGAAACATCGGGGTGGTGGGACACGACGCGAACGCCGCGCAGGGGGGATCCTTTCGCCTTCAGCTCGGCTTCCAGGGCCTCGATGCGGGCCACATAGGCCTCGCGCCGCGCGGAATACAGGGAAGCGCCTTCGGGATCGGCCCGGGTGAGCGCGTCGGCGATGTTGCGGGCCATGACCTTGCCCGCGTGGGGGCCGACGTTGTAATGGGGATTTCCGCGCGGATGCTGCTCGCCTTCGGAACGATCCAGCCGCGCGGGCGCGTCGAGCACGCCGATGCCCTTCCACGTTTCGATCCATCCCGGCGCGCCTTCGCGGATGCGCGAATTGCGCGCCTCGGCGGCCAGTGCCGGCAGCCAGGCGTGCTCGGCGTCGAGGCCCAGGCTCAAGAGCAAATCCGCGCGATTGAGGCGCGGCAAGAAGCTGGGTCGCGCGGGCACCGCATGGAAATCCTCGCGGCCCGAGGCCAACACGTCGACGCGCACGCGGTCGCCGCCGATCTCGCGCGCCATGTCGCCCAGGTCGGGAATGGAGGCCACCACGTTCAGGCGCGAAGCCCCGAAGGCCGCCGAAGCGGCCCCGAGCGATGCGACGAGCGCGAAGAAGACCCCCATGATGTTCCGGCGCGTCATCGTTTCACCCCGTGCGTATGGTAGCCGATCACCGCGTCGTACTGGAGCATGACGCGATGCATCGGATCGAGTCCCCCGCCCCGCTCGTAGCGGCTGGCCTCGAGGCGCAGGTACTGGAAGTGCGTGATGTTGAAGGTGACGAACGCGCCGCCGCGCTTGCGAAGGGGCACGGAGCCGTCGGGCCGGGGCCCGCGCGCCTGGAAGGCCTCCCCGAAGGCGCCGAAGTGCCAGCGCTCGTCATGGCGCCAGCGCGCGTAACCAAAGGCGCCGCCGCGCGTCGAGTATGTCTCGCGCGTGAGCGTCGGGCTCACGACCTCCTCGAAGCCCTCGCGGTTGGCGAGAAGCTCGATGCCGAAATCGGCGCCGCGGTATTTCGTGCGCGAAAGCGGATGCCAGAACATCGTGACATCGAGGCCGACCAAGGCCTTGGAATAACGCACGCCGTCGAGGCGCTGCGAGCGCTTGTGGCCGTGCTGGTAAAGGCCCGAGGCGCCGATGTCGGCGCTCCAGTCTCCGCCGAACTCCAGCGTGGTCTTCACGCGCCCGCCCACGGCGAGCTCCGACGGGCGGCGATTGCCGAAACGCGCGAGCGGGTCGCGGCCATCGAGGCCGCGCAAGGCGAGCAGGTCCTCGTCGTAGAAGATTCCGTCCGGGCAGTCGTAGTGATCACCGTGCGGAACGCAGCCTTCTTCTGCCGCGATTCCCGCCGGCGTGAGGGGATCGAGCGAGCGTGAAGAGACCGGATCGGGATCGTGGGTGTGGCCGGTGATGCCGTTGTAGACACCCGCGGTGGCCTCCACGTAGTGCGGCAACGGCAACAGCCACGAAAGTTCCGCGCCCGTTAGTAAAAGCCCGCCGCCGGCGTACTCGTGCAGGATGCGCGGTTCGCTCGCGAAGGGCATGAAGTGCCCGTGGAATTGGCTCCAGCGGCCGAACTCCGCCAGCATTTGCCCGCCCTTCGCCTTGAGCCCTCCCGGCAGCGCGGGGAACAGCGCATAGAGCTCGTGCAGCTCCGCGCCCTCGGGCGCGACGTACACGTTGGCGAGGAGCTTCGCGTACGGGTCGATGTTGGAGGAAAGCTCGATTTCGACGGCCCGAACCGTGAGGCCGCCGGTGCGCCAGTCTCCCGGCCTTTCCGCGTCGTGCGCGTCGGCGACCAGGTCGGCCACCACGCCCAGGTTCGGGTTCTGCCACGAAGGCGGCGGCGCGCCCTCCTGGGCGCGCGCAGCGCCCGATCCCGCGCACAGGAATCCCAGCGCGGCGAGCATCGCTCCCATCCCGGATGTCTGGCGCATGGCTTCCTCCCGACCTTTATTGATATTTATTTATCAATATGTTGGCAAGGGTCGGGGCGCCCTCCCGCCCTCCGCGAGGAGGGACGACGAGGCGCCCCCGCGCCTCAATGGTCATCGTGCTCCAGCTCTTCGACGAGCAGGTTCACCGAGGTCTCGCCCGTCGTGCCGAAGGTGAGGTAATATGCGCCCTCGTCCGCATCGACGACGTGCATGACCGCGAAGCCCGCGCACCCCTCGAGCGGCGTGACGGATTCCTCGAAGGCCACGGCGGCTCCGGCGGAGTTCGTGAGCGTGACAGGCACGTTCTTCGAGAGGAAGATGCCGAACTCGCCATGCTCGTCGAATTCGATCCTGACCTTGTCGCCGGTGGCGAAAGCCACCCCGTACAAGGTGTGCGCAGCGCCCACCAGCGGGGCGGCGGCCGTGTCGGCATTCGCCGCCACCGCCGTGGGGGTGTCGCCGGCGTGCTCGCAGGCATGCTCCCACGGGTGATGGTCGTCGTCATGGTCCTTGTGCGAATCGCTGATGCAGCCGGCCAATCCGAGGATGGCGAAGGCGAGCGAGCCGGCGAGGGTTGCCTGAAGGGATGTCGTCTTGAAGTTCATCGTGATCTCCTGATTCCTGAATCCATGGGGTTGCGCCGCGTCGCCGGGGACGAGGGCGCGATCGACCCGGGGCTTCCGGGTCGGGGGCCGACAAGCGGGGTCAGGAAAGGGACGGAGGGCCGCGGGCGAACCGTGCGCGCAGGAATCCCGAGTCGGCGTGGTCGTGACGGGAAAGCTTCGTCGTCGCGAAACCGGACTGGCCGAAGAACGGCTTCCCGGCCGCGGCAAGATCCTGCGCGGCGGTCTTCCACGCGCAGGCGGCGCAATCTTGCGCCTTGACGGCCTCGTGGTGCTTGTGGCCGTCCTGGCCGACGGCGACCTCGCCGCGCGAGAAGTGCGGCGCGTGCCACGCCGCCGCGATGCCCAGGAGGACATACAGCGCCGCCGCCAGCACGGCGGGGAAGGAACGCAAGGTCACGCGCATCCGCATGGGGCACAAGTTAGTAAGGGCGACCCATGGGTCGCCCATGCGACCCCTACACCGCGCCCCATGCGGAAATCGCATGGAACGGTAAGGGCGACCCATGGGTCGCCCTTTAAAACCCCTCGATTTCGACCCGGAAAACCTTGGGCCAGTTCTTGCCGGTCAGGTAGAACTCGTCCCGCTCCGGATCCCACGCCACCCCGTTCATCACGTCGTGGTGGTTGCGCCGCCCGCTGCGCGCGGCGATCTCCGAACCATCGATCACCGCCGTCACGCGCCCGTCGCGGGGATCGATGACGAACAAGGAGTCCGAATACCACACGTTGGCGACGATCTTGCCGCGGGCGCCTTCCAGCTCGTTGAGGCGCCCGAGCGGCCGGCCCTGCCAACGCACGGGCACGCGCGCGGCGACGCGAAAGGACGCGTCGCGGCGAACCAGCGTGTCGGACCCGTTGCTCATCCACAGCGAGGTGTCGCGGCCCGAGACCAAGGTCGCGAGGCCCCATCCTTCTCCCGCGTAGCGGAAGCTGCGAAGCGACGACGGCGAAGAAGGCCAGGCAGCGCGGGGCCAACGCAAGGCCTCCCCCTCCTTCCAGGTGAGCTGCAGGAATTCGCCGCGGAACCACGCGAGGCCTTCGGCGAAATACCGATCCGGCAGGCGGGCGACCTTCGTCGGCTTTCCGGTGTTCGGGTTTACTTCGCGGAGGGTGGATTTTCCGTAAAGGCCCGTGCTCTCGTAGAGCTTGCCGTCGAGCCAGAGCAGGCCTTGGGTGAAGGCGGCCGTGTCGTGGGGGATTTCGGCGACGATTCGCGGGGTCAGCACCGGGACGGCCGCCCACTGCGCGCACGTCGGGGCGGCCAGGAGGAAAGCCGGAAAGGCCGATATGGCCAAGAGCGCCCGGGGCCGGTTCACGCGAGCCTCAGAATTCGTTCTGCAGGTTCTTGTACGCCTTGGCGAAGTGATTGTTGGTCTTGACGACCGACTCGGAGAACTTCGCGGCGTCGGGGGTGATGCGGGGGATCATGTCGAGGTCGGTTTCGGAATGAACCGAATACGCGGCGGGAATGTGGAAGTAATCCGTCAGGGTGACGTCCTCCACCACCGAGTTGTGGCGCACCACGCAGCTTTTGCCGAGCTTGCAGTTGAACACCACGGCGTTGAAGCCGATGAAGCAGTCGTCGCCCACCTCCACCGGACCGTGGACGATGGCGCGATGCGCGATGGAGACCCGCTTGCCCACGGTGACGGGAGCCCCGTCCTTGGAGTGGATGACCACGCCGTCCTGGATGTTCGAGCCGGCGCCGATGATCATGGGGGCCACGTTGCCGTCGGCGTCGGTCTCGTCGGCGCGGATGACGGCATAAGGGCCGATGAAGACGTCGTCCTCCACGATCACCTTGCCGCACAGGATGGCGGTGGGATCGACGAAGGCGGAAACGGCGATGACGGGCAGGTGGCC
>CBFGVC010000147.1:0-5033 GCA_965652255.1 uncultured Fibrobacteria bacterium | reverse complement strand
CGTCCCACTTCCTCGCCAGCCAGAATCCCGCCAGGATTCCCAGCGTGTCCGCCACGAAGTCCAGGACGTCCGAGTCGCGATTGGGCACGAAGGCCTGGTGGAACTCGTCGAGGGCGGCGTAGAGGATTCCGATCGCCGGCGCGAGCCAGCCTCCCTTGGTCCAGGCGGTGACGGGCCGTCCGCGCAGCAACGCCGTCAGCCCGGCGCGGAGGGCGATAAGGACCCCGAGCCCTGAGTAGGTGACGAAGTGCAGGAGCTTGTCGAGGAACGTGACGTCCGGCAGCGGGAGTTCCTCGCCCGGAATGCTCGACAGCCAGAAGATGAAGGCCATGTAGGCAAGGGCGGCGAACCACCCCAGCCGGGCCCATAGGCGCTTGCCCGTATGCCGCCTGCCCGCGGGGAGGCCTGCGGGATGCCTTCCGGAATTCCCGGGCGCGGATGGATCCGCGGGATCGGGCGTCAGGGTTCGGGCTCCGCTTCGGAACCCTCGGCGTCCCCGTCGGGCGCGTCGGCGCCTTCTCCGGCTTCTCCGCCATCATCCGTCGCCGGGCCGACCTCGGCGGCGTGCTGGGCGCGCGCCTCCTCGGCCGACTCCAAGGCGTTCGGATCCACGTCGTCCTTCTCCACCACGGTCACGGCGATCACCGAGTCGCCCTCGTCGAGGCGGATGACGCGCACGCCCTGCGTGTCGCGGCCGATCACGTTGATGTCGGAGACCGCCATGCGGATGATGGTGCCCGACCGGGTGATGACGAGCAGCTCCTGATCCTCGCGCACCGCGGCGAGGCACACGGCGGCGCCCGTCTTCTCGGTGATCCGGAAGTTGCGGACGCCCTTGCCGCCGCGCCCGGTGACGCGGTATTCGTCGGGGTTGCTGCGCTTGCCCGAGCCGTTCTCGGTGACCGTGAGGACGGCGATGCCCGCCTCCACCACGATCATGCCGATCACGGAATCGCCGTCCTCAAGCGTGATGCCGCGCACGCCGCGGGTGCCGCGGCCCATGCGGCGGAACTTGCCCATGGAGAAGCGGTTGGCCTGTCCCCGGCGGGTGCCGATCATGACGTGGTCGGCCTCCGAGGCCAGCGCCACGCTCGTGAGGCGGTCGCCATCGTTGAGTTCCAGCGCATTGATGCCCGCTTGCCGGGGGCGCGAGAAGTCGGCGAGCGACATCTTGTTGATGACGCCGCGCTCGGTGGCGAACACGAGCGAGCGCGCGTCCTCGAAGGAACGCACCGGCACGAAGGCGCTCACCCGCTCGTCGGGCTGCAGCTGGATCAGGTTGACCAAGGCCTTGCCCTTGGCCGTCCGCGCTCCCTCGGGAATGGTGTGCACGCGGATCCAATGGCAGCGGCCCAGGTTGGTGAACACCAGGATGTAGCCGTGCGTCCAGGCCACGAAAAGGTGCTCGACGAAGTCCTCGTCCTTGAGGCCCGCGCCCGTGACGCCGCGGCCGCCCCGGCCTTGCAGCTTGTAGGCGTCGGTGCCGATGCGCTTGATGTAGCCGCCGTGCGAGACGGTGATCACCATCGGCTCGTTGGGGATGAGGTCGAGCGCGTCGATGTCGTCGGCGTGGTCCTGGATGGCGGTGCGACGCTCGTCGCCGTGCTTCTCGGCGATGGCGACGAGCTCGCCCTCGATGATGGCCATGCGGCGCTCGCGGCTCGCGAGGATGTCGGTGAGGTCCGCGATGGTCTTGAGCAGCTCCTGGTACTCGTTCTCGATCTTGTCGCGCTCGAGCCCCGTCAGGCGCTGCAGGCGCATCTCCAGGATCGCGTCGGCCTGCTTCTCGGAGAGGCCGAACTTCTCCATGAGCCCGGCCTTGGCCGCGGCGGCGTCGGCGCTGGCCCGGATCAGCGCCACGATGGCGTCGATGTGGTCGAGCGCGATGCGGAGGCCCTCGAGGATGTGGGCGCGGTCGCGCGCCTTGCCGAGGTCGAAGCGCGTGCGGCGCTCCACCACCTCGTGCCGGTGCTCGAGGAAGTGGTGGATGAGGTCGCGCAGCCCGAGCGTGCGCGGGCGGCCGTTCACCAGCGCGAGGTTGTTGATGCCGAAGGTCTCCTGCAGCTGCGTGTGCTTGTACAGGGTGTTGAGCACGACCTCGGGGAAGGCGTCCTTCTTGAGCTCGATCACGATGCTCATGCCGTGGCGGTCGCTCTCGTCGCGCAGGTCGGAGATGCCCTCGATTTCCTTGTCGCGGACGAGCTGGGCCATCTTCTCGAGCAAGGTGGTCTTGTTGACCTGATAGGGGATCTCGGTGACGACGATGCGGTTGCGGCCGTTCGTCATCTCCTCGATCTCGCAGCGTCCGCGCACCACCACGCGGCCGCGGCCGGTCATGTACGCCTCGCGGATGCCGCTGCGCCCGTGGATGATGCCGCCGGTGGGGAAGTCGGGTCCGCTCACGAGGGACATCAGTTCCTCGGCGGCGATGTCGGGGTTGCGGATCATGGCCACGCAGGCGCTCACGATCTCGCGCAGGTTGTGGGGGGCCATGTTGGTGGCCATGCCCACCGCGATGCCCGTGCTGCCGTTCACCAGCAGGTTGGGGAAGGCGGTGGGCAGGACGGTGGGCTCCTTGAGCGACTCGTCGTAGTTGGGGACGAAGTCCACCGTCTCCTTCTCGAGGTCCTGCAGGATGAGCTCGGCCATCTTGTCCATGCGCGCCTCGGTGTAGCGCATGGCGGCGGGGGAGTCGCCGTCCACCGAGCCGAAGTTGCCCTGCCCGTCCACCAGCGGGTAGCGCATCGACCATTCCTGCGCCATCCGCACGATGGAGTCGTAGATCGCGCCGTCGCCGTGGGGATGGTACTTGCCCATCACCTCGCCCACGATGTTCGCCGACTTCTTGTAGGGCTTGTCGCTGAACAGCGAGATGTTCTCCATGCCGTACAGGATGCGACGGTGCACCGGCTTGAGGCCGTCGCGCACGTCGGGAAGCGCGCGCGAAACGATCACCGACATCGAGTACTTCAGGTAGGAGGTCTTCATCTCCTCCTCGATGTAAGCGTCGACGACCCTTCCGGTCTCGGGGATTTCGGGGATCTCGGGGGTTCCGGTGTCTTCTGTGCTCATGCCGGGGCTCCTGGGATGGCGGCGGGAACGGGAAACGCCAGCGCGTCGGGAAGGTCGGCGCGGGCGCGCAGGTTTTCGAGGGCTGCATCGTCGCACTGCGACACGCGCAAGGGAGTCACGGCGATGCGGCCGTGGCGGAGGGCGTCGTCGTCGGTGCCCTCCTCGAACAATTCCTGGGGCTTGTGGCCTTGCAGTCGGTGGCCGGGAATGCCGTGGGCGGTGGCCGCTTCCTCGTAGGAATCGCGGAACATCACCGTGCTCATGCGCGTGAATCGCGCCCCGGCGACCGCGGCGGGCGGCACGGCCGGAAAGTTCACGTTCCAGTATGCCCCCGGCGCCGGCAGCAGGTCGGGCGCGTCGAGCAGGGCGAGCAGCCAGTCGAGCGCGAACTCGAGAGGCCACTCCGGGCGCCCGTCCGGGGTGCGCCCCACGGCGTTCAGGCTCACGGCGAGGCCGGGAATGCCCCAAAGCGCCGCCTCGCGCGCCGCCGCGACGGTACCCGAGTAGATGGCGCTGATGCCGGCGTTCTCGCCCAGGTTGGGGCCCGAGACCACGATCTCCGGCGGACGATCCTTCAGGAGGTGCGACACCGCGAACTTGACGCAATCGGCGGGCGTGCCGTCGATGCGGTAGAGCGGCCATGGCGAGCCGGCGTCGAGGCGGTGGGTGAGCAGCCTGTCCGGACCGTGGGTGAAGGCGTGCGACTTGCCGCTTTGGTCTTCCGCGGGAGCGGCCACCACCACCTCGTGGCGCGCCGCCAACGCCTCGGCGGAGCGCTGCAGCACGGGGCTGAGCACGCCGTCGTCGTTGGTCAGGAGGATGCGCATGCGGGTCGTGTCCGGGCTGGTTTCGTGGATGGTTTCCTGAAGGATTTCCGGTCGTTTCCGAACCCGGATCCGGAGCCGGTTCGGGCCTGCGGAAAGGGTGCCGGAAAGGTACCTCCGGGGGGGCTTTTTTTCAACGAAAAACGCTAGTTTCGCGCCGGTTCCGCGAGCATTTTTCTACCCTTCGCCAACCCCTTGTCGGGGCTGTTTTTCCGACGATCCCACCACCGTTTTCTCGACGATTTTCTCCGGGAAATTTTCATGGCCGCCCCACGTTCGCACAACGGCATCCAGACCCCCAAGGGAACCCGCGATTTTTATCCGGCCGACATGCGCCTGCAAAACCACCTCTTCGACGGGTGGCGGCGCGTGTGCCGCGCCTTCGGCTACGAGGAATACGAGGGCCCGACCTTCGAGCATCTCGAGCTCTACGTCGGGAAATCCGGCGAGGAAATCGTCGGCCAGCTCTACAACTTCAGGGACAAGGGCGACCGCGACCTGGCCCTGCGGCCCGAGCTCACGCCCACCCTGGCCCGCATGGTGAACGCGAAGGGCCCCGCCCTGCGCAAGCCCCTCAAGTGGTTCTCGATCCCCCGCCTGTACCGGTACGAGCGCGCCCAGCGCGGCCGCCTGCGCGAGTTCTTCCAGCTCAACATGGACATCGTCGGCTGCGACACCGTGGCGGCCGAGGCGGACCTCATCGCGGCGGTGATCGAGATGCTCAAGGCCTTCGGATTGACGTCGAACGACTTCGCGGTGCGCATCTCCAGCCGCAAGCTGCTCACAGCCTTCCTCGACCGGCTCGGAGTTTCGGACGACGACAAGGCGGGCGTTTACTCGGCGCTCGACAAGCGGGCGAAGATCGGCGAGGAAGAATTTCATCGCCTGCTCACGGCCCAGAAGCTGGATAACTACCGAATCATGAATCTTGAGAACTTCTTCAAGTGCAGGTCGATCCAAGATTTCGAGAGCTTGTTCGGACAAGCGTCTTCCGATAACGAGAGACAGGCGTTTCATGAGGTGCGGGCCTTGTTCTCGATTTTGGAAGCGCAGGGTCACGGCGAGTTCCTCGCCGTCGATACCTCCGTCGTCCGCGGGCTCGCGTACTACACCGGCATCGTGTTCGAGGTGTTCGAC
>CBFGVC010000146.1:0-5035 GCA_965652255.1 uncultured Fibrobacteria bacterium | reverse complement strand
GAACAATGCGGCAATAGAACAATGCGGCAATAGAACAATGAAGGCGGGAGGGCAAGGGGGCGGGAGGGCCGCGGAATAGTACAGCGGTACAACAATAACACACCGCCACGGCATCACGGCAACGGAACGCAGGGGATGGGGGTCGCGTTGCGGGAGACGGGTTTTCGGGGGGACGTTGCGGGCTTTCCTTCCCGAGCTCCCGTTGTAGGTTGCTTTGAAGCCTGGGAGGTCCGCATGGCCGGAACGAAGACGTCGAAAAAGACGACGAAGCCGAAGAAGAAGTCGCAGAAGAAGTCGAGAAAGGCGAACAAGAAGGGAAACGCGCGGAAATCCCCGGACAAGCGCTGGGTCAAGGGCGTGTCCGAAACCTCCGACGCGATGGACCTCGAGAAGGGGGTCTTCAAGAAGTCGCCCAAGGGGATCGCGAAGAGCCTGAAGCGCTCCGTCACGAAGAGCAAGCGCCGCAAGGGGACGCCCTACCAGTCGGCGATGTCGATGCTGACCTACGAGATCAACCGCGGCGGCAAGGGACTTTCCGCATCGATGAAATCCAACCTGGAGAAGGCCAAGCCCGAACTGCGCAAGCTGTTCGGGAGGGACAAGGATGGAAGCCCCAGGAAACCGGCGGCGAAGGGGTCGGGAAAAGCTTCCGGGAAACGCGCCGGCGCGAGGCCAGCGCATCGATCCTGAAGGCTCGCCGGAGAGCGCGTTGCCGCCTTGCCCCGCACTCCCATCCCTCTTTGTTCCGTTGCCCCTTTGCTCCGTTCTCCGTTGCTCCATTGCTCCATTGCTCCATTGTTGTATTGTTCTATTGTTTCATTGTCAATTCCCGGAGGCCCTCATGTCCAATCCCCGCATCGATTATGTCGAATTCAACGTCGCCGACATCGCCGCGTCCAAGAAGTTCTATGGCTCGGCCTTCGGCTGGACCTTCACGGACTACAGCGACAGCTATTGCGAGTTCAACGACGGACGTATCCGCGGCGGGTTGACCACGCAAGGCTCGCGCATCCCCGGAGGCCCGCTCATCGTCCTGTACGCCGAGAACCTCGAGAACGCGCAACGCTTCATCGAGGCGGCGGGCGGGAAGATCAGCCGCGAGATCTTCTCCTTTCCGGGAGGCCGAAGGTTCCAGTTCAAGGACCCCGACGGCTACGAGCTGGGCGTGTGGTCGGATCGGTAGGAACCGGAAAGCCTGCAGTGAACATTCAAGAAATGGCCGCGAAAGATCGCAAAGCCCCAAAAAAAGCGGGCGCGCTCGGATCGATCCTCCTTGCCGCGACCCTTTGCGCGTTCGCTTCCGCCGCGAACGCGCAGCCTTCTCGCGACGAACCCGGCGAACCTGTCGTCTTGCTTCACGCGCTCGCGCTCAACGCGACCACGATGAAGAAGCTCGCGAGCGAAATCCGCGAGGCCGGATTCCGAACTTGTCGCATCAATTATCCCTCGCGCCTTCATCCGATCGAAGTGCTGGCGGCGCGCCACGTGCTGCCGAGGATCCGCCGCTGCTTTCCGAACGACACGATGCCGATCCACTTCGTGACGCACTCGCTGGGCGGCATCGTGGCGCGCCGCCTCGAAAAGCTCGAGGGCGCCCCTCGCATCGGCCGCGTGGTGATGATCGCGCCTCCCAACAAGGGCAGCGAGGTGGTGGACAGCCTCGCGAGAACGCGCTTCCTGAGGCTGTGGGGCGGCCCGGCGGCGCACGAGCTGGGCACCGACTCCCTCTCGATGCCGAACCAGCTGGGCCCTCCCGCCTTCGAGTTCGGGGTGATCGCGGCGACGCGATCGATCGAACCTTGGTTTTCATCGATGATCCCGGGCCGCGACGACGGCAAGGTGTCGGTGGAGAACACGAAGTTGGAAGGAATGAGCGACTTCGTCACGATCCCATCGACGCACACGCTGGTGCTGTGGACGGACGAGGCGGCGCGGCAGACCGTGCACTTTTTGAAGAACGGCGCATTCGCGCACGGGCCCTGAGAGTCGCTCCTCCAATGCGAGGCAAATCGGGCTCAACGAATGCGCCTCACGCCCTGCATTTCGCGCCCGCTCCCCAACGCCGTTGATTCCGCCCGCGTTCCCCGGATAGGTTGATTCTTCAGGCGGCGAGGCCGCCCCAAGCTTCGACCCCGGAGAAAACCGATGAATGAATCGCCGCCAGCGGACTCCCCCGCATCCCCACCCCCGACACAAGGCGATTTCGAAAAACGCGACCACGTTCCGCCCGCGCCGCGCGGCTGGGATCGCTTCCGCTGGTACGGCCCGGGGCTTTTGTGGATGCTCTCGTCGGTGGGCTCGGGCTCGGTGCTCTTCACGCCGCGCGTGGGCGCGAGCTACGGGTACATCCTCCTGTGGGCCGCCCTGCTGGTGATTTTTTTCCAGTGGGTCTGGATCCGCGAGGTGGGGCGATACACGGTGGTCTCGGGACGCACGCTGCTCGACGGCCTGCGCGACCTTCCCGGTCCGCGCGGATGGGTGCTGTGGTGCATCTTCGTCCCGCAGCTTCTCGCGGCGGTCGTCACCATCGCGGGCATCGCGGCGCTCGCGGGCAGCGCGCTCATGGAAGCCTTCCCGGGCTCGCAGGCGGCCTACGCCCTTGGCCTCGTCGCCGCCTCCATCGCGCTCGTAGTGTGGGGCAAGTACAAGAAGGTCGAGAACGTCAGCTCGATCCTCTCCGGAATCCTCGTGCTCACCGCCCTCGTCACGGCCATCCGCGTGTTTCCCGACCCCGGCGCGATGGCCGGAGGCCTGTCCTTCCGCTGGCCCGGGGACGGCGACCTTTACTTCATCCTGCCGTGGCTGGGCTTCATCCTTTCGGGAGCGGCGGGCATCATGTGGTTCTCCTACTGGGTTTCCGAGCGGGGCTACGGCGGCAGCGTGACCGATGACGAACCGGTGGAAACCTCATCGTCGAAGGGAGACTCGCGCGAGGAGCGGTTGCGCGGCTGGAACCGGGTGATGGGAACCTCCGCGGCGCTGGGCGTGATCGGGGGAGGAATCGTCATCCTGTCCTTCCTCGTCCTGGGAACCGAAATCCTCCGCCCCCAGGGAATCGTTCCCGAGGGCATCGACGTCGCGAAGCAGCTCACCGGCCTGCTGGAGCAAACATGGGGCGCGGCGGGTTACTGGATCCTGCTGCTGGGGATCTTCATCGCCTTGGCCGGAACCGTGCTCGCGGACCAGGACGGCTGGGGGCGGATGTTCGCGGACGCCACGCGGCTGCTCTTTCCCTCCCGGGCATCCGGCGACGGGAAGCACGGACGAATCGGAAAACTTCTTCAGGACAGGGAAAGGCTGAAGAACGCCTATGCGCTGGTTTTTACCGCCGCGATTCCCGCCCTGCTGTTCTTACTGGTGCGCGACCCGGTGGCGCTTCTCTCCGGCGGCGGGATCATCGCCGCCATCCACACTCCGTTCGTCGTGTTCTTCATCCATCGCCTGAACCGCACGCGCCTGCCGCCCGGGTTTCGCCCGGGTCGGTTCATCGGCGCGGTGATGTGGATCTCGGCGCTGCTCTTCCTCGCCATCGGCGCCTTGTACCTGCTGAGCCTGGCGGGGATGGAGGTGGTGTAGGGGGGGACTGCGGGGTCATTCGATGTTCGGGCCGGGATTCCGGCATGCGCTTTGCACGGGAAAGCGGCATGGACACACAAAACCCTCCCGCTCCCCGAAACAGCGCCATTATCCCCAAGCACGGCGGCTATCGCAATCTCAAGACCTTCCAACTGGCACAGTTGGTGTATGACCTGACTGTCCGCTTTTGTGACCGCCATATCGATCGGCGGAGCAGGACCCACGACCAGATGGTGCAGGCGGCGCGCTCCGGCGTGCAAAACATCGCCGAGGGAAGCCAAGCCAGCGCGACCTCCAAGAAATTCGAACTGAAGCTCACCAACGTGGCGCGCGCGAGCCTTGAGGAGCTAAGGCTGGACTATCAGGACTTCCTGAGGCAGAGAGGGTTAAGGGAGTGGGAACGAGAGGATCCTAGAAGAAAAAACCTGGTCGAAGCAAGGTGTTCCACGGCGGACGCCGTGGAACAGTGGGTAAAGGGGTTGGATAGAAGAGAGAATGGACAAGCTGGACTTGATGGACGAGATGGACAACGGCAGAATGCCGGTTTGTCCATCTCGTCCATCAAGTCCATAGCGTCCAGTCAGCCTGAGCTTATGGCAAACACCACACTGGTTCTCATCGGGGTAACCAATGCCCTGCTGAACCGCCAAATCAATACTTTGGCCAAGGACTTCGAAGCCCACGGGGGCTTCACGGAGAGGCTGTACAACGTCCGCCGGGGGCGGACCTAATCCCTGACAGCCACTCCCGCCTTCGCCATCTCGCCCTTGATGCTGCCGACGGTATAGGTCCCGTAGTGCACCATGCTCGCCACCAGCGCCGCGTCGGCCTTGCCCGCGGTCAGCACGTCGACCAGATGCGCGGGCTTGCCCGCGCCGCCGGAGGCGATCACCGGAATGCCGACGGCCTCGCTCACCTTGCGGGTGAGCTCGAGGTCGTAGCCTTCCTTCGTGCCGTCGGCATCGATGCTGTTGAGGCAAATCTCCCCCGCCCCGAGCCTTTCGGCTTCGCGGGCCCACTCGACCGCGTCCTTGCCCACCGGCGTGCGGCCGCCCTGGATGACGACCTCGTAGCCGCTAGGGTACTGCGGATCCGCGCTCTTGCGCGCGTCCATGCCCAGCACGATGCACTGGTTTCCGAAGGCCCTCGCGCCTTCGGAGATGATGCCCGGGTTCCGGACCGCCAGCGAATTGACCGAGACCTTTTCCGCCCCCGCCAACAAGACCTCGCGCATGTCGTCGAGGTTGCGGATGCCGCCGCCCACGCTGAAGGGGATGAACACCTCGCGCGCCACGTCGCGCACCATGCCGATGTCGATCGGGCGCCCTTCCGCGGAGGCCATGATGTCGTAGAACACCAGTTCGTCGACGCCGTCGCGATAGTATTGCGCGGCCATCTCCACCGGATCGCCGAGGTCGACGTTCCCCTGGAACTTCACGCCCTTGGTCACCTTGCGGTT
>CBFGVC010000145.1:0-5036 GCA_965652255.1 uncultured Fibrobacteria bacterium | reverse complement strand
CATAAGGATGCGTGGGAATTACGACTCATCACCCCACCACCTCCACTGAAAACTCGATGCGATCCCAGGGATTCGTGCTCCCCTCCAGTGCCGTGATCCGTGCTTCCAGGCATTCCCCCCGGTCAAGCAACTGCGCCACCGCCGCGTTCTCGTCGCGCGGCACATAACCCAGCTTGTGGCCATGCCACGCCACACCCACGGCCCACTCGTCGTAGCGATTCTCCGGCTCACGGAAGAGTTCCAGCGGATCCCCAACGCGAAGCCGCGCCCACACCGCATCCCCCTTGTGGAATTGGAACCCCGCCACCTGCGAGGTCTGCAACAGCAGACGCCGCGAAGGAAGTACCGACGCGGACGCCTTGACGGCGACCCCGGCCGCAACAGCGCCGCCCAGTCCCAGCAAACTCCGAATGAAATCCCTGCGAAGCATCGTGACATCCTCAACGAATGAGATGTCACAATCTTACCCTCGCCCCGCCTCAGAAAGTGACCACGGTGGGGGCGAAATTATTCGAAAATCACAGCTTAACGCGACTTCAACCGCTTGGGAGCCCGGCCACCCGGCAAATAGTTCCCGGAAGACACCACCTTCTTCCCCGTCCGGTCCTCGAGCTCCTTCCGTGCCGTCCCGGCCACGTTCCCGCCCTGAACCGCCGCCGCGCGGCTCTGGCCAAACCCTTTCGCATCCTTCACCCGCGTGATCTCCGTCGTCGCCGCCTCGCCCAACATGCTGAAGATCAGCTCCAGGTCGTTCATGTGGTCGCGCAGGTTCTCGCGCTTCAGACCCTTGATCTTCTTGTATTCCGCCGGGGTCACCCCGAAAGCCGCCTTTGAAATTTCCGCCGTCAGGATCGCATAATCGCGCTCTTCCCGAACACCGCGATTCTTCCACTCTTCCGTCAACTCCTCCCGGATGGCGATGGACCGCATCCGCTTCTCGATCCAGTCGTCGGAATACCCTTTGGCCTTGTAAAGGGCACGGGTTCTTTTGGTGGCCCGCTCGGGATCCTCGATTTCCTGCACGCGTTCATATCCTACCTTGGCCAGCCATTTCTTGAACGGCTCCGCCTTGGGCGAGGGGATGCTCTGGATGATGCGGAAAACGCCCTCGGTGTTGGCGCAATTCGTTTCGCGCCGCTTCCCGTCTGGAGCCGTCATTTCAAGGGGGGTACAAATTGTACCCCACTCGGAATCCAGCGACGGATCCCGCTGGCGCATTTTCTTGACGTACTGCCGCGAATCCTGCGTATCCGTCAAGGCCGCCACCACATCGGCCACGGAAAACCACCACTCGCCCTTGTGAAGTGTCTTGCGGATCTCCTTGCCCCGGAACAGCGCGATGTGATGTTCGGCTTCCGACTCAACGCCGGCGCCCGAAATTTTCTTCGCTCCCATGATACCCCCCTGCCGAATCTCGGCGAAAGGCTCACGCTAGCAAAGCCTTCCGGCCACGGCATGCTGCACAGGCCTCGGGTGTGACAGCCGTCACGTCAGCCCCCGTTCAATCGCCCCGCCGCCCTATCACCGGCTCTTTGCACCCTCGCCGCCACCGCCTCGCGCAAAGCCCTCGGCCCGATCACCGTCACCTCGTCGGCGAAGCGCATCACATCGCGCGCCAGTTCGCGCACGTCGCCGCAGGGAAAAGCCAACTCCACGCGACCATTCCCTAAATGCCGGAGGGTTTGCTTCGGATGCCAGCGCTCCTCGGCGACGATGCGGGCCGCCTCTCCCTCGAACACCAGCACCGCTTTCCCCCTGGCCCGGCCGCCGAAGATCCCGTACGCCTCGGCAAAGTGAGAGTCGAGCTTCTCGCGCGGAACGTCATGCGCCGGGGCGGACAAAAACCGCACGTTCCGCATGCGGCTCAAGGCAAAGCACCGCAGCGAGCGCGACGCGTGGTCGTAGGCGTCCAGGTACCAGTTGTGGCGGTAGTGAACCACGCGCTGAGGCGACAGCGTTCGATCCCTGTGATCCGCGTCCCTCATTCCCTTGTATTCCAAGGCAAGACGCCGACGCCGGAACACCCCGTCCACCGCCGCCACCATTACTTCGGGATCCACGAGGCGGTAGTGCTGGGGCAGCAGGCGCATGCGGTCCCGCCACTCCCGCACGTCGATGCCTTTCCTTGCCAAGTCTTGCTCGAGCCGTTCTCGAAGGGGCTCGAGCCTGGCCTTGAAGACGGCCGATCCGGAAGACTCCATCCATTGGGCCAAGCCCAAGAGGGCGGCCAATTCCCGGGGGTCGAACGCCATGCCCGGCAGTTCAACCTTCGCCTCGCCATCCAAGCGATAGCGCCCCTTTTCAAGGACGACGGGATACCGGTGATCGTCCCTGAGCCGGCCCAGCGCGCGGCGCGCGGTCTCCGGCGAACAATCCAGCAACCTTTCCACCTCCCGGCGCGTCACCCCGACCTTGCGGGACTTGAGCAAGGCAACCAACCGCTGCAGATCAGTCGTGACGGACATGACGGAAAGGATAATCGATCAGGAACGGGCCGGAGGGACGCACTCTTCCCCTCATAGGGCGTATCAAGGCCGAAGCCCTGAAACGTCCAACCGGCCGGTGCGATTTTCCAGTTCTCGGTCCGTCCTGTCGAAGTTCCGGGGAGGACTCCCATTTCCCTCCACGCGAGCCCGCCCCCTCTTTTTCTGAAGCCGGGGCTGTCCTACGGCCGGGAGATTCACCGTGTTTCCGGAACCAAGGGGAAATCTAGACACCGAATCGTCCGCGAGTTATAATCCCCTGCGGATCCGGCTATGACTTCCTGAAATCGCGCTTTCGCCTCCTTATTGAACTCAACAAGGAGGCGTACTGTGTCCAGTCATCAAGATCTTTCCGTTCCCGGCCCCCTTCGCTTCACTCTCGACCCCATCGGCGCCGTATGGTGCAACGCCCGGATCGAAATCTCCGGGCGCGCGCACGAAGCCCTGATCGATTACCGGCACCACGCGGCGATCCGGGCATTGCTGCGCGCGGCCCTCGATCTCCGCTCGCCGCCGCAGCGCGGAGATTCGACCGGAGCGGCGGGCTTCGCATGGGAGGGACCCTCGTGCCGGTTCCGATGGAGTTTCCACCACGAGGGCCGCGGGATCGCGCGACTTGAAATCGACAAGCTTCCCGATGCGTTCGGGCGGGAAACCGCGACGCCCGCGTTCGAGTCGCTCCTGCCGATCGAGGAGTTCGTCCGGCAGGCGTACCGGCAAGCGCGAAGCCTGCTCCGCCGTGTCGGCATCCCCGAAGAGGGAGAGTCCGGGAACGGGCCGGATCTTCCCCTCGAGGAGCTCCTTCAATTGCGCGAGGCATTGACCGGCGAACGCATCCGCATCCCGGGAGGCGGACGGAACACGCCGCGGTACCGCGAGTGGGCTCGGATGACGCTGAGCGCGCCTGACGAACCCTGAAAAAACGGGATGGGGGAGCCGCTGAGCGCGGATCCCCGACCTCCCGACCTGAACCCTCCAGCGGACGGTTCCCGAAGAATCCCGGGCCGGCAACGGGCCGCCCCCGAAGCTCCCCCCACCCTGTTTTACCTTTGCCGGCATGCACATCCCCCACGAATCCTGGGGCTCGCGCGCCGGCTTCATCCTGGCCGCCGTGGGTTCCGCCGTCGGCCTCGGCAACATGTGGCGCTTCTCCTACATCGCCTCGCAGGGAGGGGGAGCCGCGTTCGTCGTCGCCTACCTCGCCATCGTCGCCATCGTCGGCATCCCGCTGATGACCTCGGAGTTCGTCGTGGGCCGCATGACGCGGCTCTCGCCCGCCCGCGCCGTGCGCGACCTCGGCGGCCGCGCCTGGGCGCCGCTCGGCTGGCTCTTCGTGCTGTGCGGCTTCGGCATCCTCTCCTATTACTCCGTGATCGCCGGCTGGACGATGCGCTACGCCTTCGACGCCATCCGCAACGCCATGCCGACCGACACGGGAGCCTACTTCGCGGAAGTCGCCTCGGGCGGCGACGCGCTCTTCACCCACCTGCTTTTCATGGCCATCACCATCGCCATCATCCTCGGCGGCGTGAAGCGCGGCATCGAGCGCGCCGTGACCGTGATGATGCCCCTGCTCTTCGTCATCCTCGCGGGGCTCGCGATTTGGGCCATGACCTTGTCGGGCGCGGGCGCGGGCTACGCGGCCTACCTCAAGCCCGACTTCGCGCGCGTCCTCGACGGCGACACGCTCCGGCAGGCCGCGGGACAGGCCTTCTTCTCGCTGAGCCTCGGCATGGGCGCCATGATGACCTACGCCTCGTACCTGGGGCGAAAGGGAAACCTCGGCCGCGACGCGGTCACGGTGGCGCTCTCCGATTTCGCCATCGCCTTCATCGCGGGGCTCGTGGTGTTCCCGGTGGTCTTCAGCTTCGGGCTGCAGGGCGAGGTGGGCGCGAGCGCCGTGGGCGCCCTGTTCATCGCGCTGCCCAAGGGCTTCGCCAGCATGGGGCCGGCGGGAGCGGTGGTGGACACCGCCTTCTTCGTGATGCTCTTCCTCGCGGCGCTCACCTCGGCCATCTCGCTGCTCGAGGTCGTCGTCGCGACGGCCATGGACGTGCTGGGCTGGAGCCGCCGCCGCGTCACGCTCGTCTTCGGCGGCGTGATCGCGCTATGCGGCGTCCCCTCCGCCTACAGCCTCGACGTGCTGGGAAACCTCGACGCCATCGTGGGCGACTTCCTCCTGGTGGTGGGCGGATTCTTCACCGCGATCCTGGTGGGCTGGAAAATCCTGCCGCGGGCCGATGCCGAGCTGGCCGACGGCATGCCGAACGCAGGGCTGCGAAGGGCATGGGGCTTCTCCGTGCGCTATGTGATCCCGGCGATCCTGTTCGTGGTGATCTGGTTCACCGTGCCTAGCACGTGGAAGGCGGTGAAGGGGCTCTTCGGCTGAAGTCGAAGCTTCGTCGCTACGCGCCTCACCCCCGCGCCTAACGGCGCCGCCCCCTCTCCATCCAACGCTGCGCGAGGATGGAGAGGGGCGTCTCCCTTTGCTGCGAAGCCACAAGCGAGAAGTCACGCCCCCTCCCCTCTCCCCGAGCGAATTCGACTCACTCT
>CBFGVC010000144.1:0-5082 GCA_965652255.1 uncultured Fibrobacteria bacterium | reverse complement strand
GCCGGGCATGTTCTTGTCGCAGCCCACCACGGAGATGTTCGCGTCGTACCACATCGCGCGCGTCACGGTCTCGATCGAGTCGGCGATGATGTCGCGCGATTGCAGCGAGTAGTTCATCCCTTCGGTGCCCATCGAGATGCCGTCGCTCACGCCGATGGTATGGAACATCAGCCCCTTCATTCCCTCCGCGTTCACGCTTTGCTTGATGCGGCCGGCGAGGTCGTTCAGGTGCATGTTGCAGGGATTCCCGTCCCAGCCCGTGCTGGCGATCCCTACTTGCGCCTTGCCCATGTCCTCGTCGGTGAAGCCCGTGGCGTAGAGCATGGCCTTGGAGGCCGGCTGCGACACGACCTGGGTGAGGTGGGAGCTGTACTTGTTGAGCTTGGGGGTGTTCGACATGGCCGGAAATCCTGTGGAAAATCGGGCCTCAAACCTAGAAAAGCGGGGGGCGGGGGGCGGAGAGCCGGGAGGGATCCGTCGTGAATGGTTCGTGGATCGCCGGGGCCATGGCGGGGATCTTTATCCCCTCCCGATCCAATCTCAAACCTTGAACACAGGCTCCAGCAATGCGCGCTCCGCGCGCAGCCAGGAGAAGACTTCGTCCAGGATGTCGGTGAGGGAACGCTTCGGGGCCCATCCCGTCGCCGCGGTGATCCCGGCGTTGTCGGTCACGTACCAAGGGATGTCGGCGGGATGCGTTTCGGGATCGGAGCCAAGCGGAAGCGCTTCCCCGGTCCGTTCGGCGCACAGGCGCGAAAGTTCGAGCAGCGACACCGCGTTGGCCGCGCCGCCGCCCACGTTGTACGCCGTGCCTGAATGCCGGGAGAGGTCCGAGAGCTGGATACTGAGGAGGTCGTGCAAGTCCTCGGGGTGCAGCACGTCCCGGACCTGCAACCCCTTTCCTCCGAAGCCTTGATACGACAACGTGCCCCCGTAAAGGTGCCGGGCCGCCCACAGGGCGAAGAATCCCTGGTCCACCTTGCCCATCTGCCAACGGCCGGCCAGCACCCCGCAGCGGTTCACCACCGCCTGCAGGCCGTAGGTCGAGACGTACTCCTGCACGAACAGCTCCGAGGCCAGCTTGGTGGCGCCGTACAGCGAGCGGCTTGCGCCTTGCGGGAAGGCCGTGGTGATGCCTTCCTCCGACCAACCCGTGCCCGAGGCGCCGGCCGGCAGGAACAACCTCTCGTTTCCTTCCTTGAGCGGCAAGGCGCGCAGTTCGGGAATGGGATAGACGCGGCTGGTGGAGAGGAAGACCAGGCGCGCGCCGCGGGCGCGCGCGAACTCGAGGCAGTTGAGCGTGCCCCCGAGGTTGATGTCGATCAGCTCGCGCGCCCCGCCGTCATACCCCGCCTTCACCGAGGGCTCGGCGGCGCAGTCGATGAGGAGATCGGCCGGCCCAAGGGCCTCGAGGTCTTCGGCGCGTCGCACGTCTCCGCGCACGAACTCGACGCCGCCGCCGGCCAGCCGGGGAAGATTCAACTCCGATCCCGCCCGCGAGAGGTTGTCGAACGCGATGACGCGTTCCCCGGGGAAGTCGCGCTTGCGGAGTATCCCGAGCCAGGATCCGACGAAACCCGCCCCCCCCGTGATCACGGTCGTGGTCATGGGCGCCCCGCCCCGCGCTTGCGGTAGTCGCCCGCGCCAAGCCACTTCTCGATGAAGCAGTACAGCACGATGAAAAGGTAGCGGCTGCCCATCTCCTTGATCTTCAGCTTGGAAATGCCCGCCTTGCGGTTGTACCAGCCGTTGGGCACCACCGCGTAGGAATAACCCCGCACGATGGCCTTGAGCGGCAGCTCCACGGTGAAGTTGAAGTGATGGCTCAGGAAGGGCTTGAGTCCCTCGATCACCTCCGCGCGGTACATCTTGAAGGCGTTGGTGACGTCGTTGTAGCGCAGCCCGAAAAGCGTTCGGATGGCGTTGTTGAAGACGCGGTTGAGGACGCGCTTGTGCCGCGGGTAGTCCACCAGCTCGGAACCCGGCATGAACCGGGAGCCGAAGACGCAGTCGTAGCCCTCCAGCAGCTTCCGGTAGAACTTCACCACGTCGCGGGGGGCGTCCGACCCGTCCGCCATCACGATGACGACCGCGCCACCCCTCGCCGCCTCGAGGCCCGACCGAACCGCGAAGCCGTAGCCGCCGGGGTGGGCGTTGTTCACGTGGCGCAACGTGGAGATTTCCCGTTCCATGTCGCGCAGCAGGGATTCCGTCTCGTCACGGCTGTTGTCGTTGACGACGAGCAGCTCGTGGGGAACCTCCGCCGCAAACAAGGTCCCGTGCAGGTCGCGCAGGACCGAGGGAAGCGATCCGGCCTCGTTGTGCGCGGGAATGACGACGGAAAGCATCATGGGAAACGGGGTCCGGGCGAGGCTAAAGCCGGATATCCTCGCGCTCGGCGGTGGCGGCGACGATTTCGTCCAGCAGGCGCTCGATGTCGTACTGGTGCGACCAGCCGGGGTAGTCGGCCTGGAACCTGCGCACGTCGCTGATCCACCAGATGTGGTCGCCGGCGCGGTTCTCCTCGGAGAGCTTGTACTTCAGGTCGCGGCCCGAGAGCCGCCTCACGATGTCGATGGCTTCGAGCATGGAGCAGTTGCTGTGCCGCGCGCCGCCCATGTTGTACGCCGCACCTTGCCGCGGCTTCTCGACGAATCGCGCGAAGGCCGCGATGAGGTCGTGGCTGTGGATGTTGTCGCGCACCTGCTTGCCCTTGTACCCGAAGATGGTGTACTCCCGGCCGGTGAGCGCGCATTTGACGAGGTAGGCGAGGAAGCCGTGCAGCTCGGCTCCCGAGTGGGCGGGGCCGGTGAGGCAGCCTCCGCGAAAGACGGCGGTGTTCATGCCGAAGTACCGCCCGTACTCCTGCACCAGCACGTCGGCGGCGACCTTGGACGCGCCGAAGAGGCTGTGCTTCGACTGGTCGATGCTCATGGTCTCGTCGATGCCATGGGCGAAGAAAGGGTGGTCGGGGGTGATTTCCCAGCGGGTTTCCTTCTCGACCAAGGGCAGCCGGTTGGGGGTATCTCCGTAAACCTTGTTCGTGCTGGTGAACACGAAGGCCGCTTCCGGAGCGTGCTTGCGGCAGGCCTCCAGCACGTGCAAGGTGCCCGTCGCGTTCACGTGGAAGTCGGTGAGGGGCTCGCGCGCGGCCCAGTCGTGGGAGGGCTGCGCGGCCGCGTGGATCACCGCCGCCACGGCCTTGCCGTGGCGGGCGAAGAGGGCGTCGACCGCCCCCGCGTCGCGGATGTCGAAGTCGTGATGGACGTAGCGCGGCAGCGATTTTTTCAACTGCTCGCGATTCCACAGCGTGGAGCCGTCCTTCCCGAAGAAGTACTCCCGAAGGTTGTTGTCGACGCCGACGACGTCGTATCCCTTTTCGTGGAAATATCGGGCGGCCTCGCTTCCGATGAGTCCTGACGACCCCGTGACGATGGCAACGCTCATGACGGGCAAAGCTACAAAAGAAGGGCTTTGCCCGTGTTTCCGCGGCCTCGCTTCCGCCTCCCGCGAAGGGATTCTAGCTTGCGATGAAATGCCGCGCCCTTCCCATCCCGCCATCTCGCCCGTCCGTCTCCGAATCGAAAAACTGGTTCCCGGCGGCGAGGGGCTGGCGCGCCATGAGGGGCGCGTCGTCTTCGTGCCCGGCGTGCTGCCGGGCGAGGAAATCGTCGCGGAGATAACGGAAGGGAAGAAGGACTTCGCCCGCGCCCGGCTCCTCGAGGTCGCCGCGCCCTCGCCGGACCGCGTCGCGCCGCCCTGCGGACTCGCCGGAGTGTGCGGCGGCTGCGACTGGCTGCACATCGCTCCGGGCGCACAGGCGCGGCTGAAGGTCGAACTCGCGCGCGACGCTCTCCGCCGCATGGCGGGCTTCGACCTGCCCGGTCTCGGGATCGAGACGGGGAAAGCCTTGGGATACCGCAACCGGGTGCAGGTGCATGTCGATCGATCGGGGCGTATCGGATTCCAGGGGCGCCGCGCCAACGACTTCGTGGCGGTGAAGAACTGTCCCGTCGCGCACCCCGCGCTGGCGCCGCTGTTCGCGGGCGGAGCGAGGCCGGGAGCACCCGATCGCTTCCTCGCTTACGGCTTCGCGGATCGAAGCGCGGATGGTGAAGGGTCCCCGAACGGCGCGGGGGTCGCCGAAGGATCCCCCCGCCTGTTTCGTTCCGACGAGAATCCGAATGCCGAGATCACCGTGCGCGTGCTCGATCGCGACATCGTTTTCCCGCTGCGGGGATTCTTTCAGAGCAATCTCGAGATGACGGAACGGCTGATTCCCTATGTCCTTCAGGGCCTGCCGTCCGGCGGGACGGTCCTCGACCTGTACTCCGGCGTCGGTCTCTTCGGAGCGTTTCTCCGCGACCGGTTCGACCATGTCGTTTGCGTCGAGTTCAACCGGCACGCGATCAAGGTCGCGCGCCGCAACGTGGGGGAGAAGGGCGCCTTCGTCGCCGAGGCGCTCGAGAACGTGGTGGCCGGCCGCGACAATCCGTTCGACCGCATCCCCACGGACGCGGCCGTGATCGACCCGCCGCGAGAGGGGCTCGACAAGGCCGTGCGAAAGTGGCTGGTGGACAAGCCGATCCCGAGGCTGGTGTACGTGTCGTGCAATCCGGTGACGCTGGCCCGCGACCTCAAGGATCTGTTGGCTGGGGGGTATGCGCTGGAGGAGATGCGCCTGTTCGATTTTTATCCCCAGACCTCGCATATCGAGGCGGTAG
This sequence comes from uncultured Fibrobacteria bacterium, assembly GCA_965652255.1. Taxonomy (GTDB): domain Bacteria; phylum Fibrobacterota; class Fibrobacteria; order UBA11236; family UBA11236; genus UBA11236. Next base: position 358 of record CBFGVC010000144.1, on the reverse strand, counting down.
CGAGGTTGCGGCTGAAACCGGCCGCCTAGAACCCGTATTTCGGGTTGTGTTTGTCCAGATGCCATTGCATGGGATTGTTCCGGATGTATGTCCGGATCCGTTGCAGTGACTGTTCGGTACGGATCACGCGTTCGTGGTAACGGGATTGCCAGACGGGTTGCCGCGGTGTTCCGCGCAGGGAATTGATTTTCGTCGTAACGGTGGATTTGAACCCGGCGATGATGGATCCCAACGACCCGGCGTGTCGCCGCAGGGGCGCACCGACGTGCGCCCCGTTGGTATGGAACGATCCGTGCGCACCGCCGTGCGCCCCGTTGGTATGGAACGATCCGTGCGCACCGCCGTGCGCCCCGTTGGC
>CBFGVC010000143.1:0-5085 GCA_965652255.1 uncultured Fibrobacteria bacterium | reverse complement strand
CTCACCACCGCCTTCTCCAGCTCCTGCAGGAAAATCCCCCGGTCCTTCTTCTGGAACGGCGGCGGGCCGCCGCGGATCTCGCCCATGGCCCGCATGTCCGCCATCATCTCCCGCGTCACCGTCGCAGTCCCGATATTATCCTCCGTGAACGGCTTGCCGACGGGACTGAGCACGAAGGCCCCCGTCCCCGATCCTACGTTCACGCAGCGTCCCGCCAAAAGAATATCCGACGTGATCACGATATCCCCCGTCCCCGCCCTCTCCGCGATCCAGTCGTCGGCCGCGTCGAAGGCGCTGCCCACGACCTCCAACCGCACGTTCACATCAGGGGGCATGCGCATCGGGGAATTCGCCACCACCACGACCTGCACGCCGTGGCGCGCCGCGACGCGATAGACTTCGTCCTTCACCGGACAGGCGTCCGCATCCACATAAATCACCATCCGAAAGCCCGACCTTCCCCTTTTATGTTTCCGCTTTCAGGTTTCATGTTTCTGATTTCTGATTTCCGATTTCATATTTCCATCCCTCACCATCCCCTTCTCCGCGTCAGCGGGCTCACCCCCGTCATCCCTTCCTGGGCGTCCAGCCGCGAGCGGACGAGCTCGAACCACTCCTCCGCGTCCTCGCGCAGCACGTCGAGGCACAAGCCGTCGGCGCGGATTTGCGCCGACACGTCCTTCCAGTCGCTGCGGGCGAAGGTCGCCCGGACGTATTCGTCGTGGCGCTTCGCGAACTCGCGCCAGCGGTCGGGCACGATGTCGAACATCGTGGGCGACAGGTCGATGTCCATGCGCGCCGACTTGCGGCGCACGGCGAAGCGGCACGAGACCGTGCCGATCGAGAGCGAAAGCGTCGTGGTGTACTCGTTGGCCGCATTGCATTCGCGGCGCAGCGACTCGAAGGTGGGTTCGGAAGGAGGCTGTTCGCGGGGCATGACGATCCTTGCGACGGGACATGAGGCCGATGGAGCGGAGAGGAAAGCATACCCAATAACGGCCGCGACGGCACGGCTTCGCCGGGATGGAAGCCGGGCGGGATCGACAGCATCCCCGGAAACCCCGCGTCCGCGAAAGTCGCCCCCACGCGCTGTTTTGCCGTTATCGAAACCGTCGGCGGGGCCGAATCGCGTTGCGCGCCGGCGCGCCTGAAACTATTATGTCGAACGTTCCGAAAAACGGAGGGTGTCATGAAAGCAGCCGCAATCCTCGGATCGCTCCTCCTCGCGGGGTGCGCCAGTTCGGTGTTCGAGGCCCGCACCGACCTCGTCGGCGACTTCTTCGCGCACGACAAGGTGGAGCCCAGCTCCTTGACCCCTCACCTTCACATCGAGACTGCCCCCGAGGACTTCGTGATGGCCGACGACGGCCGCATCCGGTACGACCGGGCGCGCTACGAATACCTCGGAAAGATCTACGTGCAACGGGCCAAGGACGGGTGGCTTCCCGGGTTCTACGAGTTCAACGAACCTTGGCGCCGCTACTACTGCCCGCCCGCCGTCGTGGTCACCTACGGCCTGCTGCTCACGCCGTATCTCGTCGGCCTTCCCGCGCCCTGCGTCTACGAGAGCAGCGCCTCCAAGGAACGCATCGACGAGCGCAAGCGCTACATCGCCTACTCCGCGCTCGAGCAGGGCATGCGCATCGGAGCCACCCACCTGGTGTTCGCGCGGTACACGGGCACCGAATACCCCTCGGGCGGCGGCAAGCCGCGCCAGGTCGAGAACGACAAGGCCGGTGCCTCGCTGGGGGCGGGGTCGTTCCACCCGTACACGGGCATGATGGCGCACGCCTTCAAGAGATTGTAGCCGCTCCGGCCTTTATTCCATGGCGTTCGGCCCCTCCAGGGTCGAGACTGTGAACTATTTGATTAAATGCGAGGCTTTAGTTCATTACGAGATTTGAGATTTTCCTACAAATCGACCCAAAAAACATCCGAAACCGGCATATATTCATAGCTCCGGAACAAAATCACGGCGCCCGGGAGGCGCCTTAAGCAAGGAGAGAGTTCATGATTCACATTCGTGCCAACGCGCTTTCATTGGCCCTGCTCACTGCGATCGCGGCAAGCCAGGCGCAGGAGAACTACTCCACCAACTGGAGCGGACACAAGAACGTCGTCGTCAATACCACGGCCGCCGGCGCATCGGTTTTCACCAACGTGACGGCCTTCCCCATGCTGGTCCGGCTCGGCACCGCCGACTCCAACATCTTCAAGGAGGCGAAGGGCAACGGCGCCGATATCCGGTTCACCAAGGCGAACAACACCACCCGGCTCCAGCACCAGATCGAGAAGTGGGACAGCGCCGGGCGATCCGCCGCCGTATGGGTTCGCGTCGATACGGTCTACGGGAACCGCAATAACCAGCACTTCCGGATCCACTGGGGCAACGCCGCCGCCATGGACAGTTCAAAGGGCGCCGCCGTCTTCGACACCACCGCCGGCTTCCGCGCGGTGTGGCACATGAACGAGGCGGGTGACGTCCCGGATGCGACGGGCAGGGGAATGACGGGGGTGGCGAACGGTTCTCCCGGCGCCGTCGCCGGCGTGATCGGCGGAGCCCGCAGCTTCAATGGAAGCTCAAGCTACCTGAACGTCACCGGAAGCGCCGCGGGCCTGAACTTCCCCGCCTTCGGCAGCTTCTCGATATCGGCATGGGTGAAGCCCACCGCCGTCACGGGCGACGCCGCCATCGTGGGCAAGGGCGACTTCGCCTACGCCCTCAAGTTCTACCGTGAAAGCTCCTACGAATTTTTCGACTTCCAGGATTCCTGGGTCGCGGCGCGCTCCTTCGCGGCGCCCACGCCGGACACGTGGGTGCACCTCTTCGCCGTGAACACCGAAACCGGGCCGAAGCTTTACGTGGACGGCGTGCTGGAAGACGAGAACCCCTACATGGAAGGCAGCGGCGGCCGGAATGACGACTGGAACGTCAACATCGGGCGCGAGCCCCAGGCGAACGGCGGCCGTCGTTACTTCAACGGCGTGATCGACGAAGTCCGCATGCACGGCGTGAGCCGCAGCCTGGAGTGGGCCCGCCTCGAGTACCAGACCCAGCGCGCCGGACAAACCGTCGTGACCCTCTCGGACAACGTCCCCGCGATCGACACCACGTCCGTCCCCGGCGCCCCCACGGCCGTGACCGCCACGGCATCGAACACCGTTCCGGGCCAAGCCACCGTTTCGTGGACCGCCCCGGCCTCCACCGGTGGCACGCCCATCACGGGTTACCGCGCCGTCGCCTCGGATACCACCAAGTTCTGCACCTCGGCGGGCGCGACCACCTGCACCATCTCCGGCCTCATGCAGGACTCCTCCTACACGTTCACGGTCCGGGCCATGAACGCGGTTGGCATGGGGCCCGCTTCGCAGGCATCCGCTTCCCTGCTCATCCCGGTCTCCCTGCGTGGATCCTTTGTCATCCAGGTCGCGGGGAACCGGAATCCCTTCGTGTTCCGCCTGCCGGCCGGGCTCTCGGAGAACATCGAGAACCTGTCGCTCACCATCATCGACGCCAGGGGGCGGGCCGTCTGGAATCGCACCGTGAATCCTTCCCGCGAGAAGATCTCGGAAATCTCGTGGAACGGGAAGACCGCCTCCGGCACGCCGGCAGCCCCCGGGGTGTACGTGGTGCGTGTCCGCTACACGGAGCAAGGCAAGACCGTGGAGCAGAACCTGAAGGGTGTCACGCTCGACCCGCGATAAACCGCCGTCCTTTCCCACAAAAAAAAGCTCCCGGTTCCGGGAGCTTTTTTTGTGGCCGCGGCTCAAACCCGTTTTCTAACGGCGGCCGCGTGGTGCACGAAGCCTTCGGCATCCGCCAGCGCGGCGATGTGCGCCGCGTCGCGGCGGAAGGCGCCGGCCGTGTACTCGATCAGGCTCGTGCGCTTGACGAAGTCGTACACCCCGAGCGGCGAGAAGAACCGCGCCGAGCCGTTGGTGGGCAGCACGTGGTTGGGGCCCGCGAAGTAATCGCCCACCGGCTCCGACGACCACGGGCCCAGAAAAACGGCTCCGGCGTTGCGGATGGAGGGCAATAGCGCGCGCGGATCCCTGGTTAGGATCTCGAGGTGCTCGGGCGCGAGCAGGTTGGCGAGCGCCGCTCCCGCCTTCCAGTCGGGCACGACGAAAAGACGCCCGAAGTTCGCGAGCGCCTTCTCGACCGCGGCGCGCTTGGGCGACGCCTCGGCTTGCGCCTTCGCGCACTCCGCCACCCACTTGGCCGCTCTCGCCGAAGTGGTGATGCCGATGGCCGCCTCGTAGCCCGAGCCGTGCTCGGCCTGCGAGAGCAGGTCGGCCGCGACCCAGTCGGCGTCGGCGGTCTCGTCGAACATCACGAGGATCTCGGAGGGGCCCGCGATCATGTCGATGTCGACCGTCCCGAACACTTCCTTCTTGGCAAGCGCGGCGTAAACGTTTCCGGGGCCGGTGATCTTGTCCACGCGCGGCACTCCCGCAATGCCGTAGGCCAGCATCGCGACCGCCTGCGCCCCACCGGTCTTGTAGATCTCCGTCACGCCGAGCTCGCGCGCCGCGAAGGCCACGGACGAATGCAATCCGTTCGGGCAGGGCGAGACCATCGCGATCTCGCGCACGCCCGCCACGCGCGCGGGAACGGCGTTCATGATGAGCGTGGAGGGATACACCCCCGCCCCGCCGGGCACGTAAACGCCGACGCGATCGAGGGGACGGATGACCTGGCCCAGCACCTCGCCGCGCGAGCCCTTGAAGCTCCAGCTCGCCTCGCGCTGGCGCAGGTGGAACCTGCGCACGTTGGCGATGGCCTTGCGGATGGCGCCACGCACCGGCTTGGGACACTTGTCCGCGGCGCGCGCGATCTCCGCGGGCGAGGCACGGAGGCTTCCCTTCAGGCCGTCGAAGCGACGCGCATACTCGAGCACGGCCTTCTTTCCCTCCTTCCGGACGCGCGCCAGGATGTCCGACACCGTCTTCTGGATCTCGGGGGAAGGGCTCGGATCCCGACCCTGCAGGCGGGCCACTTCGGGGTGCTTCAGGCCTTTGAGGGACACGATTTTCATGGGGGGAAAGCTAGAAAGGGGGGTGGAGGCTTCGAGGGCCTGGCGG
>CBFGVC010000142.1:0-5141 GCA_965652255.1 uncultured Fibrobacteria bacterium | reverse complement strand
GCCTTTAATACCTTCGCCCCCATGGGCGCCCTACCCTCCGACCTCCTTATCCGCCACGCCAGCGAACCGGGATGGGGAATCCGCCCGGCGCGCGCCGCCACCGTCAGGAATGACGGCACGGTGGAGATCATTCAGCCATGGTTCCATGAGCAATACCTCGGCGATCCTTCGGACGATCCGGAATCATACGCCGAACGCAGGGCCTGTTTGGAGGAACAAATGCGCGCCGGAACCACTCGCGTGGCGGTATCACTGCGGCGGATCCGCACCCTCGTACAAGCAATCCTCGACGCGGACTTCTTCAACCTCGAGGTGCCCGAAGACAACGGCATGATCTGTGACGCCGGATGGAATGAAATCCTCTTCCGCCACCAAGGACGCGCGAGAAGGATCGACTACAGCGGCGCAGAGAGATGGGAACCGTTTCACCGCCTTTGCAGGCGCATCGACCGGCTGGCGGGACTGCAGGGCTGGTAATCCCACCTTGGAACTTCCCCGACGCCTCCCCCCGGTGCGGCGCGGCGATGGTGGATCCCGAAGCCGACAGCCTTACCCTCTCGGGCTGAAAAACTGGAACTCCGGCTTCACGCCTACTCGAACAAATCCGCATGGCTCCCCGTGCGCTCAAGACGAAGCGACACCGCATCGGCCGTGTAGATCAACACCCAATCCGGCTCCACATGACAATCCCGGCTCCCCTGCCACTCCCCGCGCAACGGATGATCCTTGAATCTGGGCGCGAGCGTTTCCCCCCTCGCCAACCGGGAAACCACATCCCGCATGCGGGCCGGGTTTTTCCCCCTCTTGATCATCCGTTTCATGTCCCGCGCGAACTGGTTCGTTTGCGCAAGCGCCTTCATGGCTCCCAGCTCTCGAACATCTCGTCAAGACCGGAAAACTTCGTCACGCCCTTCCCGGAACGCGACTCGCGCAACGTCTTGGCCGTCTGCTTGTTGGGAACCGCCACGGAAAAGGGTAGCCCGCGACGCAGAATGATCTGTCGGTAAAACAGCCGGATCGCCTCCGTCGGACTCAAACCGAGATGCTTCAGCACGGCCTCGGCCTTGTCCTTGGTAGCGGGTTCGATGCGGGCCTGGATCATCGCCGACTTGCTCATGGGCGAAATGTATGACAAATGCAGTACGTTCGCAACGGCCGAGGCCGGCGATCCGGGACGATATGCTGGAGAAACCGGGGGTTTTGTCTTCATTCCCAAGAGGTACCACATTCCTTGAAAATGCGACGTGACCACGGTCACGTCCTCGAAGTTTCCTGGAAAGCGATTCCAGCGAGGAAACGGCAAGCTTGCCTTCGAGGCGGTGACCGCCGTCACAGAGGCAACATCCCCCTACAAAAACCTCCGGTAGTCCATCTTCAGCGCCTTCCCCAGGCGCATCGCCGACACCTTCCCCACCCCGCGCATGCGGGGGCGAGGGCTTTTGCCCCGCGCCCATCCGATCTCCGAAAGCCCTTCGACGACAACGAACACCGAACAACCCGTCGGCTCACGAAGTCCCCCCCCGTCCCGGGCGGAGTCGAGGGGCCGTAACCCGCCGTTACCCTGTTTGACCGAAAATCGATGTTCCGCCCCCTGGATTCCTGTAGATTGATGGATGAGGGGAAGCGTTTCCCCCGCAACAAGGAGGATGCCATGACAGCGTTCGCGATGCGTCGCCAAGCCTCGTCCGGAACCTCCCTGAAGGGCTGGATCCTTCGGGGCCTGGTCGTGGGGGCGATGGCCGTGACGGCCCTCTACGCCAAGACCATCGGACTGTTCCTGAAGGTTTTCTTCAAGGAACTGTTCGCCGGGTCGAAGCCGGAATAAGTCCCGGGCCGTCCGCAGGGCGGGAAAAACGCGTTCATGCCGGGCCATGTCGGACTCTTCCCGGCATATACGGGCGGAAACTTTGGCACGCCCCCCCGAAAAACGCATTTTTCCCGCCACTCATGAACTTCCAAGACCTCGTCCTGACCCTCCAGAAATACTGGAGCGACCGCGGCTGCCTGATCGCCCAACCTTACGACATGGAGAAGGGCGCGGCCACCTTCAATCCCGCCACCTTCCTCCGGTCCCTGGGGCCCGAGCCGTGGAACGCCGCGTGGATCGAGCCCTGCCGACGCCCCAAGGACGGCCGCTACGGCGACAACCCCAACCGCGGGCAGCATTACTTCCAGTTCCAGGTGGTGCTCAAGCCCAGCCCCCTCGACATCGTCGACCAATACCTCGGCAGCCTGCGAGCCATCGGCATCAACCCCGATGAGCACGACATCCGCTTCGTGCACGACGACTGGGAGTCGCCCACGCTGGGCGCGTGGGGCCTGGGGTGGGAGGTGTGGCTCGACGGCATGGAGATCACGCAGTTCACCTACTTCCAGCAGGTGGGAGGCCTGGACCTCAAGCCCGTGATGGGCGAGATCACCTACGGCTTGGAACGCATTTGCATGTACCTGCAGAAGAAGAACAGCATGTTCGAGCTGCGGTACAACGACGCGGTGACCTACGGCGACGTGTACAAGCAGAACGAATACCAGTTCTCGGTGCACAACTTCGAGCAAAGCGACGCGGCGCTGCACTACGACCTGTTCGACAAGTTCGAGAAGGAGTGCCTGCGCCTGTGCGAGGCGGGCATTCCCGCGCCCGCGTTCGACTATTGCATGAAGGCGAGCCATTCCTTCAACCTCCTCGACGCGCGCGGCGCGATCTCGGTGAACGAGCGGCAGGGCTACATCCTGCGCGTGCGGGCGCTGGCGAAGGCGGTGGCGGAGGCGTGGTTGCGGTCGCGGGAAGACCTGGGGTATCCCATGGCCCGCGACGCCGTCGTAAGGGCGACCCATGGGTCGCCCATACCGACGGACGTCCCCGCAGCCACGCCCGCCACCGAAACCGCCCCCCTGTTGGTCGAACTGGGCGTCGAGGAAATGCCTGCGCGCGTCTTCGGCCCGCTCATGGAACAATTGCCGCGCCTCGTCGACAAGCACCTCGGCGCGAGCGGCCTCGAGCCGCAAGACATCAAGATCTTCGCCACCCCGCGCCGCATCGCGATCTCCATCGCCTCCGTCAAGACCCGCCAGCCCGACCAGTCGCTCGCCATGAAGGGCGCGCCGGAGAAGGTCGCCAAGGACGCGAGCGGAAACTGGACGCAGGCGGCGCTGGCCTTCGCGAAGAAAAACGGGCTGCAGGAATCCGACCTCAAGATCGTGGACGGCTACCTGTTCGCGCAGGTGGAGAAGAAGGGCCGCGACGCGCTGGAGATCCTCGCCGAGGCGATCCCGCAGATCTTCGGCGGCATCCACTGGTACAAGACCATGAAGTGGGGCGACGGCGAGACGGAGTCCTTCGTCCGCCCTGTCACCTGGCTCGTGGCCTTGCTGGGCGAACGGGTCGTTCCGGTTTCCTTCGCGGGCGTGACCGCCGGAGGCGCGAGCCGCGGCCACCGCTTCCTCAGGAACGAATCCGTCGGCGTGAAGGCCGATCGAAAGGATTACCTCGACGCGCTGCGCGCCGCGAAGGTGATCGTGGACCAGGAAGAGCGCAAGGATCGCATCCGCAAGCTCACCACCGAGACGGCCGGGAAAAACGGCCTCCAGTGGCGCACCGACGAGGATTTGCTCGACACGGTGACCTGGCTGACGGAGTGGGCCGTCCCCGTCCTCTGCTCCTTCGAGGAAGGCCTGCTGGCGATCCCGGAGGAAGTGCTCGTCTCCGAGATGCGCGAGCACCAGAAGCTCTTCGCCCTCACCGACAAGCAGGGCAAGCTCGCGAACAAGTTCATGGCGATCTCCAACATGGAGGCGAAGAGCTACGACCTGATCCGCGAAGGCAACGAGCGCGTCGTGCGCGCGCGCTTCGCCGACGCCGAGTTCTTCCTCGCCGAGGACAAGAAGAAGACGCTGATCGAGCGGCGCGAGGATCTCAAGACGGTCGCCTTCCTCAAGGACCTCGGCGAGGGCGCGAGCATTTACGAGAAGACGAAGCGCATCGAAAACCTCGTCTCGCTGCTCGGCGCGCGCCTCGGCTGGGCGCCCGCGAAGGTCGAGGCCGCCGAGCGCATCGCCATGCTCTGCAAGAACGACCTGGTCACTTTGATGGTGGGCGAGTTCCCCGAACTGCAGGGCACCGTGGGCCGCTACTACGCGCTCGACGAGAAGCTGCCGGAGCGAGTAGCCGACGGCATCCTCGATCATTACCTCCCGCGCAACGCCGAGGACGGCTACCCGAAGACCGACGAAGGCGCGCTGGTGGGCCTCGCCGACCGCCTCGACACGCTCGTGGCCCTCTTCGGCAAGGGAAAGATCCCCACGGGCTCCGCCGATCCCTTCGCGCTGCGCCGCGCCGCGTGGACGACGATCGCGCTGCTTTTGAACAAGGACATCCGCGTTCCGCTTTCGGACATGCTGGGGGATTCGCTGGGTCAGTTTTCCGCCGGGGTGCTCTCCGACGACGAAAAGGCGGGCCTGCAGGAGAAGCTCCTCGCCTTCTTCCGCGACCGGGCGCGCAACCTCTTCGCCGAGACCGGCCGGCCGGGCCTGCCCGGCGGCATCGCGCCGGATACCTTCGACGCGGCCTTGGGCGCGAATGCAAGCTGGGACGATATTCCGGGGCTTGTCTCACGCCTGCAGGCGCTGCAATCCTTCCGCGACAGTGCCGCGTTTGCACAAATCGCCGAGACCTTCAAGCGCGTGAACAACATCCTGAAGGATGCGCCGGCCAAGGAATTAAGCGGCGAGCTTCCGTTGAATCATCCGGCGGAAATTGCGCTTTCAGAAGCCTTGAAGGCGGCATGGGCCACCGTCAACGCCGCAGTCGCGAACGGAGATTGGGACAAAGCTCTCAAGGCCGTCGCGACGCTGCAAAAGCCCGTCGCGGGATTCTTCACCGACCTCATGATCAATGATCCGGATCCCAAGGTTCGTGAAGCTCGTCAGACGTTGGTCGCCTCGGTGCGCGGCGTCGTCCTGAACGTCGCCGACTTCAGCGCCTTCCAAGGATGACGAAAGTACGACAGGACATCACAACATCACAACATTGGAACACCTGAAAGCCACCGGATCAGGCCTGCGTTCCATTGTTGTGATGTTGTGATGTTGTGATGCCGTGATGCGTCCTGGTTGACGCGTCCGCGGAAGCTAGGACCCCGGAG
>CBFGVC010000141.1:0-5157 GCA_965652255.1 uncultured Fibrobacteria bacterium | reverse complement strand
CCCTGCCCTCCCGTCCGCGGTCAGCCGTAAGCTATGTTCCTCCCATGAACCTCACATTCCTCGGCGCCGCGGGCACGGTCACCGGCTCGCGCTATCTTCTCGATCACGGCCGCCACCGGCTGCTGGTGGACTGCGGACTGTTCCAAGGCCTCAAGAACCTCCGCCTCCGCAACTGGGCGGCGTTTCCCCATCCTCCGGAGAAAATCGGCGCGGTGCTCCTCACCCACGCCCACCTCGACCACGGCGGCTACCTCCCCAAGCTCGTCAAGGAGGGATTCGCGGGAACCGTCTTCGCCACCTCCGCCACCATCGACCTGCTGCGCATCCTCCTGCCCGACTCCGCCAAGCTCATGGAGCAGGACGCCGAGTTCGCCAAGCGGCGCGGCTATTCGCGGCACAAGAATCCCAAGGCGCTCTACACCCAGCGCGACGTCGAAAAATGCTGGCGCCTCATGCGGCCGCAGGGATGGGAGCAGGCCTTTCGCGCGCCGGGCGGGTTCGAGGCCGCATTCACGCGCGCCGGGCACATCCTCGGCGCGGCATCGGCGCGCGTGAGCGCGGGAGGGAAGTCGATCCTTTTCTCCGGAGACCTGGGCCGCCGGGGCGATCCGCTCCTTCAGGATCCGCAGCCGCCCCCGCCGGCGGATTATGTCGTCATCGAATCCACCTACGGCGATCGGCGGCACCCCGCCGAGGACACGCTCGACACGCTCGCGCGTCATGTCAACGCCGTGCACGCCCGCGGCGGCCGCCTCATCATTCCTTCCTTCGCCGTGGGGCGCATGCAAATCCTGCTGTGGCATCTCCACGAGCTAAGGAGGACGAAGCGCATTCCCCCCCTGCCGATCCACGTCGACAGCCCGATGGCCACCAGCGCCACGCAGATCTACGCCCTGCACCCCGCCGATCACCGGCTCGATCCCAGGGCCTGCGAGGCCGTGTTCGGCGTGGCCCGCTATGTCACCGAGCGCGAGCAATCCGAAAAGCTGCAGGCGGGCAAGGAACCCGGCATCATCCTCAGCGCCTCGGGCATGGCCACCGGCGGGCGCGTGCTGCACTACATCCGCCACGCCGCGGGCGATCCGCGCAATCTCATCCTGTTCGCCGGCTTTCAGGCGGCGGGCACGCGGGGGGCGGATCTTGTCGCGGGAACCCGTCGGGTCAAGATCCACGGCGAATACGTGGACGTGCAATGCGAAGTGGCCCAGCTCGAGAACGCCTCGGCTCATGCCGATGCGGACGAGCTGGTCGCCTGGCTTGGGAAAATCCCGACGCGACCGAAGAAGGTCTTCGTCTCGCACGGAGAACCCTCCGCGGCCGACGCGCTACGCAGGCGCATCGGCGACGAGCTGAGCTTCGAGGTAGTGGTGCCGGAGCACGGGGAGACGTTCGAACTCTGACGCTTTCTTTCGCGATCAGTGCCTTGTGGGTTCGGGATCCTTCGGCATCGGTTCGCTGGACGGTTTGGGTTTGGGATAGAGGTCTTGGATCCCTTCCAAACCCAAACCCGCGAAGATTTTCCGCCAACGAATCCCGAACCGACGAAGTGCCGGCTTCGAAGAATCGCGGCTACTGCTTCATCCCCTTGTGGACGGCGTCGATCGTCTTCCCTTCCGACACGGCCTGGATCCGGATCAGGTACACGCCCGCCGTGGCGTTCACGCCCGAGGCGGTGCGGCCGTCCCAGGTGATCTCGCCCGCGCCCGCCTTCGAAGGATCGACGGAATGGGTCCACACCGTGCGACCGTGGGCGTCGTATATCGCCACCGCCAGGCGGCTCGTCGTGGAGGCGAACGAGTCGGGGATCCGGAAGACATAGGGCCCGCTTCCAGTGACGCGGAAGAGGGCGTTCTCGACTCCGGGAGCGATCCCCACCGTCGGGGAGGCGAACTCGGACGGGGGAGAGGGAAGGCTCGCGCCCACGCTGTTGATCGCGCGCACCGAGAAGGCGTAGAAGCCGGCCGGCAACCCGGTGACGGCGCACGTCAAGGCTCCGGTGGTCGTGCACGATTTGGCCGTGTCCGAAATCGCGTAGGCCTTGTAGCCCGTGATCGCCGCTCCGCCGTTTTCCTCGGGCGCCGTCCACGACACGTTGATCGTGTTGAATCCGGCGCCGGCGACGGCCACCACGTTCGTGGGCGGCCGGGGCGCGGTCGCGGCGATCCCGATGTCGGTGAGCGTCTGCGCGGGCTTCTGGCTCTCGTAGCTCAGCTTCATGTAATTCGCGCCCCGGGCCACGCGCGAGATGCGCACCTCGTCGATGTCCCCCGACCACCAGCGGCTGTTGAGGTTCGATCCGATGCCGGAGCGGCCGATGTGCCACGCGGTGGGGGGAGTCTGGGGGCCGGCGGCATCATTGGGGCTTTCGCCGCCGAGCACTCCGTTGCGGAACAGCCTCCACACCGTGCCGTTGTAGACGGCGGCGAGGTGGATCCAGATCGCGCTGTCGGCCGAGGCCTCGGCGGAGGTGGAGGAGCCCGTGGTGAGGCTGGCCGAGCCGGTCCAGCGACCGGCGTAGTAATTGTTCGGCTCATTGGTCGTGCCGATGCGCAGGAACACCTCTCCGCCGCCGCCGCTGCCGCGCCACAGCGCGGTGCGGTAGCTCGACGAGCCCTCGGTCGGCGCGACGTTCAGCCAGCGCGCCCAGGTCGACATCGTGATCGGGCCGCCGAAGTTGAGGGCCTCGGGAGTGCCCAGGGCGATCATCTGCCGGCCTTCCTCGCTGGCGGTGTTGGCGGCGTTGGTGCCGCCCAGGTTGCGGGCGCGGCCCGCGATGCCCGTCGTCGCCGTCGTGCCCGTGTTCGTGCCGACGATGGCGTTCACGGTGGCATCGTTCACGTTCCCGGTCGCCTCGTTCATGTGCAGCACGGCCTTGTACCCATTGGCGGTGTCGAACACCGCCGCGCCGTTCGATTCCGAGGCGGCCGCCGCGTTTCCCCAGAACATCTTGATGGATTGGGTCGAGTTGTTGCCGCGCACCGTGTCCACCTTCACCCAGATCGCCGCGCGCTGGGCCGTGGAATCCCACGACTCGATCTGGTACGACAGCGCCACGTCGTTGGATTTGGAGAACCGGATGTCGGACCCGTCGCCCTTCGCCTGTGCGAAGATCGTCGCCTCGGCGGACCCCACGCGGATCAGCACCGGGAAGTTGAGGACGTTTCCGGTCACGTTGGCGCCGGTCGAAGTGGTGTTCATCACGATGTTGCGGTTGTGCGCCCAGCCGGCATACGGCTGGCTCCAGGCGGACGCCGCCAAGGCGGCGATCGCTGCGATGGCGCTGCGGAGTGACTTCATGGGCTCTCCTCCCGGTTGGCTGCGTGGGTTCCCCGGGCCTGGTCTTGCCCGGATCAGCCACCAATATATCGCGGGGACCGGGTTTCGGCATGAACCCGGAAATATTCAGGGAGAACCGGGATGAATTAAAGACCTAAAAGAGGTACGACGCGAGATTTTCCCGCGCCGCCCCCGGGCCGCCGCCTACTTCCCCATCTTCGTCTTCGCGTACTCCACCAGCTGGTCGAGCGCCGCCGCCCATCCCTCGTGGAAGCCCATCTCCTCGTGCTTCTTCTTCGTTTCCTCGTCCTTGTGCACGGCCGTCGCCCGGTAGCGGGTGCCCTTGCCCTCGGGAATGATCTCGACCATCGCGGTCATGAACGGATTGGCGGAGGGGCGGTATCCTTCCGTCAGCGTGTCGGTGAACACCAGCTTGCGGTTCGGCACCACCTCCAGCACGCAGCCGAGGTTCGGGAACTGTTGGCCCTCGGGCGAGACCATCACGCTGTTGAACTTGCCGCCCGGGCGCAGATCGATCTCGCAGGCGACCGTCTTCCACGGCGCGGGGGTGAACCATTGCAGGATATGCTTGGGCTTGGTCCAGGCCTCGTAGACGAGCTCGGGCGGCACGTCGACGACGCGCTCGAGCACCAGGTCGTGAGGGCCGGCGGTGGGGGTGGATTGGGTTGTCATAGGATGCCTCCGGGGTTGATGATGAATGATGTCGGAAGAGAGGGCGCCTGTCAGGCCGCCGCCTTCTCCACGTGCTTCTTGAAGTTGTCCAGGATCGCCTGCCAGCCGCCGCGCTGCATTTCCTCGGGATTCTCGTCCTCCGCGTCGAAGACGACCTTGATCGTCACGCCGTCCGCGCCGTCGAGGAATTCGACCGATGCGTTGCGATCGCCGAAGGAGTATTCGAGCTGTTTGTGCGTCACCACCTTCGTGAACGTGCCCTCGAAGTCGAAGCCGAAGCTGCCGTCCTTCGCTTCCATGCGGTTGCGGAACTTCCCGCCCTCGCGCAGGTCCACGCTGGATGACGGGCAATGCCAGGTGTCGATGGCGGTGTTCCACTGCATGATGTCGGCGGGCGCGTTGTACGCTTCCCAGACGCGCGCGATGGGCGCCTTGATTGTCGTTTGGACGGTGATCCTGCTCATGGTTTCATCTCCTTATTGGGGGTTGATTGGGAAAGTCGTTCACGGTGCAGCTTGTGCAGGTACGAGTCGAGCTGGTTCAGACGCGCGTTCCAGATCGCGCGCTGGGCGATGAGCCAATCCTCCACCTCCTGCATGGGCTTGGGCGAAAGGCGGTAGGTGCGCGTGCGTCCGGTCTTTTCCGAAGCCACCAGGCCGCACTCCTCCAGCACGTCGAGGTGCTGCATGAAGGAGGGCAACGCCATGTCGAACGACGCGGCCAGCTCCTTCACGGCGGCGGGGCCCATCGCGAGGCGATGCACGACGGTGCGACGGGTGGGATCCGAGAGCGCCTTGAACACGCGGTTCAAGTCCGTCGGGTTGGCCGCGCCTGAGGCGGTGGCTGTGAATTGGTTAGGCATTAACCTTAATATATCTCGGGAATTCAGTTAGGTCAATACCTTTCTTTATTTTTTTAGGCCGTTTTTGAGCGAAATTTGGGGAATCTTCGAAATCACCGGATCCCCGGGGGTTCCTGCGTCGGCAAAGGTTCCCCGCGTCTTTGCGGTTCACCGGGGGGTTCGCGTCGGGCGCGACGGGAAACGAAAAGCCCCCGGGAATGCCGGGGGCCTTTGTCGCGGACGAAATTTTGAAACGGCTCAGGACTTTTTTGCCTCGGTGTCCTTCGCGTCGTCGTGACCCTTCTTGCAGCACTCCTGCAGGTCTCCGGCCTCGTGCTTCTTGCAGC
>CBFGVC010000140.1:0-5221 GCA_965652255.1 uncultured Fibrobacteria bacterium | reverse complement strand
ACCCACCACCCACTCCCCACCCGCCAAAACCCTTCGATTCCGAAGCGCCCCGGACACCCGTCGACCGCTTGAGAGCCCCCCTGCGGGAAGCTAGGTTGCCTCCATCCGTCCCCCCGGATTTCGCACCGAATTTCCCATGCCTTCACCGAAACCCTTGTCCCGGTCCCCGAGCTCCGCCGAGGGGCCCATGTCTTCCACCCCCGACTCCGGACTCCAGACCCCCGACTCCTTCGTCCACCTCCATGTCCACTCGGAGTATTCCATGCTCCGGGCCACCGCGCGCATCCCGGCCCTGATCAAGGCGGCGCAGGCCATGGGGCAAACGGCGCTGGCGCTGACGGACCTCGGCAACATGTTCGGGATGCTCGAATTCTACACCGCGGCGAAGAAGGCGGGGTTGAAGGCGATCATCGGTTGCGACCTGTTCGTGGCGCCCGACTCGCGCGCGAACGTGAATTACGCGCCGGGCGAGAAGGCCTGGCACCGGCTCGTGGCGCTGGCGGAAAACGAAACCGGCTACCGCAACCTGCTGCAGCTGTGCTCGGCGGGCCACCTCGAGGGCTTCCACCAAAAGCCGCGCGTCGATCGCGAGCTGCTGCAGCGCCATGCGGAGGGCTTGTTCTTGCTGGTCCCCAACCTCGAGAGCGAGGCGGGATCGTGGTTCCTCAAGGAGCAGGAGCAACGGGCGGGGGATTCGCTGGAGTTTCTCGCATCGCTCGGGGGCCGGGACCGGGTCTTTTTGGTCGTGCAGGACCACGGGGTCGAGGACGAGCGCCGCGTGAACGCGTGGTTCGCGCGCCTGCAGGCCGAAGGGTGGAACCTGCTCGCGGGCAACGACGTGCATTACGTCCGCAAGCCGGACGCCGAGCCGCACGGGGTGGCGCTGTGCATCGAGGCCAACGCGCGCCTCAACGACGCCGACCGCCCGCGCTTCCCATCCGACCAGTATTACCTGCGCAGCGGCGAGGAGATGGCGGCGCTGCTGGGGAAGTATCCCGGCGCGCTGGAGAACACGGCGCGGCTGGCCGAGGCCTGCAACGTGGAGATATCCTTCGGGACCCTGCACCATCCGCAGTTCCCGATTCCCAAGGAATACCCGGACGCCGACGCGTTCCTCGCGGCTCTCGCCCGCGAGGGCCTGAGGAAACGCTTCGGGGAGCCGCCCGAGGAGGCCGTCAAGCGCCTCGAGTACGAGCTCGAGGTGATGAAGGACATGAAGGTCGCGGGCTACATGCTCATCGTCCAGGACTTCATCAATGCGGCCAAGGCGCGGGGCATTCCCGTGGGGCCGGGCCGCGGCTCGGCGGTGGGCTCTCTCGTGTGCTACGCCATCGGCATCACCGACGTCGATCCCATCCGCTACAGCCTGCTGTTCGAGCGCTTCCTGAACCCCGAGCGCGTGACGATGCCCGATATCGACACCGACTTCTCCGACGGCGGCCGAGCCGAGGTGATCCAGTACGTGGTGGACAAGTACGGGACCGAGTCGGTGGCCCAGATCGTGACCTACGGCCGCCTCAAGGCCAAGGCCGTGCTCAAGGACGTGGCGCGCGTGCTGGGCATCGACTTCCGCGAGGTGGAGCGGATGAACAAGTTCATCCCCCCGCTCGCCAAGGGCCTGCAGCGCCCCGAAGGCGACAAGAACCGCGAGGCCACCTACGCCTCCGACATCTCCGAGGTGACGCAGGCCGTCGCCGCGGGCGGCGAGGCCTGGCGGCGCCTGTGGGACACGGCGCTCTCGCTCGAGGGCCTCGTGCGGCAGGCGGGCATGCACGCCGCCGCCGTCATCATCGCGCCCAAGGCGGTGGTGAACTTCGCGCCCCTGTTCCGCCAGCCCGGCTCGGATCAGGTCATGATCCAGTACGACATGCGCTACTCCGAGGACATCGGCCTCCTCAAGATGGACTTCCTCGGACTGCGCAACCTGTCGGTGATCCAGGATGCCATCGCGCAGGTGAAGCGGAACCACGGCGTGGAGATCGACCCGCTCAAGCTGCCGGAGGGGGACGAGAAGACCTACGAGATGCTCGGGCGCGGGCAGACGGTGGGCGTGTTCCAGTTCGAATCGGGCGGCATGCAGGATTACCTGCGCAAGCTCCAGCCGGGCTGCCTCGAGGACCTCATCGCCATGAACGCCCTTTACCGCCCGGGGCCCATGGAGTTCATCCCGCAGTACATCGCCCGCAAGCGCGGGCGCGAGAAGCCCGACTATTATCACAAGAACCTCGAACCGATCCTCCGCGAGACCTACGGCGTCATCGTGTACCAGGAGCAGGTGATGCAGCTGGCCCAGGTGCTGGGCGGCTTCACCCTGGGCGGCGCCGACCTGTTGCGCCGCGCCATGGGAAAGAAGGACGAGAAGAAGATGAAGGAGCTGCGGCCCAAGTTCGTGGACGGCGCGAAGGCGCGCGGCTACGATCCGGCCCTGGCGGAGAAGCTTTGGGAAATCCTCATCCCCTTCTCGAGCTACGCCTTCAACAAGTCCCACTCGGCGGCCTACGCCACGGTGGCCTACCAGACGGCCTTCCTGAAGGCCAACTACCCGGCCGAGTTCATGGCGGCCAACATGAACTCCGAAATGCAGGACACCTCGCGCCTCGTCGTCCTCCTGCAGGAGTGCCGCCAGATCGGCGTGGCCGTCGAGTTTCCCGACATCAACCGCAGCGACGCCAGCTTCCGGGCCGAGGACGGGCGGATCGTCTACGGCCTCGCGGGCATCAAGAACGTCGGGCTGGGCGCCGTCGAGAAGCTCGTCGAGGAGCGGCGGCGCGGCGGGCCGTTCCGCTCGCTGTTCGACCTGTGCCGCCGCGTCGACGCGCAGGCGCTCAACCGCCGCGCGCTCGAGTCGCTCATCCTCGCGGGCGCGCTGCCCGACGACATCCCCGGAAACCGCGCGCAGCAGTTCGCGGCGGTCGAGACGGCCATGACCTTCGCCGCGGGAGCCCAGGCCGACCGCGAGCTGGGCCAGGTCAGCTTGTTCGGAGGGGGAGACGGCGGCGGCGAGGGCGCCGACGCGGCGGGCCACATCGACGAGCCGGCCCTGCCGGCGGTCGATCCGTGGCCGTGGCACGAGCTGCTCGAGAAGGAAAAACAGGTGCTGGGCCTCTACCTCTCCGGCCATCCGCTCGAGCCTTACCGCGCCGAGCTGGAGGGCTTCGCGACCTCGCCGCTCGACTCCGATCGCCTCGAGCGCCACCGCGGCGCCCAGGTGATCCTGGGAGGCATGATCACGCGCCTCAAGCAGCGCATCAGCCAGAAGGACAACAAGGCCTTCGCCTTCGCCGACCTGGAGGACTTCACGGGCAAGGTGGACGTGGCGCTGTGGTCCGACATGTTCGAGGAGGCGCGCCGCGACGTGGAGGTGGACTCGATGGTGCTCATCCGCGGTGCGCTGTCATGGGACGACGAGCGGCGCGTGCACAAGCTCACGGCGGCCAAGGTGGTTCCCCTCGCGGCGGCGCGCGGGCAACTCACCCGCAGCGTGCACGTGCGACTGCGCGCCGCGGGCCTCCAGCCCGAGCAGGTCGAGGCGTTGCGCGCCGCCTGCGAGGAGCATCCGGGCGGATGCCAGCTCGTCTTCCACGTGGAGGCCTCGCGGCCCGAGCCGCTCGGGATCGTGAGCGAGCGCTACCGCGTCGATCCGGGGCACGCGTGCTTCGAGAGGCTGAAGGCCGTGGCGGGGCCGGGCAACGTGTGGCTGAGCGCCAAGGGCGCGTGAGGAAAGGTCCCGGGAACATGGCGCGCTCGCTCAAGAACCTCCTCGTGAACGGGCTGTCGGACGCCGCGCTGGGGCCTGTGCTCCGAAGCCGCGCGCGCGGCCTCCTGCTGGACGTGGGCTGCGGCCTGAAGCCGCATGCCCCGCTCCTGCGCGGCCTGCCCGTGCGGCACGTGGGCATCGACCATCCGGGAAGCGGCCATGGGATGGGCGCGGTGGACGCGGCCTCGTCCGCCTACGCCATGCCGTTCCGCGACGGGACCTTCGACCTCGTCCTGTGCTCCGCCGTGCTGGAGCACCTCGAGGAACCCGCCGAGGCGGTGCGGGAGGCGTTTCGCGTGCTGCGCGCCGGGGGCAGCGCCGTCTATACCGTGCCGTTCATCTGGCACCTCCACGAGGAGCCCCGCGACTTCTACCGATACAGCCGCCATGGCCTCGAATACTTGTTCCGCAAGGCGGGATTCGACAAGGTCGAGGTGCGTCCGCTCTCGGGGTTCTGGGCCACCTTCGGGCAATTGCTGGTGTATCAGTTCCATCGGCTCCACCGGGGACCGCTTCGCTGGATTCCCGTCATTCCCCTGCTGGGTTTGCTCGTGCAAGGGGGGGCGTACGCGTTGGATCGGTTGGATCGTTCGGCGGAGTCGCGCAAGTGGACCTGGGCCTACCTGGTGGTGGCCGAAAAACCGGCCCCCGCGCGACCCCGGACCTAGGTCACAGTCACCCAGAGGTTGATTTCGGTTTCGCCCCGGAACAGCCGCCGCGCCCATTGCGCGGCCTTCAGCAACGGAACCACGGCGCGCGGCGCCGGGAGCCCGAGCCCGCGCAGCCTTGAACGGGCGCGTTCGCCCGTTAGGTCGGCGATGACGACGCTGCGCCCCGCGCGCTCCGCCGCGCGCCGGATCGACCGCGCGACGCCTGGAAACGTGGTGTAGCGAATGCCGCGCAACCCGGCGTCGGGACGCCCGCGCGCCCGCAGCCACAGCCGGGCCAGCGGGCGCGGCATGAGCGGCAGCCAAGGCAGCAGGTAATGACCCTCGAAGGTTCCCCGGTAATCCGGACACCGGATGTGAATCCCCCCGCCCCTCCGGACCACGCGCAGCATCTCGGCGACAACGGCGTCGCCGTCCTGCACGTGCTCCAGGGTCTGGTGCGAGAGCACCGCGTCGAACGCCCCGTCCTTGTAGGGCAGCTTTTCCCCGATGGCGCGGACGAACCGTCCCGCGAGCCCCCGGTCGAGCGCGGGGTCGCCCAGCACCCGTCGCCGGGTGAGGCCGAGCTTCGCGACATCCGGTTCAACGCCGAAGGCGTCGTGGCCCAACGCCACCCCCCGAAGCACCGCCGTGCCCATGCCCGACGAGAGGTCGAGGATGCGCCGGGGGCCGGGAAGGCGAGAGGCCAACGCCTCGAAGCGGCCGTCGTGCAGGTCCGGGTTGTACCAGTTCTCGGTCACATGTTCGATTTGCGCCGGGTCGGTCACCCCGAAATCGTCGTGATAGGCGCGCTCGA